>NZ_JASGBX010000028.1:0-26266 GCF_030053335.1 Pantoea sp. EABMAA-21
CTGCTGCCAATCGAAGACGTATTCTCAATCTCAGGCCGTGGTACTGTTGTAACCGGTCGTGTTGAGCGCGGTATCGTTAAAGTGGGCGACGAAGTTGAAATCGTTGGTATCAAGGCGACTGTTAAGTCTACCTGTACTGGCGTTGAAATGTTCCGTAAGCTGCTGGACCAGGGTCAGGCGGGTGAAAACTGTGGTGTTCTGCTGCGCGGTATCAAGCGTGAAGACATCCAGCGTGGTCAGGTACTGGCTAAGCCAGGCACCATCAAGCCACACACCAAGTTCGTATCAGAAGTATACGTACTGTCTAAAGACGAAGGCGGCCGTCATACTCCGTTCTTCAAAGGCTACCGTCCACAGTTCTACTTCCGTACTACTGACGTGACTGGTAACGTTGAGCTGCCAGAAGGCGTTGAGATGGTAATGCCAGGCGACAACGTGAAAATGACCGTTGAGCTGATCCACCCAATCGCGATGGACCAGGGTCTGCGTTTCGCAATCCGTGAAGGCGGCCGTACTGTTGGTGCGGGCGTTGTTGCTGAAGTTCTCGCTTAATTGCGTTAATGTCGGTGGTTGCTTAGGTAGCCACCGCAGCACGAAAAGAGAGCACTTCGGTGCTCTTTTTTTTTGCCTGAAATTCACCGCTCAAGCCAATCCCACACAAAAGCTACGTTTGAAATAAAAACCATTCTCATTTACACTTTGATCAGAATTTGTACTGGAGTCGCAGTAAATGTACGTCTGTCTGTGTAATGCCGTGAGTGACAAAACCCTCCGTGAAGTAGTGCGTCGCTATCAGCCCAAATCGATCCAACATCTTCGTCAACTGGTTCCTATCGGAAAACAGTGTGGTAAGTGCATCCGTTTTGCGCGCGAGATTATGGATGATGAGCTGCAGAAGGTACCGCTGTACAAAGAAATCGCTTAGGTCGACTCGACAGCCTCTGGCAATAACCACAAAAACAGTCCTGTTTTTTTGACTTCTTTTTATCCGCATCTACGATCTATTTACCTGGAAGCGGAGGAAGCAAAATGAAGGGCGACAGTAAAATCATAACTCATCTCAATAAACTGCTGGGGAATGAACTGGTTGCGATTAATCAGTACTTTCTTCATGCACGTATGTTCAAAAACTGGGGGCTTATTCGCCTCAACGATGTCGAGTATCACGAATCCATCGATGAAATGAAGCATGCGGACAAATACATCGAGCGCATTCTTTTCCTTGAAGGGATTCCAAATTTGCAGGATCTCGGCCGGTTGCGTATTGGTGAAGATGTCCCGGAAATGTTGCAATCCGATCTGACGTTGGAGTTAGAAGGGGCGAAGGATTTACGTGAAGCGATTGCCTATGCCGACAAGGTGCATGATTACGTCAGCCGCGACATGATGATTGAGATTCTGGGTGAGGAAGAGCATCACATTGACTGGCTGGAAACAGAACTCGACCTGATTCAAAAACTCGGTTTGCAGAATTACCTGCAGGCGCAATTAAAAGAAGAAAGCACAGACTAAAACCCTTTCGTTGTAGCAATGTCACAGAGCCTGTAGGGGGAAATATCGAGCCCCATACAGGCTTTTTCGTATTTAGTCCGCAATTGATGTGGTTAAAAACGCATCACGGGTTGCTTCCTGAACTGATTTGCGTATAATGCGCGGGCCTGCCGATATTGGTATGGCGCGATTCGAGCAGAATCGCAGGTGATAGCAAGCTATGTATCACCTGACAATACTCCCGATTGGGGAGTTATATGCTGAACGATTACACTCCTCCATCAATCGTAATGGGTGTGGGTAGTAATTCTTTTCGTTTATAAAATGTTTGGAGCCTTGGTCTCATGTCGAACCAAAGAATCCGTATCCGTCTTAAAGCGTTTGATCATCGCCTGATCGATCAATCAACCGCGGAAATCGTTGAGACTGCCAAGCGCACTGGTGCGCAGGTACGTGGTCCGATCCCGCTGCCAACTCGCAAAGAGCGTTTCACCGTTCTGATCTCTCCGCACGTTAACAAAGACGCGCGCGATCAGTACGAGATCCGTACTCACAAGCGTCTGGTAGACATCGTTGAGCCAACTGAAAAAACCGTTGATGCACTGATGCGTCTGGATCTGGCTGCCGGTGTTGACGTGCAGATCAGCCTGGGTTAATCAGGTCATCGAGCGATTGAGAGGTTGATACAATGATTGGTTTAGTCGGTAAAAAAGTGGGCATGACTCGCATCTTCACTGAAGATGGCGTTTCAATCCCAGTAACCGTAATCGAAGTTGAAGCAAACCGCGTTACTCAGGTCAAAGGCCTGGAAAACGACGGTTACCAGGCTATCCAGGTGACCACCGGTGCTAAAAAAGCAAACCGTGTGAGCAAGCCGGAAGCAGGTCATTTTGCTAAAGCTGGCGTTGAAGCTGGCCGTGGTCTGTGGGAATTCCGCACCGAAGGTGAAGAGTACTCAGTAGGCCAGAGCATCAGTGTTGAAATTTTCGCTGACGTTAAAAAAGTAGACGTTACCGGTACCTCTAAAGGTAAAGGTTTCGCAGGTACCGTTAAGCGCTGGAACTTCCGTACCCAGGACGCTACACACGGTAACTCCTTGTCTCACCGCGTTCCGGGTTCTATCGGTCAGAACCAGACTCCGGGCAAAGTGTTCAAAGGCAAGAAAATGGCTGGTCAACTGGGTAACGAGCGCGTAACCGTTCAGAGCCTGGAAGTGGTACGTGTTGACGCTGAGCGCAACCTGCTGCTGGTCAAAGGTGCTGTCCCGGGTGCAACCGGCAGCGACCTGATTGTTAAACCAGCTGTGAAGGCGTAAGGGGATAGCAATGGAATTAGTACTGAAAGACGCGCAGAGCGCGCTGACTGTTTCCGAAACTACCTTCGGTCGTGATTTCAACGAAGCGCTGGTTCACCAGGTTGTTGTTGCTTATGCCGCTGGTGCTCGTCAGGGTACTCGTGCGCAGAAAACTCGTGCTGAAGTAACTGGTTCAGGCAAAAAGCCTTGGCGCCAGAAAGGTACCGGCCGTGCGCGTTCAGGTTCTGTAAAGAGCCCGATCTGGCGTTCAGGTGGCGTGACCTTCGCTGCGCGTCCACAGGACCACAGTCAAAAAGTTAACAAGAAGATGTACCGCGGCGCGCTGAAAAGCATCCTGTCCGAACTGGTACGTCAGGACCGTCTGATCGTTGTCGAGACGTTCTCTGTAGAAGCGCCTAAAACTAAGCTGCTGGCACAGAAACTGAAAGACATGGCGCTGGAAGACGTGCTGATCATCACCGGTGAACTGGATGAGAATCTGTTCCTGGCTGCGCGTAACCTGTACAAGGTTGACGTGCGTGATGCAGCAGGTATCGACCCAGTTAGCCTGATCGCCTTCGACAAAGTCGTTATGACTGCGGAAGCAGTTAAGCAAGTTGAGGAGATGCTGGCATGATCCGTGAAGAACGTCTGCTGAAAGTCGTACGTGCACCGCACGTATCTGAAAAAGCATCTACTGCGATGGAAAAAAGCAATACCATCGTTCTCAAAGTTGCTAAAGACGCGACCAAAGCAGAGATCGTTGCTGCTGTTGAGAAGCTGTTCGAAGTTGAAGTTAAAGACGTAAACACCCTGGTTGTTAAGGGTAAAGTTAAGCGTCACGGACAGCGTATCGGTCGTCGTAGCGACTGGAAAAAAGCTTACGTCACCCTGAAGGAAGGCCAGAATCTGGACTTCGTCGGCGGCGCTGAGTAAGTCGGAGGAGAAAGACAATGGCAGTTGTTAAATGTAAACCGACATCTCCGGGTCGTCGTCACGTAGTTAAAGTGGTGAACCCAGAGCTGCACAAGGGCAAACCTTTTGCTCCGCTGTTAGAAAAAAACAGCAAATCCGGTGGTCGTAACAACAATGGTCGTATCACTACCCGTCATATCGGTGGTGGTCACAAGCAGGCTTACCGTATTGTTGACTTCAAACGCAACAAAGATGGTATCCCAGCAGTTGTTGAGCGTCTTGAGTACGATCCGAACCGTTCTGCGAACATCGCACTGGTTCTGTACAAAGATGGCGAGCGCCGTTACATCCTGGCCCCTAAAGGCCTGAAAGCTGGTGATCAGGTTCAATCTGGCGTTGATGCTGCGATTAAAGCAGGTAACACCCTGCCAATGCGTAACATCCCGGTGGGTTCTACCGTTCACAACGTAGAAATGAAACCAGGCAAAGGCGGTCAGATTGCTCGCTCAGCTGGTACTTACGTGCAGATCGTTGCGCGTGATGGTTCCTACGTAACCCTGCGTCTGCGTTCAGGCGAAATGCGTAAAGTCGAAATCGACTGCCGCGCAACCCTGGGCGAAGTCGGTAACGCTGAGCACATGCTGCGCGTTCTGGGTAAAGCTGGTGCAACCCGTTGGCGTGGTGTTCGTCCTACCGTTCGCGGTACTGCGATGAACCCAGTCGATCACCCGCACGGTGGTGGTGAAGGTCGTAACTTTGGTAAGCACCCGGTAACTCCGTGGGGCGTTCAGACCAAAGGTAAGAAGACCCGTAGCAACAAGCGTACTGATAAATTTATCGTACGTCGCCGTAGCAAATAATTTTAGAGGATAAGCCATGCCACGTTCTCTCAAGAAAGGTCCTTTTATTGACCTGCACTTGCTGAAGAAGGTAGAGAAAGCGGTGGAAAGCGGTGACAAGAAGCCCCTGCGCACTTGGTCCCGTCGTTCAACGATCTTCCCTAACATGATCGGTTTGACCATCGCTGTCCATAATGGTCGTCAGCACGTTCCTGTCTTTGTATCCGACGAAATGGTCGGCCACAAACTGGGTGAATTTGCACCGACACGTACTTATCGCGGCCATGCTGCAGATAAGAAAGCCAAGAAGAAATAAGTAGGAGGAAGAGATGGAAACTATTGCTCAACATCGCCATGCTCGTTCTTCTGCTCAGAAGGTCCGCCTTGTTGCTGACCTGATTCGCGGTAAGAAAGTGTCGCAGGCTCTGGATATTCTGACCTACACCAACAAGAAAGCTGCTGTGTTGGTTAAGAAAGTCCTGGAATCTGCCATTGCGAACGCCGAACACAACGATGGCGCTGATATCGACGATCTGAAAGTCGCGAAAATCTTCGTAGACGAAGGCCCAAGCATGAAGCGCATTATGCCGCGTGCGAAAGGTCGTGCAGATCGCATCCTGAAGCGCACCAGCCACATTACTGTGGTTGTGTCCGATCGCTGAGACTCTGGAGACTAGCAATGGGTCAGAAAGTACATCCTAATGGTATTCGCCTGGGTATTGTAAAACCATGGAACTCTACCTGGTTTGCGAACACCAAAGAATTCGCTGACAACCTGGACAGCGATTTTAAAGTACGTCAGTTCCTGACTAAGGAACTGGCTAAAGCGTCTGTATCTCGTATCGTTATCGAGCGTCCGGCTAAGAGCATCCGTGTGACCATTCACACCGCTCGCCCGGGTATCGTTATCGGTAAGAAAGGTGAAGACGTAGAAAAACTGCGCACGGTCGTAGCGAAAATCGCTGGCGTTCCTGCACAGATCAATATCGCCGAAGTCCGTAAACCGGAACTGGACGCTAAATTGGTTGCTGATAGCATCACTTCACAGCTGGAGCGTCGTGTGATGTTCCGTCGTGCGATGAAGCGTGCTGTTCAGAACGCAATGCGTCTGGGCGCGAAGGGTATTAAAGTTGAAGTTAGCGGCCGTTTGGGCGGAGCCGAGATCGCACGTACCGAATGGTACCGTGAAGGTCGCGTGCCACTGCACACTCTGCGTGCAGACATTGACTACAACACCTCTGAAGCGCACACCACTTATGGTGTAATCGGCGTTAAGGTATGGATCTTCAAAGGTGAGATCCTGGGTGGTATGGCTGCTGTTGAACAACCGGAACCGGCTGCTCAACCTAAAAAGCAGCAGCGTAAAGGCCGTAAGTAAGGAGAGTCGCTGATGTTACAACCAAAGCGTACGAAATTCCGTAAAGTGCACAAAGGCCGCAACCGTGGTCTGGCGCAGGGTACGGATGTCAGCTTCGGTACTTTCGGTCTGAAAGCTGTTGGCCGTGGTCGTCTGACTGCTCGTCAGATCGAAGCAGCACGTCGTGCTATGACCCGTGCAGTTAAGCGTCAAGGTAAGATCTGGATCCGTGTATTCCCGGACAAACCGATCACCGAGAAGCCGCTTGAAGTGCGTATGGGTAAAGGTAAGGGTAACGTGGAGTATTGGGTTGCCCTGATCCAACCGGGTAAAGTCCTGTATGAAATGGACGGTGTTCCGGAAGAGCTTGCCCGTGAAGCATTCAAGCTGGCAGCAGCAAAACTGCCTATCAAAACCACCTTTGTTACTAAGACGGTGATGTAATGAAAGCAAATGAGCTGCGTGAAAAAAGCGTTGAAGAGCTGAACGCTGAGCTTCTTAACCTGCTGCGTGAGCAATTCAACCTGCGCATGCAGGCAGCATCCGGCCAGCTGCAGCAGACCCATCTGCTGAAGCAAGTGCGTCGTAATGTTGCACGTGTTAAGACTTTACTGACTGAGAAGGCGGCGTAATGACCGATAAAATCCGTACTCTGCAGGGTCGTGTAATTAGTGACAAAATGCAGAAATCTGCAGTAGTTGCTATCGAACGTGTCGTGAAACACCCGATCTACGGTAAGTTCATCAAGCGTACGACTAAGCTGCACATCCATGACGAGAACAACGAATGTGGAATCGGTGACGTGGTAGAAATCCGCGAAACCCGTCCACTGTCTAAGACTAAGTCTTGGGCGCTGGTTCGCGTTGTAGAGAAAGCGGTTCTGTAATAGAATCCGCTTCCTCTAAAAAATAAAATGAACGGCTCGTCTGAGCCGTTCATTTTTTCTACCCATCTGCGAGAACCGGTGTTATAATGCCGCGCCCTCAATTATGGGGCTTTTTAACGACCTGAGGTTTGGGTCCCGAAGTAGTAGTTGACATTAGCGGAGCACTAAAATGATCCAAGAACAGACTATGCTGAACGTCGCCGACAACTCCGGTGCACGTCGCGTAATGTGTATCAAGGTTCTGGGTGGCTCGCACCGTCGCTACGCAGGCGTCGGCGACATCATTAAAGTTACCATCAAGGAAGCAATTCCTCGCGGTAAAGTTAAGAAAGGTGATGTCCTGAAGGCGGTAGTGGTGCGCACCAGGAAGGGTGTTCGTCGCCCGGACGGTTCTGTCATTCGCTTCGATGGTAATGCATGCGTTATTTTAAACAATAACAGCGAGCAGCCTATCGGTACGCGTATTTTTGGGCCGGTAACTCGTGAACTTCGTACTGAAAAGTTCATGAAAATTATCTCTCTGGCACCAGAAGTACTCTAAGGAGCGAGCAATGGCAGCGAAAATCCGTCGTAACGACGAAGTTATCGTGATTACCGGTAAAGACAAAGGTAAACGCGGTAAAGTAAAGAATGTCCTGACTTCTGGTAAGGTCATAGTTGAAGGTATCAACCTGGTTAAGAAACACCAGAAGCCGGTTCCGGCTCTGAACCAACCAGGCGGCATCGTTGAAAAAGAAGCTGCTATTCAGGTTTCTAACGTTGCAATCTTCAATGCGGCAACCGGCAAGGCTGACCGTGTAGGCTTTAGATTCGAAGAAGGCAAAAAAGTCCGTTTCTTCAAGTCTAATAGCGAAACTATCAAGTAATTTGGAGTAGTACGATGGCGAAACTGCATGATTACTACAAAGACGAAGTAGTCCAGAAACTCATGACTGAGTTCGGCTACAATTCTGTCATGCAAGTCCCTCGGGTCGAGAAGATCACCCTGAACATGGGTGTTGGTGAAGCGATCGCTGACAAGAAACTGCTGGATAACGCAGCAGCTGACCTGGCAGCAATCTCCGGTCAAAAACCGTTGATCACCAAAGCACGCAAATCAGTTGCAGGCTTCAAAATCCGTCAGGGCTATCCGATCGGCTGTAAAGTAACTCTGCGCGGCGAGCGCATGTGGGAGTTCTTTGAGCGCCTGATCACTATTGCTGTACCACGTATTCGTGACTTCCGCGGCTTGTCTGCTAAGTCTTTCGATGGTCGCGGTAACTACAGCATGGGCGTTCGTGAGCAGATCATCTTCCCAGAAATCGATTATGACAAAGTCGATCGCGTTCGTGGTTTGGATATTACCATTACCACTACTGCGAAATCTGATGATGAAGGCCGTGCTCTGCTGGCTGCCTTTGACTTCCCGTTCCGCAAGTAAGGTAGGGTTACTTAATGGCTAAGCAATCGATGAAAGCACGCGAAGTAAAGCGTGTGAAATTAGCAGACAAGTTCTTCGCTAAGCGCGCAGAACTGAAAGCGATCATTTCTGATGTGAACGCATCCGACGAAGATCGTTGGGATGCCGTTCTCAAGCTGCAGAGTCTGCCGCGTGATTCCAGCCCTTCCCGTCAGCGTAACCGCTGCCGTCAGACAGGTCGTCCGCACGGTTTCCTGCGGAAGTTTGGGTTGAGCCGTATCAAGGTCCGTGAAGCCGCAATGCGCGGTGAAATCCCGGGTCTGAAAAAGGCTAGCTGGTAATTGTCACCATTTGAATCACGGGAGTAACACAGATGAGCATGCAAGATCCGATCGCGGATATGCTGACCCGTATCCGTAACGGTCAGGCCGCGAACAAAGTTGCGGTCTCTATGCCTTCCTCCAAGCTGAAAGTGGCAATTGCCAACGTGCTGAAGGAAGAAGGCTACATTGAAGATTTTAAAATCGAAGGCGACATCAAGTCTGAGCTGGAAGTTACTTTAAAGTATTTCCAGGGCAAGGCTGTGGTAGAGAGCATTCAGCGTGTTAGCCGTCCAGGTCTGCGCATCTATAAGAAAAAAGATGAGCTGCCAAAAGTAATGGCTGGTCTGGGCATCGCTGTAATCTCTACCTCTAAAGGTGTCATGACTGATCGTGCAGCGCGCCAGGCTGGTCTTGGTGGCGAAATTATCTGCTACGTAGCGTAATCGGAGGATAAAATGTCTCGTGTTGCAAAAGCACCTGTCGTTGTTCCTGCGGGCGTAGAGGTAAAACTCAACGGTCAGGAAGTTTCGATCAAAGGCAAAAACGGCGAGCTGACTCGTACTATCAACAGTGCTGTAGAAGTTAAGCATGCAGACAACGCCCTGACTTTCGCTCCACGCGAAGGCTTCTCGGACGCTTGGGCACAGGCAGGTACTGCTCGTGCGCTGCTGAACGGCATGGTTATCGGTGTTACCGAAGGCTTCACCAAGAAGCTGCAACTGGTTGGTGTTGGTTATCGTGCAGCTGTTAAAGGCAACTCTGTGAGCTTGGCCCTGGGCTTCTCTCACCCTGTTGACCATGCACTGCCGGCCGGCATCACTGCTGAATGTCCAACTCAGACTGAAATCGTGCTGAAAGGCGCTGATAAACAGCTGATTGGTCAGGTTGCAGCGGATCTGCGCGCCTACCGTCGTCCTGAGCCTTACAAAGGCAAGGGTGTTCGTTACGCCGACGAAGTCGTGCGTACCAAAGAGGCTAAGAAGAAGTAAGGTAACACTATGGATAAGAAATCTGCTCGTATCCGTCGTGCGACCCGTGCACGTCGCAAGCTCAAAGAGCTGGGTGCTACTCGCCTGGTGGTACATCGTACCCCGCGTCATATTTACGCACAGGTGATCGCCCCGAACGGTTCCGAAGTTCTGGTTGCTGCTTCTACTGTAGAAAAAGCTATTGCCGAACAACTGAAGTACACCGGTAACAAAGACGCTGCTGCAGCTGTAGGTAAAGCTCTGGCTGAGCGCGCTGTCGAGAAAGGCATTACTAATGTTTCTTTCGACCGTTCCGGGTTCCAATATCATGGTCGTGTCCAGGCACTGGCAGATGCTGCCCGTGAAGCTGGCCTTCAGTTCTAAGGTAGAGGTCTAAGATGTCAAACATCGAGAAACAAGCTGGCGAACTGCAGGAAAAACTGATCGCGGTAAACCGTGTATCTAAAACTGTAAAAGGTGGTCGTATTTTCTCCTTCACCGCACTGACTGTAGTGGGTGATGGTAACGGCCGCGTTGGTTTTGGTTACGGTAAAGCGCGTGAAGTTCCAGCAGCGATCCAGAAAGCGATGGAAAAAGCCCGTCGCAACATGATTAACGTCGCGCTGACTCACGGCACCCTGCAGCACCCTGTTAAAGGTGCTCACACGGGTTCTCGTGTGTTCATGCAGCCAGCTTCTGAAGGTACCGGTATCATCGCCGGCGGTGCAATGCGCGCTGTTTTAGAAGTTGCTGGAGTGCATAACGTTCTGGCTAAAGCGTATGGTTCTACTAACCCGATTAACGTGGTTCGTGCAACTATCGATGGCCTGGGCAATATGAATTCTCCAGAAATGGTCGCTGCCAAGCGTGGTAAATCCGTTGAAGAAATTCTGGGGTAATCACGATGGCTAAGACTATTAAAATTACACAAACCCGCAGTTCAATCGGCCGCCTGCCTAAGCACAAAGCCACTCTGGTTGGCTTGGGTCTGCGTCGTATTGGTCATACCGTTGAGCGTGAAGACACGCCAGCAGTGCGCGGTATGGTTAACGCGATTTCCTATATGCTGAAAGTGGAGGAGTAAGAGATGCGCTTAAACACTCTGTCTCCGGCCGAAGGGTCTAAACACGCTTCTAAGCGTCTGGGTCGTGGTATCGGTTCTGGCCTCGGTAAAACCGGTGGTCGTGGTCACAAAGGTCAGAACTCTCGTTCTGGCGGTGGCGTACGTCGCGGTTTCGAGGGTGGTCAGATGCCTCTGTATCGTCGTCTGCCGAAATTCGGTTTCACCTCTCGCAAAGCAATGGTCACTGCAGAAGTTCGTCTATCTGACCTGGCGAAAGTTGAAGGCGGTATTGTTGACCTGAATACTCTGAAAGCAGCCAACATCATCGGTGTTCAGATCGAGTTCGCGAAAGTGATTCTGTCTGGTGAAGTTTCTGCACCGGTAACGATTCGTGGTCTGCGTGTCACTAAAGGTGCGCGTGCTGCAATCGAAGCTGCTGGCGGTAAAATCGAGGAATAAGTAGCAGATGGCAAAGCAACCGGGATTAGATTTTCAAAGTGCCAAAGGTGGCTTTGGTGAACTGAAGCGCAGACTTTTGTTTGTTATCGGTGCACTGATTGTCTTCCGTATTGGCTCTTTTATTCCAATCCCTGGTATCGATGCCACTGTACTTGCCAAACTGCTTGAGCAACAGCGTGGCACCATCATTGAAATGTTCAACATGTTCTCTGGTGGTGCTCTCAGTCGTGCCTCAATCTTCGCACTGGGTATTATGCCGTATATTTCGGCCTCTATTATTATCCAGTTGCTGACGGTGGTTCATCCCGCGTTGGCCGAGATTAAGAAAGAGGGTGAAGCTGGTCGTCGTAAGATTAGCCAGTACACTCGCTATGGCACCCTGGTTCTGGCTGTATTCCAGTCGATCGGTATTGCTACCGGTCTGCCGAATATGCCTGGAATGCAAGGCCTGGTAATGAATCCAGGTTTCGCATTCTACTTTACCGCTGTTGTAAGTCTGGTTACCGGGACAATGTTCCTGATGTGGCTGGGCGAACAGATTACTGAACGAGGTATCGGTAACGGTATCTCGATCATTATCTTCGCAGGTATTGTTGCGGGTCTCCCGCCGGCCATTGGCCATACCATCGAGCAAGCGCGGCAAGGTGACCTGCACTTCCTCCTGTTGCTGTTGGTTGCAGTTCTTGTATTTGCAGTGACGTTCTTTGTTATTTTCGTTGAGCGTGGCCAGCGCCGCATTGTGGTCAACTACGCTAAACGTCAGCAAGGTCGTCGTGTATATGCTGCACAGAGCACACATTTACCGTTGAAAGTGAATATGGCGGGTGTAATTCCGGCTATCTTTGCTTCCAGCATTATTCTGTTCCCAGCAACCATCGCGTCATGGTTCGGGGGCGGAACCGGTTGGAACTGGCTGACAACAATTTCGCTGTATTTGCAACCAGGACAGCCGCTTTATGTGCTACTCTATGCGACTGCAATCATCTTCTTCTGTTTCTTCTACACGGCGTTGGTTTTCAACCCACGTGAAACAGCTGATAACTTGAAGAAGTCTGGAGCATTCGTACCGGGAATTCGTCCGGGAGAGCAAACGGCGAAGTATATCGATAAAGTAATGACACGTTTGACCTTAATCGGCGCACTGTACATTACCTTTATCTGCCTGATCCCGGAGTTCATGCGTGATGCCATGAAGGTTCCCTTCTACTTTGGCGGCACATCGCTGCTTATCGTAGTGGTTGTCATCATGGACTTTATGGCTCAAGTGCAAACTCTGATGATGTCGAGTCAGTATGAGTCTGCATTGAAGAAAGCAAACCTGAAAGGCTACGGCCGTTAATTCAGGCGCTTGAGAAGTTACGGAGAGTAAAAATGAAAGTTCGTGCTTCCGTCAAGAAATTATGTCGTAACTGCAAAATCATCCGCCGCGACGGTGTCGTACGTGTGATTTGCAGCGCCGAGCCAAAGCATAAACAGCGCCAAGGCTGATATTGTCACATATTTTTCTTGCAAAGTCGGGTTGAGCTGGCTAGATTAGCCAGCCAATCTTTTGTATGTCGATGCGTTACCATTTGAGTATCCTGAAAACGGGCTTTTCAGCATGGGACGCATTTATTTAATTATAGGAGTGCATAGTGGCCCGTATAGCAGGCATTAACATTCCTGATCAAAAACATACCGTAATCGCATTAACTTCGATCTTCGGTATCGGCAAGACCCGTTCTAAAGCCATCTGCGCTTCAACGGGTATCGCTGAAAATGTTAAGATCAGAGAGCTGTCTGAAGAACAAATTGAACAGCTGCGTGAAGCAGTTGGTAAATTCGTTGTTGAAGGTGATCTGCGCCGTGAAATCACCCTGAGCATCAAGCGTCTGATGGACCTTGGTTGCTATCGTGGTTTACGCCATCGTCGTGGTCTGCCAGTTCGCGGTCAGCGTACTAAGACCAATGCACGTACCCGTAAGGGTCCGCGTAAACCGATCAAGAAATAATCGGGGTGAGTAAATAATGGCAAAGGCACCAGTTCGTGCACGCAAGCGTGTAAGAAAGCAAGTCTCAGATGGCGTGGCTCATGTCCATGCATCTTTTAACAACACCATCGTTACCATCACTGATCGTCAGGGTAACGCACTGGGTTGGGCAACCGCCGGTGGTTCCGGTTTCCGCGGTTCACGTAAATCTACTCCGTTTGCTGCTCAGGTAGCTGCAGAGCGCTGTGCAGAAGCAGTGAAAGATTACGGTATTAAGAATCTGGAAGTTATGGTTAAGGGTCCAGGTCCAGGTCGCGAATCAACAATTCGTGCTCTGAACGCTGCTGGTTTCCGCATCACTAATATTACTGATGTGACTCCAATCCCTCACAACGGTTGTCGTCCGCCGAAAAAACGTCGCGTTTAACGCCCGTTTTTAGGTTAGTTGGAGAAAGAAAATGGCAAGATATTTGGGTCCTAAGCTCAAGCTGAGCCGTCGTGAGGGCACCGACTTATTCCTTAAGTCTGGCGTTCGCGCGATCGATACCAAGTGCAAAATTGAACAACCACCTGGCCAGCACGGTGCGCGTAAACCGCGTCTGTCTGACTACGGCGGTCAGTTACGTGAGAAGCAGAAAGTTCGTCGTATGTACGGCGTGCTTGAGCGTCAGTTCCGTAACTACTACAAAGAAGCAGCACGTCTGAAAGGCAACACCGGTGAAAACCTGTTGGCTCTGCTGGAAGGTCGTCTGGATAACGTTGTTTACCGTATGGGCTTTGGTGCCACTCGTGCAGAAGCACGTCAGCTGGTTAGCCATAAATCTATCCTGGTGAACGGTCGCGTTGTTAACATCGCTTCTTATCAGGTATCTCCGAATGATGTCGTTAGCATCCGTGAGAAAGCCAAACAGCAATCTCGCGTGAAGGCCGCTCTGGAGCTGGCTGAGCAGCGTGAAAAGCCAACCTGGCTGGAAGTTGATGCGACTAAGATGGAAGGTGTGTTCAAGCGTATTCCTGAACGTACTGATCTGTCTGCGGACATTAACGAACACCTGATCGTCGAGCTTTACTCTAAGTAAAGCTTAGTACCAAAGAGAGGACACAATGCAGGGTTCTGTGACAGAGTTTCTAAAACCGCGCCTGGTAGATATCGAGCAAGTGAGTTCGACGCACGCCAAGGTGACCCTTGAGCCGTTAGAGCGTGGCTTTGGCCATACTCTTGGCAACGCACTGCGCCGTATTCTGCTTTCTTCCATGCCGGGTTGCGCGGTGACCGAGGTTGAGATCGATGGCGTGCTCCACGAGTACTCCACCAAAGAGGGCGTACAGGAAGATATCCTGGAAATCCTGCTCAATCTGAAAGGGCTGGCGGTAAGAGTTCAGGGTAAAGATGAAGTCATCCTTACTTTGAATAAATCTGGCATTGGCCCTGTGACTGCAGCCGATATCACCCACGACGGTGATGTCGAAATCGTCAAGCCACAGCATGTGATCTGCCATCTGACCGATGAAAACGCATCTATTAGCATGCGTATCAAAGTTCAGCGTGGTCGTGGTTATGTGCCGGCTTCTGCCCGAATTCATTCGGAAGAAGATGAGCGCCCAATCGGCCGTCTGTTGGTTGACGCTTGCTACAGCCCTGTAGACCGTATCGCCTACAATGTTGAAGCAGCGCGTGTAGAACAGCGCACCGACCTGGACAAGCTGGTCATCGAAATGGAAACCAACGGCACAATCGATCCTGAAGAGGCGATTCGTCGTGCGGCTACCATCCTGGCAGAACAACTGGAAGCTTTCGTTGACTTACGTGATGTACGTCAGCCGGAAGTGAAAGAAGAGAAACCAGAATTCGATCCGATCCTGCTGCGCCCTGTTGACGATCTGGAATTGACTGTCCGCTCTGCTAACTGCCTCAAGGCAGAAGCTATCCACTACATCGGTGATCTGGTACAGCGTACCGAGGTTGAGCTGCTTAAAACGCCTAACCTTGGTAAAAAATCTCTTACTGAGATTAAAGATGTGCTCGCTTCACGTGGTTTGTCTCTGGGCATGCGCCTGGAAAACTGGCCACCAGCAAGCATTGCTGATGAATAATCAGATCACAGGTTAAGGTTTCACTGAGAAGGATAAGGTCATGCGCCATCGTAAGAGTGGTCGTCAACTGAACCGCAACAGCAGCCATCGTCAGGCTATGTTCCGCAACATGGCCGGTTCTCTGGTTCGTCACGAGATCATCAAAACGACTCTGCCGAAAGCCAAAGAACTGCGTCGCGTAGTTGAGCCGCTGATTACTCTTGCCAAGACCGACAGCGTAGCTAATCGTCGTCTGGCATTCGCCCGCACTCGTGATAACGAGATCGTGGCAAAACTGTTTAACGAGCTGGGCCCGCGTTTCGCGAGCCGTGCCGGTGGTTACACTCGTATTCTGAAGTGTGGCTTCCGTGCTGGTGACAACGCTCCGATGGCTTACATCGAGCTGGTTGATCGTCCAGAAGCTCAAGCAGAAGCTGCTGCAGAGTAATTTGCAGTAACGTAGAAAACCCGCTTCGGCGGGTTTTTTATTGTCTCCAATTCCCCATCCCCCCATCTTTCGCTATGCTGAACGCTGTTGTAAGTCGTAGAGGTTCATTATGTGGTTAATTGACCAGCTGGTAGAACAGCAGATACGCGTCGCGCAGGAAAAAGGTGAACTGAGTAATTTACCAGGCGAAGGTGCACCTTTACAGCTCGAAGACGAAAGTGGCGTGCCGCCTGAGTTACGTACGGCATATCGATTACTAAAAAACTCAGGTTTTTTACCCCCTGAACTTGAAATGCGCCGCGAAGCTGTGCAACTCAACGATCTTTTACAGCTTTTGGATCCTGACGATCATCAAGCCAGTGAACTCAAAAAAAGATTAACCCTGCTGGAGATGAAGTTAAAGCAGGCAGGA
This sequence comes from Pantoea sp. EABMAA-21, assembly GCF_030053335.1. Classification (NCBI taxonomy): domain Bacteria; kingdom Pseudomonadati; phylum Pseudomonadota; class Gammaproteobacteria; order Enterobacterales; family Erwiniaceae; genus Pantoea; species Pantoea sp. EABMAA-21. Next base: position 15,898 of record NZ_JASGBX010000028.1, read on the forward strand.
ATGAGCACAGATTTTTTACGTGGTGAATATGGCGGTGCCATTCGACACCGCATGCTTCAGGAGAAGTAACATGTATAAAATTGGCCAGCTGGCTAAACTTGCTGACGTTACGCCTGACACCATACGTTTTTATGAAAAGCAGCAAATGATGGATCATGAGATTCGCACTGAAGGCGGATTCCGTCTCTATAATGATGATGATCTTCAGCGCTTACGCTTTATCCGCTATGGACGTCAGCTCGGTTTCAGCCTGGATTCGATCCGCGGTTTATTATCGATCCGTATCGATCCCGAGCACCATACCTGCCAGGAGTCCAAAGCGATCGTGGCCAGGCGTCTGGATGAAGTGAATGGCATGATTGCCGAGTTGCAAACCATTCAGCGCTCATTAGAACGTTTAGCCGCGACCTGTTGCGGGGATCTACATAGCAGTGCCTGCTGTTCTATTCTTGAAGCGCTGGAAAAGGGTGAAGAGCCGCAGGTGGAAATTTGTTGTAGCAAGGGTTGAATTTCACGCAGGAAAGCCTATAGTTGCGCGATTATTAACCGGAGGACACTATGAGTCGCTATCAGCATCGCAAAGGCAAGATTAACGATAACGCTTTGGAGGCACTGTTACATGACCCGCTGTTTCGTCAGCGAGTTGAACAGAATCAGAAAGGGAAAGGCAGCTACCGACGTAAAGATAAACATGCGAAGGGGAGAAACTGGGAGTCCAGTGATAAGCAGAAAAGTTTATCACTGGCCTTCTGCTTTACAGACAAAAAAGCCGCCTGGACCTGGCGGCTTTTTTATCACAGTTTATCGCTGTTCTGCTGTTTCAACAGATCGCGAATTTCAGTGAGCAACACTTCTTCGTTGGTTGGTTTTGGCGCTGGTTTTTCAACTTCTTTCTTCTGATACAGCTTGTTCATCAGTTTGATGGCCATAAAGATGGCAAAGGCGACGATGACAAAATCAAAAATGGTTTGAATAAAGTTACCGTATTCCATTACGACAGCAGGTACATCACCCTCGGCCGGTTTTAGGACCCACTTAAACTGTTTAAAATCGACTCCGCCAATCAGTAATCCCAGTGGTGGCATGATGATATTCGCGACCAGTGATGAAACAATCTTGCCGAAAGCGGCACCGATAATCACACCGACTGCCAAATCCACCACGTTCCCACGCATTGCAAAATCACGAAACTCTTTGAATAAACTCATTGTTATCTCCTTGCCTTGGCCAATGGCTAAAGTCTAACAAACCTTTGTGCAATTGCCATGATAACAGCGGATTAAGCAAAATTATCATGGCGGGCAAACGCCCGCGGCGATTTAGAGGAAGAAAGGACTTGGCTGGAAGAGACGTTCAACATCTGGGACAAACTTCTTATCTGTCAGGAACATAATGACATGATCGCCCTGTTCAATACGCACGTTGTCGTTAGCAATGATCACTTCATCGCCACGTACGACAGCGCCAATAATCGTACCCGGCGGTAGTTTGATATCTTCAATTAAACGACCCACTACGCGGGAAGTGGTCTCTTCACCGTGCGCAATAGCTTCAATGGCTTCGGCAATCCCGCGTCGCAGTGAGGAGACGCCAACAATATCTGCCTTGCGCACGTGACCAAGCAGGGCGGAAATGGTGGCCTGCTGCGGAGAGATGGCAATATCGATCACGCTACCCTGAACCAGATCGACATAAGCACGACGCTGGATCAAAACCATGACCTTTTTCGCTCCCATCTTCTTTGCGAGCATGGCCGACATAATGTTGGCTTCGTCGTCATTGGTGACGGCGATGAAAAGATCCACCTGATCAACATGTTCTTCGGCGAGCAACTCCTGATCTGAAGCATCACCATAAAACACCACGGTGTCGTGCAGACGCTCAGCCAGTTCTGCTGCGCGTTGTTGATTACGTTCAATCAACTTCACGCTGTACTGTTTTTCCAACCGCTGGGCCAAACCAAAACCGATGTTGCCGCCGCCGACCAGCATAATGCGCTTGTAGGGTTTCTCAAGGCGCTGCATTTCGCTCATTACCGCACGAATATGCTGGCTCGCGGCAATAAAGAAGACTTCATCACCCGCTTCGACGATCGTGGAACCCTGAGGGCGAATAGGGCGATCCTGACGGAAAATAGCCGCTACGCGTGTATCAATATGCGGCATATGTTCACGCAAAATGGACAACGGGTTACCTACCAGTGGCCCACCGTAATAGGCTTTTACTACTGCAAGGCTCACTTTCCCTTCGGCAAAGTTAACTACCTGCAATGCGCCAGGATACTGAATCAGGCGATAGATGTTGTCGATAACCAACTGTTCCGGTGAAATCAAATGATCGATAGGTACGGCTTCCGGTACAAACAGCTTTTCGGCATCGCGCAAATATTCCGCCGCGCGAATACGGGCAATTCGGTTTGGCGTATTGAAAAGCGAATAGGCAATCTGACAGGCAATCATGTTGGTTTCGTCGGAACTGGTGACAGCAACCAGCATATCGGCATCTTCAGCACCGGCTTCACGCAATATACGTGGATGGGAACCATGGCCGTGCACCACGCGCAGGTCAAATTTGTCCTGCAACGCGCGCAGACGGGTGGCATCCGTATCAACAACAGTGATGTCGTTATTTTCGCCCACCAGGTTTTCAGCAAGTGTGCCGCCAACCTGCCCGGCGCCGAGGATAATAATTTTCATCGTTGAATCGCTCTTGTCAGAATGCGCCGCACTATTTCTTTATCAACTTAGCGTAAAAGAATCCGTCACCGCCATCAACGCTCGGGAAGACTTGCCACCCATTGATTTGGCCTTCGGGCAGCTGCTCAGCGGCGGCATCATCGTGCTCAGCCAGAAAGGCCGCGATCTGCTGATGGTTTTCTTCGGGCAGGATCGAGCAGGTCGCGTAAATCATCGTGCCGCCGGATTTCAAACGTGGCCAAACTGCATTGAGGATTTCGCGCTGCAGTGCAGCCAGTTCAGGGATATCACGATCGCGGCGCAACCATTTGATATCAGGGTGACGTCGAATCACTCCGGTTGCAGAACAAGGTGCATCCAGCAGAATACGGTCAAATTGCTGGTCGCCGCACCACTCTGCAGGTGTCCGGCCATCGCCCTGACGCACTTCGGCTTGCATACCCAGGCGCTGCAGATTTTCATGCACGCGGGTCAAACGTTGTTGATCGATATCTACCGCCAGCACGTTTGCCTGAGGGGCGATTTCCAGAATATGCGTGGTCTTGCCGCCGGGCGCTGCGCAGAGATCGAGAATGGCTTCATTTTTTTGTGGCTCAAGCAGCAGAGCACAGCGCTGTGCAGACAAATCTTGTACTGTCACCCATCCTTGATCGAAGCCCGGTAACTGACTGACAGGAGCAGGGGATTCAAGGCGCAGAGCATCCGGCGCATCGGCGGGGAAGGCTGCTTTATCTTCAGCCTGCAACAGGTTCAGCCACGCATCACGGCTATGGTGCTGGCGATTGACGCGCAACCACATCGGCGGTCGCTGATTATTGGCGTCAACGATCTGCTGCCATTGATCTGGCCAGGCTGTCTGCAAACGCTTAAGCAACCAACCGGGATGCCAGTAGCGCTGTGGGCCTTGATCCACTGCAGCAACCAGTTCCTCTTGCTGACGCTGGAACTGACGCAGTACACCGTTAATCAATCCCTTCAGCGCCGTACGCTTCAGGACTTCTGCACCGGCAACCGTTTCGGCCAGTGCGGCATGTGCTGGCACGCGCGTGTACAGCAACTGATACAACCCAACCATTATCAGGTAATGCAGTACGCGCTGCTTTCCCGTTAACGTGCGCTCCATCAGTTTGCCAATCAGCGCTTCCAGTTGTGGCAGAGTGCGCATTACGCCAAAGCAGAGTTCCTGCAACAGCGCGCCATCTTTATCAGCCAATGTTTTTTGCGCGCCAGGCAGAATGGCACTGAGCGATTCACCTTTATCTACCACGCGTTCAATCAGTTGCGCGGCGAGACTACGCAGGTTAGTTGCTTTTTTCATATTCATTCATCAAACAAAAAAGCCCGGTTAAACCGGGCTGGAGATCAGGCCAGAAGGGTGCCAGTGGCAAACCATTCACGACGCGAATTCAGCAGATCTTGCGCGGACATGGCTTTCTTACCCGCAGGCTGCAGCGAAAGTAGATTGAGTACGCCGTCAGCGGTGGCAATCTGAATGCCATTTTTATCAGCATGGATGACTTCGCCCGGCTGTTTGTTCTGATGAGGTAGAACGCTAGCCTGCCACACTTTGACGGGTTGATCCTCGATCAGGAAGAAACTCACCGGCCAGGGATTGAAGGCACGAATGCAGCGCTCAAGCTGTGCAGCAGAAAGTGACCAATCAAGACGCGCCTCTTCTTTACTCAACTTCTCAGCGTAAGAAACCAGCGCTTCATCCTGCACTTCAGGCTGAGCTTTGCCGCTGGCAAGCAGATCGAGTGTATCCAGCATACTTTGTGGCCCAAGCTCGGCCAGCTTGTCATACAGTGATGCGCTGGTGTCTTCAGGCGTGATAGGACAGGAGAGCTTATGCAGCATGTCACCCGTATCCAGACCCACATCCATCTGCATAATGGTCACGCCGGTTTCGCGGTCGCCAGCCCAGAGCGAACGCTGAATGGGCGCCGCACCGCGCCAGCGTGGCAGGAGTGAACCATGGACATTGATGCAACCGAGTCGCGGCATATCGAGAACCGCCTTCGGCAGAATCAGGCCATAAGCCACCACCACCATGATATCGGCTTGCAGGTCAGCAACCAGTTGCTGATTATCTTCAGGTTTTAGCGATTTTGGCTGGAACACGGGAACATCATGCGCCTGTGCCAACATTTTGACAGGGCCTGGAGTGAGTTTATTACCGCGTCCTGATGGACGGTCGGGCTGAGTAAATACGCCAACTACCTGATGCTCAGAAGCAAGCAGCGCGTCGAGATGACGCGCTGCAAAGTCAGGTGTACCGGCAAAGATAATTTTTAGCGATGCAGACACAGTTTAACCTTCTGTTAGTACTCAGGCTTCGCGTGCGTTCATGCGGGCCAGCTTTTCCAGTTTCTGTTTGATGCGCTGACGCTTCAGCGGCGACAGATAATCGATAAACAGCTTGCCATCCAGATGATCGATTTCATGCTGGATACAAATCGCCAGCAGACCATCCGTTTCCAGCTCGAAGCTCTTACCGTCACGATCCTGCGCACGGACTTTGACCCATTCCGCACGCGGGACAAAGGCACGCTGTTCAGGGATTGAGAGGCAGCCCTCTTCAATACCGGTTTCACCGCTTTTTTCCAGCAGTTCCGGGTTAATCAACACCAGACGTTCGTCTCGATTTTCAGAAACATCGATAACAATGATGCGTTGATGAATGTCGACCTGAGTGGCCGCTAAGCCAATGCCTTCTTCGGCGTACATGGTTTCAAACATGTCATCGACAATACGCTGAACGTCTGCGTTTACGGTAGCCACCGGCGCAGCGATTTTGCGAAGGCGATCATCAGGGAAATGTAATACCTGCAAAACTGACATAAATATCCAGATCTGTATGCGTTAAAGAAAAGATTACTACCTCATATTGTAGACTTTTTGTGGCCTGATTGACAGCATTGCACCGCATGTGAGCGGGCTTAAGGAAGGACGCGTGGAGCGAGTGGAAGGGATACTCCGGCTGGCAAATGTTAAAGGCCTGCGCCGGCATCGTGTGGTGGATCTTGCACGGAGTTTGCAAAGCGCTGCTGCCGTCGATGACGAATTACTGCACAGCCATGGTTTGAATGAATTGCAGCGCCAACAGTTTAACGATTATTGCCCACGGCAACTGGCGCGCACGTTACAGTGGTTGGATCAACCTCATCATCATTTAGTCTCCTGCATAGATGCTGATTATCCGGGCCCCCTGGCTGAAATCAGTCAACGCCCCTCATTGCTCTATGTGGCTGGGCAACTCTCCGTTTTACAGTCACAGCAATTAGCTGTGGTGGGCAGTCGGCACTGTTCCCACTATGGCAAAGAGTGGGGCACATGGTTTACACAGCAACTTGCACTCAGTGGGTTGACCATCACTAGCGGGCTGGCTCGCGGTATTGATGGCGTTGCACACCGTGCAGCCTTGGACGCAAGTGGAAAAACAATCGCAGTGCTGGGCAGCGGCTTGCAACATATCTACCCCAAAAGCCATCAGTCGCTGGCGCAGGCGATCATGGATAACGAAGGGGCTTTACTCTCTGAATTTCCTCTTGATATGGCGCCACATGCGGTGAATTTTCCGCGCCGTAACCGCATCATCAGTGGGTTAAGTCAGGGAGTGCTGGTCGTTGAGGCTTCACTGAAAAGCGGTTCGCTGGTCACGGCTCGCTGCGCGCTGGAACAAAACCGCAATGTTTATGCATTACCCGGAGCATTGGGTAATGATGGCAGTGAAGGTACGCATTGGTTGATTCAGCAGGGGGCACTGTTGGTTGCCCATCCCAATAACATCCTTGAAGATTTGCATTCCACATTGCAATGGCTGCCGGCAACCACTTCAGAAACAATATATTCACAAGACAGTGACGATGTTCCATTGCCATTTGCAAGCGTGTTGGCTAACGTAGGTGATGAGGTTACACCTGTTGACGTCGTCGCTGAACGTGCCGGCCAACCTGTGCCAGTTATCGCAGCCCAGTTGCTGGAGCTGGAGTTAGCAGGATGGATCGCAGCTGTACCCGGCGGCTATGTCCGATTGAGGAGGGCATGCCATGTTCGACGTACTTATGTACTTGTTTGAGACCTATATCCACAACGAAGCTGAAATGCGTGTTGACCAGGATAAATTGACCGATGATTTGGCCGATGCGGGTTTTCATCGTGAAGATATCTACAATGCGTTGAATTGGCTTGAACGTTTAGCGGACTATCAGGATGGTCTGGTGGCGCCTGTACAATTGGCCGCAGATCCGCTCTCAATGCGAATTTATACGGACGAGGAATGCCAGCGTCTTGATGCTGATTGTCGCGGTTTTATTTTGTTCCTGGAACAAGTTCAGGTGCTGAATATGGAAACGCGCGAGATGGTCATCGAACGGGTCACGGCTCTTGATACTCAGGAATTTGATCTTGAAGATCTCAAATGGGTGGTGCTGATGGTGCTGTTTAACATCCCTGGATGTGAAAACGCTTATCAGCAGATGGAAGAACTGTTATTCGACGTCAATGAAGGTATGCTGCATTAATTTGCGATTAATGCATCCGGAAATATGAGTAAATCAGCACTATTTTCTGTGCGTAAACACGATCCCTGCCCCGCTTGCGGGGCAGATTTAGTGATACGCAGTGGTAAACACGGCCCGTTTCTTGGCTGTGTGAATTATCCAACCTGTGATTATGTTCGTCCCCTGAAAAATCAGGCTGATGGACATATCGTTAAAGTGCTGGAAGGGCACGCGTGTCCTCAGTGCGGCGCAGATAAAGTTCTGCGTCAGGGGCGATTTGGGATGTTTGTTGGTTGTAGCCACTATCCGGAATGTGATTACACAGAAACTATCGATAAGCCCGACGAGACCGCGATTGCCTGTCCCCAATGTCAGAACGGAAAGCTGGTTCAGCGCCGTTCGCGCTATGGCAAAACCTTTCACTCCTGCGACCGTTACCCCGATTGCCAATTTGCAATCAATGCAACGCCTGTTGAAGGTATCTGCCCGCATTGCCAGTTTCCCTTATTAATAGAGAAGAAAACCGCACAAGGCATGAAGCGCTTATGCGCCAGCAAACGCTGTGGCAAGCTCATCGCCCAGGACGAAGAACGATCATGAAGCAAAAAGTGTATGTCCCCGGAAGTCTCGAATTTTGCATCGAGCAACTACAACAGCAGGCCGTTATTGCCTATCCAACCGAAGCGGTGTTTGGTTTAGGTTGCGATCCCGATAGCGAAAGCGCCGTCATGGCCTTACTGGCGCTCAAACAGCGTCCGGTTGAGAAAGGGCTTATCCTGATTGCAGCAGATTATGCGCAACTGGAACCCTACATTGCTGATCGCGAACTCACGGTGCTACAGCGTGAGCGCATGTTTGCTAGCTGGCCAGGGCCGGTGACTTATGTTGTTCCGACAACACCGCATACGCCACGCTGGCTAACAGGACGTTTCGATTCGCTGGCTATCCGCGTTAGCGATCATCCGGATGTGCAGGCACTTTGCCGTGGCTTCGGCAAACCATTGGTGTCTACCAGCGCCAATCTCTCCGGCGAGGCGCCGTGCCGCAATGCTGATGAAGTTGCACAGCAATTCGGTGCTCAATTCCCCGTGTTGCATGCTGCAACGGGCGGGCGGCTAAATCCTTCTGAAATTCGCGACGTTATCAGCGGCGAACTTATTCGTCAGGGTTAATTTATGGAACACTTCGCCGTTTTTGGTCATCCCATTGCACACAGTAAGTCACCTTTCATTCATAGTCTCTTTGCCGAGCAGACAGGAATCGCGCACTCTTATGGCCGGGTTTGTGCACCGCTGGAGGGGTTTCCTCAGTCAATTAGCGACTTTTTTACTGTCGGTGGAAAAGGTGCAAATGTCACACTGCCGTTTAAACAACAGGCGTGGGAACTGGCCGATGAACTCAGTGAACGTGCAGCCTTATCTGGGGCGGTTAACACATTAAAGAAAAAGGCAGATGGCTCGATCTTTGGTGATAATACCGATGGGATTGGCCTGCTAAGCGATCTGGAACGATTGAATTTGATCCGTTCTGGTGACCGCATTTTACTGGTGGGAGCCGGTGGTGCGGCTCGTGGTGTGATCCTTCCCCTGCTTTCTTTTGGATGTTCAGTGGTAGTGGTCAACCGAACGGTTGCCCGTGCTGAAGAATTGGCAAATATCTTCCAGCATAGTGGGGATATCCAGGCGAGCAGCTTTGCTGAGCTCTCCGGCCAGGCATTTGATCTGATCATCAATGCAACTTCCAGTGGCGTTGAGGGTAAAGTGCCGCCGTTGCCAGACTCATTGATCACCCCGCAAACACGCTGCTACGACATGTTCTATCAGCAAGGGCTGACGCCATTTTTGTTGTGGTGTCAGCAGCACGGTGCGGGTCAGCTGGCAGATGGATTGGGCATGCTGGTGGGGCAGGCGGCACATGCTTTCCAATTGTGGCATGGCGTGATGCCAGAAATTACCCCCGTTATTGCCCAATTAAAGCAGGCCATGAAGGAGTGAATCAGGCGATCCATTTTCCCGATCGTGAAAGTTGGGACGAGGAACGAGGAGCGATCGTTTTTCCGGTGTTGGTGCAAGGAATGGGGTTAACTTGTGCCATCAAGCCCGACGCATTACAGGATCGATTCGGAACGGGTGCAGCGATGGCGCTGTTTAGCGCGCATCGCTGGGATTTGGAAGAAGAAGCGGAAGCGCTTATCCGGCAGGATGAGATCGATGATCAAGGTTGGATCTGGCTCTCCTGAGCGAGGTATTCATCTTTCCAGCCAACATAATTGCTCGATGAATAGAGCAGACCTGCGATTTCCGCCTCACTCAATGGGCGGATTTGTTTCACCGGGCTGCCTAAATAGAGATAGCCGCTCTCCAGTCTTTTACCCGGCGGAACCAGACTACCCGCTCCGATCATGACATCCTCTTCAACAAACACGCCATCCAGCAAAATCGATCCCATTCCAACCAGCACGCGATCGCTGATATGACAGCCGTGCAGCATTGCTTTATGGCCTACAGTCACGTCTTCACCAATCACTAGAGGGTGCCCTTCCGGGTTGCTGGTGGATTTATGCGTGACGTGCAAAACGCTGCCGTCCTGAATATTGCTTCTTTTACCTATCACGACTTTGTTCACATCACCGCGGATAGCAACCAGTGGCCAGATGCTGACATCGTCGGCGAGCTGCACTTCACCCACCACTACGCTACTGCGATCGATCATTACGCGATCGCCGATTTCTGGAAAATGGTTCTTATAAGGTCGTAGGGCTACAGACATGATCTTTCTCCTTTTGCACTTTATACCCCTAGCCTGCGGCTTATCAGGCTGGCAAACAAGATGAATTTTGAGCGGATCGCTCGCGATCTCAGCGAAAAGATTGAAAACTCGCCAGTCGATTAAAAAGATCGAAAAAAGGGGTTGTGCAAAAAAATCGGATCCCTATAATGCGCCACCACTGAGACGGCAAAGCGGCAACGCAGGCGGCTCAGCAGGGAGTGAAGAAATTCATCCCGCCGGAGAAAAACGCTGAAAAAAGTGTTTGACTCTGAAGGAGGAAAGCGTAATATACGCCACCTCGCAACAGCAGCTTAAGGCGCCGATTGCACCGCTCTTTAACAATTTATCAGACAATCTGTGTGGGCACTCGCAGGATTGATATCAACGTCTCCGGACGTAAAA
>NZ_JASGBX010000029.1:0-19936 GCF_030053335.1 Pantoea sp. EABMAA-21
CATCCATAGCTCAGCTGGATAGAGTACTCGGCTACGAACCGAGCGGTCGGAGGTTCGAATCCTCCTGGATGCACCATTCTTCGTATCATTCCCAGGTTGATTGCAGTAAGTCCATCGTAAGAAAATCTCTCAATGCATCCATAGCTCAGCTGGATAGAGTACTCGGCTACGAACCGAGCGGTCGGAGGTTCGAATCCTCCTGGATGCACCATCTCCTGTTCGAAACAATCAACGCCCGCTTTCTGAATTTACTTCTCATTTTTCTTCATCACGCAAAAATCACTTATATAACCGCCATTTATCCCGGGTATCGCTACCTGACCTTTTTCCGAAAACAAAAATAGCTAATGCTTTCAAAGCATTTGCTGTTAAGCACACCTGGCGACAACCTAAGCGCATTACGCTAAAGTAATGGCTCATTTTGTGGTGCTCGATGGAGTGACAATGTACGACCAATATGACGCCCTGATTTTCGATATGGACGGCACAATCCTGGATACTGAGCCGACACATCGAAAAGCCTGGCAGCAGGTGCTGAGCCGTTACGGTTTCACCATGGATGAGAAAAAAATGGTGAGTTTTAATGGCGCGCCCACCTGGCAGCTGGCGCAGTACATTCTTGAGCAGAACAACGCTGAGCATGACCCTCATTTGCTGGCCGCAGAGAAAACCGAAGCGCTCAAGGCGATGTTGCTGGATGATGTACGCCCTTTACCGTTAATGGACGTGGTAAAAGCGTATCACGGTCGTCGTCCCATGGCGGTGGGTACTGGCAGTGAACACAGCCTGGCAAAGGCCCTGCTAGAAGCCTTGGGTGTTTATCATCTGTTTGATGCCGTTGTCGGCGCGGATGATGTGCAGCGCCATAAACCCCAACCCGATACCTTTTTACGCTGCGCCGAGTTAATGGGCGTGGCACCTGAACGCTGTGTGGTATTTGAAGATGCTGACTTTGGTGTTCAGGCGGCGCGAGCCGCGGGCATGGATGTGGTTGATGTCCGTTTACTGTGAATGAAATTCTGACCTATGGATCGTTATTCGGCAGTAGCTTTCTGAGTGCCACCCTGCTTCCAGGAAGTTCAGAGGCTGTGCTGATTGCTTTGCTGATCGCCCAACAGGGTTCGATCTATGGATTGTTATTGGCCGCATCAGTGGGAAACACGCTGGGTGGCCTGACCAACATTATTCTCGGTCGCCTCATGCCGCCAAAAGGGCAGGGGCGATGGCATGACACAGCAATGACGTGGTTACATCGATTGGGTCCTGCAGCGCTGCTTTTAAGCTGGCTGCCGGTAGTGGGCGACCTGCTTTGCGTGCTTGCAGGCTGGTTGCGCTTTGCCTGGCTGCCCTCGGTGCTGTTCCTCGCCATCGGTAAAACGCTGCGTTATATCGTTATCGCGACCGCCACATTACAAACAATGCAATGGTGGCATTGATTCGCACAGATTCGAGGCTACGGTTAACATTATGCTGAACAAAAATAAATTATTCGCACAGCGGGAGGTTAATGTGATCCCGGACGTATCAAAAGCGCTTTCCTGGTTGGAAGCGCATCCCGACGCGTTAAAGGGTATCGGCCGTGGCATTGAACGCGAGACTTTGCGCGTCAATCCGAATGGTCACCTGGCAACGACCGGACATCCTGAATCCCTGGGTTCGGCGCTCAAGCACAGTTGGATTACCACCGATTTTGCCGAAACGCTGCTGGAGTTCATTACACCTGTCGATCAAAGCATTGATCGGTCACTGGCCTTCCTGCGTGATATACATCGCCACACTGCGCGAGAGTTAGGTCAGGAACGCATGTGGCCGTTCAGTATGCCGGGTTATGTTGAAGATGTTGATAGCATTGAGCTGGCGCAATATGGCAGCTCTAATATCGGCAAGATGAAAACCCTCTATCGGCAGGGACTGAAAAATCGCTACAGCGCACTGATGCAGATTATCTCAGGTGTGCATTATAACTTCTCGCTGCCACTGTCGTTCTGGCAGGAGTGGGCAGATGTAAAAGATGCGGAAAGCGGAAAAGAGACCATTTCTGCTGGATATCTGCGTCTGATCCGCAACTATTATCGTTTTGGTTGGGTGATCCCTTATCTGTTCGGTGCATCTCCAGCGATCTCTTCATCGTTCCTGCAGGGACGTGAAAGCAAATTACCCTTTGAAACGGACGGCAAGGGGACGTTGTGGCTGCCGTATGCCACCTCGCTGCGCCTCAGTGATTTGGGCTACACCAATAAGTCGCAGAGCGGTTTGGGCATCACCTTCAACTCGCTCGACGGTTACGTTGCTGCGCTGAAAGCAGCGATTAAAACGCCGTCAGAAGAGTATGCGGCCATGGGCACCAAAGATGCCGACGGCAACTGGCTGCAGCTGAACACCAACGTGTTACAGATTGAGAACGAACTGTACGCACCTATTCGTCCAAAACGTGTGACACGTTCGGGTGAAGCGCCTTCGGATGCGTTGTTACGCGGCGGTATCGAGTACATTGAAGTGCGTTCTCTGGATATCAACCCGTTCTCTGCCATTGGCGTGGATGCTAACCAGGCGCGTTTCCTCGACCTGTTCCTGATCTGGTGTACCCTGGCGGATGCGCCTGAGATGAGTTCTGACGAGCTGTTATGCAGCCGTAAAAACTGGAACCGCGTGGTCATGGAAGGACGTAAGCCGGGCCAGGTGATTGGTGTAGGTTGTAGCGATACAGAACATCCGCTGGTAGATGTAGGTAAAGCCCTGTTTGCCGATCTGCGTCGTGTTGCCGAGGTGCTCGACAGCAATTATGGCAGCACGCAATATCAACAGGTTTGCGATCAACTGGTGGCATCGTTTGATGATCCTGAGCTAACCTATTCAGCGCGTATTCTGCATGCCATCAAAGAAAATGGCTTAACCGGCGCAGGTGTGGCACTGGCTGAACAGTATCGCCATCTGCTGTGTGAAGAGCCGTTAGAGATTTTGACCGAAGATGACTTCAGTCGTCAGGCGTTGGAATCGGTACAGGCGCAGGAAAAGCTGGAACAGAGTGATACGCTGGATTTCGAAAGTTATCTGGCAGGTCGCGAAGGCTAAAAAAGAAAATGGCCACATCATTGTGGCCAAAATTAACATCTCTGTTGTCAGGGATGATGATAACAAATGCGCGTCTTTCATATATTCAGACGTTGGGCGAACGGAAAAGTTTCATCGTTTTAAAAAAAATCTCAAAACAGGAGGTGACGTATGCCACTACTGGATAGTTTTACTGTTGATCACACCATCATGGGCGCACCCGCTGTGCGCGTTGCAAAAACCATGAATACTCCGCATGGCGATACCATCACCGTTTTTGACCTGCGTTTCTGCCGTCCGAATATCGATATTCTGACTGAGCGCGGCATCCATACGCTGGAGCACCTGTTCGCTGGCTTTATGCGTAATCACCTCAATGGTGATGGCGTGGAAATCGTTGATATCTCGCCAATGGGCTGCCGCACCGGCTTCTACATGAGCTTGATTGGTGAACCAGACGAGCAGCGTGTAGCGAAAGCGTGGAAAGGGGCGATGGAAGATGTTCTGAAAGTGAAAGAACAGAGCCAGATCCCGGAACTGAATGAATACCAGTGTGGTAGCTACAAGCTACACTCACTCGACGAAGCGCAGCAGATTGCGCGTAACGTGTTGGCGCATGAGATTGGCGTGAACCGTAACGAAGATCTGAAACTGCCGGCTGAGAAGCTGAAAGAGCTGCACATCTAGTGCCTGTCTGAGCAGAAATGAAAACGCCGCGATGTTCGCGGCGTTTTTTTTGGCTTTAGGAACCGATGGAGGATTTCAGCGGATGATGCGGGGTAATGCGCACCTGCTTCACCATGTTGTCTTGCACGTCGAGGATATCCACATCGTACTTCCCGATTTTCACGCGTGTATCGACCAGCGGAATCTCTTCCAGCGCTTCCAGCAGCATGCCATTGATGGTGCGTGCTTCGTCTTCGGGTAACGTCCAGTTAAAGGCTTTATTGATTTCACGCACGTTGGCGCTGCCTTCAATCAGCACTGAGCCATCATTCTGCGGCATCACTTCTTCCGCCAGGGAAGGAGACATGGACGTCGTAAAATCGCCAACAATCTCTTCCAGAATGTCTTCAATGGTCACCAGCCCTTTGATGTCACCATATTCATCAACCACTAAGCCGACTTTCTTCTTATTACGCTGGAATTTCACCAGCTGGACGTTCAGCGGTGTACCTTCCGGCACATAGTAAATTTCATCAGCGGCACGCAGCAGGCGATCTTTGTTGAACTCTTTCTTCTCGGTCATCATGCGCCAGGCTTCACGCACGCGCAGCATGCCAACCGAATCATCCAGCGAATCGCGGAACAGCACGATCCGGCCATGCGGGGAATTACTCAGTTGGCGAACAATCGATTTCCAGTCGTCGTTGACGTTAATGCCGACAATTTCATTGCGTGGCACCATGATGTCATCAACGCTGACCTTTTCCAGGTCCAGCACCGACAGCAGCATGTCCTGATTACGACGAGACATCAGTGAGCGGGACTCATAGACAATGGTACGCAACTCTTCCTTACTTAGGGCTGAACTGATGGAGCCTTCCGTTTTGATACCAACCATGCGCATCAGAATGCGGGTAATGGTGTTGAGCAGCCAGACCAAAGGCAGCATCACATACTGCAGCGGCGCCAGCAGCACACTGCTGGGATAGGCGACTTTTTCGGGGTAAAGCGCTGCAATGGTTTTCGGCAGCACTTCAGCAAACACCAGCACCACAAAAGTCAGGATCCCGGTGGCAATTGCCACACCCGCATCGCCGTAAAGACGCATACCGACAATGGTACCCAATGCGGAGGCCAGGATATTCACGAGGTTGTTGCCTATCAGCACCAGGCTGATTAAGCGATCAGGACGGCGTAAAAGTTTTTCGACACGACGAGCCGCGCGATTACCGCTTTTGGCTTTGTGGCGCAATTTATAACGATTGAGCGTCATCATGCCGGTCTCTGAACCGGAGAAGTACGCAGAGACCAGCACCATGATGACCAGCGTAACGATCAGCGTGGTGGTTGAAACATGTTCCAACGCAAAAATTCCTTTAGTGAGAAGTGAGCAGGTGCTGAAGCACGCGACTGCCGAAGTAGGCCATGGTCAGCAGCAGTGCACCACCGCAGTTAAACCAGACGACGCGGCGTCCGCGCCAGCCCTCATGATAGTGTCCCCAGAGCAGAACGATATAAACAAACCAGGCAAGAATGGACAGCACCGCTTTATCGACATTCTCCGCGCTAAACAGGTTATGCATGAAGAACAGACCGGTACACAGCACCAGCGTCAACAGCACTACACCAATTTGCGTGATATGAAACATCTTACGCTCAATACTCAGCAGCGGCGGCATATCCTGGGTGAAAGCCAGTTTCTTATTTTTCAACTGGTAATCAATCCATGCCAGCTGCAGCGCATACAGTGCCGCGATAATCAGCGTAGCGTAGGCAAACAGCGACAGGCCGATATGGATCATCATGCCCGGCGTGGTTTCGAGATGGGTAATAAAGGCATTCGGCACAAAGGTGGCGAAGGCGAGGTTAATCAAGGCAAAGCCGTAGACAATCGGCAACAGTAACCAACCGCGATTGCGCGATGCAACGATGGTCATGATCGCGCAGATCAGCAAACTCACCAGCGAACCGATATTTAGCAGGCTGAGGTTTTGTCCGTTATCGACGGCAAAAATGCGTTGTTGCAGTGCAACCGCATGGGCGATCAACGCGACGCAAGCAGAAAGTACGGCAAAACGACGCCAGCCACCGTTGCGTTTCAGTAGGCTGGGGATGATCAATGCAAGACTGAGGGAGTAGGCGAACAGCGCCACGATCGCGAAAACGAACATAGATCCTTTCAGGTGTCGGTCAGATAAGGAAAAAGCCAGTATAGCGCCAGCTGCATCAGGCTCCAAACGATCTGAAGGTCAATTGCAGAGATCGCTGTGGCTTCGTGCTATAATCCGCCGCATTGTGCCGCCCGGGCGGCCTCGCTACGGTCCTAAGTGAGAGAGCATGTTTGATAATTTAACCGATCGTTTGTCGCAATCCCTGCGCAATATCAGCGGCCGCGGAAGGCTGACCGAAGACAACATTAAAGACACCTTGCGTGAAGTGCGCATGGCATTGCTGGAAGCGGACGTTGCGCTGCCGGTCGTGCGTGAGTTCATCAACCGCGTGAAAGAAGCGGCGGTAGGTCAGGATGTAAACAAAAGCCTGACGCCTGGCCAGGAATTTATCAAAATTGTTCGCAACGAGCTGGTTGCGGCAATGGGTGCAGAAAATAATGCGCTCAATCTGAACGCACAGCCGCCGGCTGTGGTGTTGATGGCGGGCCTGCAGGGTGCGGGTAAAACCACGAGCGTGGCGAAGCTGGGTAAGTTCCTGCGCGAGAAGCATAAGAAGAAAGTGCTGGTGGTTTCTGCCGACGTTTATCGCCCGGCGGCGATTAAACAGCTGGAAACACTGGCGCAGCAGGTTGGCGTGGACTTCTGTCCTTCCGATCTGAGCCAAAAGCCTGTCGACATCGTTAAGAACGCCCTGAAAGAAGCGAAGCTGCAATTCTACGACGTGCTGCTGGTGGATACCGCCGGTCGTCTGCACGTTGATGAAGCGATGATGGACGAGATCAAACAGGTACACGCCGCGATCAATCCGGTGGAAACCTTGTTTGTGGTTGATGCCATGACCGGTCAGGATGCGGCAAACACGGCAAAAGCCTTCAATGAAGCGCTGCCACTGACGGGCGTGATTCTGACGAAAGTGGATGGTGATGCGCGCGGTGGTGCAGCGCTGTCTATTCGTCATATTACCGGCAAGCCGATTAAATTCATGGGTATGGGTGAGAAGACGGAAGCACTGGAAGCGTTCTATCCAGACCGTATCGCCTCACGCATCCTCGGCATGGGCGACGTACTGTCGCTGATCGAAGATATCGAGAGCAAAGTTGACCGCGAACAGGCGGAGAAGCTGGCGAAGAAACTCAAAACCGGTGATGGCTTCGATCTCAACGACTTCCTCGATCAGCTGAAGCAGATGCGCAACATGGGCGGCATGGCCAGCCTGATGGGTAAGCTGCCGGGCATGGGGCAGTTGCCAGACAACGTGAAATCGCAGATGGATGACAAAGTGCTGGTGCGTATGGAGGCGATCATCAATTCGATGACCACCAAAGAGCGTCAGAAACCGGAAATCATCAAGGGCTCACGCAAGCGCCGTATTGCCACCGGTTCAGGTATGCAGGTGCAGGACGTTAACCGTTTATTGAAACAGTTCGACGACATGCAGCGCATGATGAAGAAAATGAAGAAGGGTGGCATGGCCAAAATGATGCGTGGCATGAAAGGTATGATGCCGCCCGGATTCCCCGGTCGCTAAGGCGAGCGGCACACAGCCAGAAAATTAACACGCTCAGGTTGCTTTTTTCGCCAAAATGAGTAAAATTTTCGGGCTTTTTATATTGCGCTCGGGTTCCATCCCTCGATGGAGCCCGAGCGCTTTATTAACTAATGAGGATGTTATGGTTACAATTCGTTTGGCACGTCACGGCGCGAAAAAGCGTCCGTTCTATCAGGTCGTCGTTACTGACAGCCGCAATGCGCGTAATGGTCGTTTCATCGAGCGCGTAGGTTTCTTCAACCCGATCGCTTCTGGTCAGGCTGAAGGTCTGCGTCTGGATCTGGACCGTATTGAGCACTGGGTTGGCCAGGGCGCAACGCTTTCTGATCGCGTTAACGCGCTGATCAAAGAAGCAAAAAAAGCAGCTTAATCTGTCACGGTGGTTAGCATGAGCATTAAACCTGCCGCACAGCCTCTCGTTAACCCAATTGTATTGGGGAAAATGGGGGCCGCTTACGGCATTCGAGGTTGGCTCAAAGTGTTTTCCTCCACTGAAGACGCTGAAAGCATCTTCGACTACCAACCCTGGTTCATCCAGCGTGCCGGTAAATGGCAGCAGGTCGAACTGGAAGGTTGGAAGCACCACAATCAGGACCTGATCATCAAAGTCAAAGGCATTGACGATCGGGACGCTGCGGCACAGTTAACCAATTGCGAAATTACGGTTGATTCTGCTCAGCTGCCAGCGCTGGAAGAGGGTGATTACTACTGGAAAGACCTTATGGGTTGCAAAGTGGTAAACCTCGACGGTTACGAAATGGGCAAAGTCATTGATTTGATGGAAACCGGTTCGAACGACGTTCTCGTTGTTAAGGCAAACCTGAAAGATGCATTCGGTGCGCAAGAGCGGTTAATCCCGTTTCTTGATGAACAGGTTATCAAGAAAGTCGATCTCTCTACTGGCACGATTGAAGTAGATTGGGATCCTGGTTTTTGATCTCCGGACAATCCGGTAACGTAACGGCGAACGCGATGTGGATTGGTGTTATTAGCCTGTTTCCAGAGATGTTTCGCGCTATTACCGAGTACGGGGTAACTGGCCGGGCAGTAAAAAATGGCCTGCTCAACATTCAAAGCTGGAGTCCTCGTGACTTCGCGCACGACCGGCACCGTACCGTGGATGAACGTCCTTACGGCGGCGGACCGGGAATGTTGATGATGGTGCAACCCTTACGGGATGCAATCCACGCAGCGAAAGCGGCGGCGGGAGAAGGTGCTAAGGTGATTTATCTTTCACCTCAGGGTCGCAAACTGGACCAACAGGGCGTTTGCGAACTGGCGACCAACCAGAAGTTGATTCTGGTGTGTGGTCGTTATGAAGGGATTGATGAGCGCGTGATTCATACTGAGATTGATGAAGAATGGTCAATCGGTGATTACGTACTCAGTGGTGGTGAGCTACCAGCCATGACGTTGATTGATTCAGTCGCCCGGTTTATCCCCGGCGTATTGGGCAAGCAGGCGTCAGCCGATGAGGATTCGTTCTCGGATGGTTTACTGGATTGCCCGCACTACACCCGACCTGAAGTGTTAGAAGGGATGGAGGTTCCGCCAGTCTTACTGTCGGGCAACCATGCCGATATTCGCCGCTGGCGCCTGAAACAGTCGCTAGGCCGTACCTGGCTAAGAAGACCTGAACTTCTGGAAAACCTGGCTCTGACTGAAGAGCAAGCACGGTTGCTAAATGAGTTCCAACGGGAACATCAGCAGCAACAAAACCATCAGGTGGAAGAGTAATCTTCCCTGACTATCAGTTTACCCAGGATATAGAGATTTAATTATGAGCAACATTATCAAGCAACTTGAACAAGAGCAGATGAAGCAGGACGTACCTTCATTCCGTCCGGGTGATTCCGTGGAAGTGAAAGTATGGGTCGTTGAAGGTTCTAAGAAACGTCTGCAGGCATTCGAGGGCGTGGTTATCGCTATTCGTAACCGCGGTCTGCACTCTGCATTCACTGTTCGTAAGATTTCAAACGGCGAAGGCGTTGAGCGTGTCTTCCAGACTCACTCTCCGGTAATTGACAGCATTTCTGTCAAACGTCGTGGTGCTGTACGTAAAGCCAAACTGTACTACCTGCGTGAGCGCACCGGTAAGTCAGCTCGTATCAAAGAGCGTCTGGGCGCGTAAGCGACATCCCAAAGTTAATAGCAAACAAGGGGTTGGCCTAAGGGCCAGCCCCTTTTTTTATGGGCGCTTTCTAAGGAGCATCGCGATACAAGGTTTCTGTCTGGTCAGTCGATAGCAAATGGGGTAGCGATAAGACATTTGAAACTGTTCAAAATCGCGGCGATGCAAAAGATGCCAGATGGATCCGGGAATATCATTGTTAGCCTGTATTGAGTGACGCTTTCAGAAAAGGGTAGAAGTTAAAAATTACAGGTGTAATGCAATGTTTACATATAGATGGATCGGGTTGTTGCTTGTTTGTGATTTATCTTAATGTTTTTAATGTGTTTTTATTATATTCCTCGGTGCATTTGAATGGGTTGGTAATAAAAGTGTACAGGTGTGGATTGCATCCATTACAGGCTGTGGTAGAGTAAGCGCCATCCTCAGTGAGGATCCCAAACCGCATACACGAGTTAAAAAGGATCGCCATCATGCAGAAAGACGCGCTGAACAATGTGCATATCGCCGACGAACAAATTTTAATCACCCCGCAAGAGCTGAAAGCGAAGTTCCCGCTCACTGCGGCGCAGGAAGCGCAGATTGCTGCTTCTCGCCAGACCATTGCCGATATTATTGCTGGCCGCGATCCGCGCCTGCTGGTGGTCTGTGGTCCTTGTTCAATTCACGATACCGAAGCCGCACTGGAATATGCTCGTCAGCTGCAAACTCTCTCTGCACAGTTGAAGGATCAGCTGTATATCGTTATGCGCGTTTATTTTGAAAAACCCCGTACCACCGTTGGCTGGAAGGGGCTGATCAACGATCCTTACATGAACAACTCATTTGATATGGAAGCCGGGCTGCACATTGCGCGTCAGCTGCTGGTGAACCTGGTGGAAATGGGCCTGCCGCTGGCCACTGAAGCGCTGGATCCTAATAGTCCACAATACCTCGGCGATCTGTTCAGCTGGTCTGCGATTGGTGCCCGTACTACCGAGTCACAAACACACCGCGAGATGGCTTCTGGTTTATCAATGCCTGTCGGCTTCAAAAACGGCACTGATGGCAGCCTGGGCACCGCAATCAACGCCATGCGCGCTGCAGCGATGCCACACCGTTTTGTCGGCATCAATCAGGCGGGACAGGTTTGCCTGTTACAGACTCAGGGCAACCCGGATGGCCACGTAATCCTGCGTGGTGGTAAAGCGCCTAACTACGGTCCTGAAGATGTTGCGCAGTGTGAAAAAGAGATGCTGAAAGCGGGACTGCGTCCGGCCTTAATGATAGATTGCAGCCATGGTAATTCTAATAAAGACTACCGCCGCCAGCCTGGTGTAGCCGAATCGGCTATTGCGCAGATTAAAGATGGAAATCGTTCCATTATTGGCCTGATGCTGGAAAGCAATATTCACGAAGGCAATCAGTCTTCTGAGCAGCCACGTAGCGAAATGAAATACGGTGTTTCCGTCACGGATGCCTGTATCAACTGGGAAACCACGGAAACCTTGCTGCGTGAAATCCATCAGGATCTGCAGGGAGTGCTGTCGGCACGTCTGTCACACGAGGAATAAAGAGTCATGGTGGCTGAACTGACCGCGCTACGCGATCAAATTGATGAAGTCGATAAAGCCCTGCTTGGGCTATTAGCCAAACGCCTTGAGCTGGTAGCTGAAGTAGGTGAGGTCAAAAGCCGTTATGGTTTGCCGATTTATGTGCCAGAACGTGAAGCCAGCATGTTGGCTTCACGCCGTCAGGAAGCCGAGGCGCTCGGCGTTTCGCCAGATCTGATTGAGGATGTCTTACGTCGCCTGATGCGTGAATCTTATGCGCATGAAAACGACAAAGGCTTCAAAACGCTCTGCCCAACGCTGCGCCCGGTGGTGATTGTTGGTGGGCGTGGCCAGATGGGGCGCTTGTTTGAAAAGATGCTCAATCTGTCAGGTTACCAGGTCCGTATTCTGGACAAGGGCGATTGGGATCGTTCTGAAGAGCTGCTCAAAGATGCGGGCATGGTCATCATTAGTGTGCCCATTCATCTGACCGAGCAGATCATCGCCGAATTACCAACACTGCCGGAAGACTGCATCCTGGTGGATTTGGCATCGGTGAAGAACCGTCCACTGCAGGCGATGCTGGCGGCGCATACTGGCCCGGTGCTGGGCTTGCATCCGATGTTTGGTCCGGATAGCGGTAGCCTGGCGAAGCAGGTGGTGGTGTGGTGTGATGGTCGTCAGCCAGAAGCCTATCAGTGGTTCCTGGAGCAGATTCAGGTTTGGGGCGCGCGTTTACATCGCATCAGCGCGGTCGAGCATGACCAGAACATGGCCTTTATCCAGGCGCTGCGTCACTTTGCCACTTTTGCCTATGGTTTGCATTTAGCGGAAGAGAACGTCAACCTTGATCAACTGTTGGCGCTGTCCTCACCGATTTATCGCCTGGAACTGGCGATGGTTGGTCGACTGTTTGCTCAGGACCCGCAGCTTTACGCAGACATCATCATGTCTTCGGAGAGTAATCTGGCGCTGATTAAGCGTTATTACCAGCGCTTTGGTGATGCGATTAAATTGCTGGAGCAGGGCGATAAACAGGCGTTCATCAAGAGCTTTGAAGGTGTGGCGCACTGGTTTGGCGATTACGCTCAACGCTTCCTGGTAGAGAGCCGAAGCATGTTGCGTTCGGCTAACGATAGCCGGCAATAAAAGAGAAGGCATCCGCAAGGATGCCTTTTTCATTTACAGTCGCGGTTCCACCGGAACAACATTTTCACCCGGATAGCAGCCGAGTACTTTCAGAGATCGCGTCAAATCACGCAGCTCTTTCAACGCCAGCTGCATGTTCTCCGATTGCAGATTGCCCTGCACATCAATGTAAAACATCTCTTCCCATGGGTTGCCGTTAATTGGGCGGTTTTCTAGTTTGCTCATGATCAGATTGTGATTACGCAGCACCAGCAGAGCCTCAACCAGTGCACCAGCTTGCTGACCGGTAGCCATAATCAATGTGGTTTTGGCTGGTACCTGGCCAGAAACTTCAATCGGCTTACGTGCCAGCACAATGAAGCGGGTATGGTTTTGTTGCTGGTTAGCTAAATTCCGTTCTAACACCTGCAGACCATACAGCTCACCGCCCGCTTCACTGCCCAGAGCCGCCACTTTTGGTGAATTCATCGCCGCGACCTTTTCCATTGCCGCTGCGGTGCTCTCGGTATATTCGATTTTCCATTGTGGGAAACGATTGATGAACTGGCTGCACTGCTGGAATGGCTGAGGATGGCTATAAACCGTTTCAATTTGCTGTAAGTCGGTATTGCCGTTGACCAGCACACAGTGTTCGATTGGGATGGTCAGCTCGCCAACGATGGAGAGCGTGGTTTGCTGCAGCAGGTCATAGACGTCGTTAATCGAGCCTGAGCTGGTATTTTCGATTGGCATCACGGCGTAATCGGCCTGGCCACTCTCCACCTGATGAATGATGTCATGGAATTTTAGGCAGCCCATCTCAACCATGGAATCAAAATGACGTGTGGCGTATTTACGCGCCGCGAGGTGAGAGTACGAACCCTTAGGACCCAGAAATGCGATGCGCGGCGCGTGTGCGTGCGGATGGTTTAAGTTTTTCTGCAGCAGCGCTTGCTGAGTCAGTACCGAATCTTCAATCACCAGTTGGAACAGACGAGTAATGTAGTGCGCATCAAGCTGGTGCTTTTTGCCGAGTGAGATCAGGTTTTCCAGCAGTGCGCGTTCACGCTCAACATCGCGAATCGGGCGATGGGTCGCGAGCTTTGCTTGCGCCACCTCAACCGCCAGCGAACGGCGTTCAGATAACAGCGTTAACAGCTTTTCATCAACGGCGCTGATCTTATCGCGTAATGCCAGCAGCGGATTTTCGGGATTCATAGGGCTCACCTGTAAAATGTCCAATAAAAAAGCCTCCCGTTTGGGAGGCTTTGTTGTTCGTCTTCGCATTCATTTTCACACGACGAATCACCTCCCAATCAGGGGAAGGTAAAAAAGAATGCGAAGAAGAACGGTAGATGTTTCATGTGTGATTCCAGCAATAAAGTGGATTGAGAGTAACCGCAGTGATTTAAAGCTGTCAATAAAAAACGCGCCCGCAGGCGCGTTACTGGAAAAGGTCTATTTATCCCGCAGGGGTGAAATCTTTCATACTGCTGGTTGCGCGGCGCGCTTCAGGTTTGTGCTGCGCCTTATTCAGTTGTCGCTCCAGCTTGGCAATCAGATCGTTGATAGCCGTGTACATATCTTCGTGTTTCGCGCTGGCAACCAGCGTGCCGTTCGGTGTGTTAATGGTGGCATCAGCCACGAATTCTTTCGGCTCTTTCGATAACACGATGTGCGGATTTATCAGGTGAGTTTGCCACTTTTCCAGCTTGGCGAGACGGTCTTCGACATGGTTGCGGATAGCCGCAGTGATTTCCATTTGTTTGCTGGTAATGTTCAGAATCATAGTTAAACCTCTCTGTCATTTCCGTCTGGGTAGGACCAGCATACCGCGTAAATCAGGAAAAAGTGTGATCTATATCACATTGAAATGTCACTTTTTGTCAATGCCAGTGAATTGTGAGAAAGGCTCATAAAATCGCGGAAAATGCTTGAAGGGCAGGGATGAAAAGAGCAAGATTGATGAGTTAACCGCAGCGGATAATCAGCAATCTGGCTGAATTTTCGGCAAAAAAAGCAGCCATTAAGGCTGCTTTTTTATTGGTAGTAAAATCAGGACTGATTATTTGTCGCGATGATCTTCGCTACCTTGTCCGCTTCTGCGGTTAACTGCAGCTGGCGGTAGGCATTTTCCATCAGCGGCAGCGCTTTGTGCGTCGCTTCGGTATCCGGGAAATCTTTCATCATCCCTTCAACACGGTTAACAACGGCGACATAGGCCCCGCGCTTGGTATAGAATTGCGCCACCGAGAGTTCATACTTCGCCAGACGCTCTTTCAGGTAGGCTAAACGTTTCTGCGCATCCTCAGCATACTGGCTGTTCGGATAGCTGCGCAGCAACTGTGAGAAGTCACGGAAAGCATCACGAGCGTGCGTCGGATCACGATCTGAACGATCGATACCGAAGAAGCCCTGCAGTGCAGAGTCATCCAACGCCATATCCGTCAGGCCTTTCATGTAGATGACGTAATCGATGTTTGGATGAGTCGGATTCAGGCGCATAAAGCGAGCGATAGCGGCTTGCGCCAGTGGCAGATCGGCATTTTTGTAATACGCGTAGATTAAATCCAGCTGTACTTGCTGCGAATAAGGGCCAAACGGGTAGCGGTTATCCAGTGCTTCCAGTTGCTTAATCGCCGCTTTAAAGTTACCGTCCTGCAGCTTTTGCTGGGCTGTAGCGTAAATTTCAGATGGCGGGCTGTCCGGAACGGGATCCGATGAGCCGGAACAACCCACCAGAGCCAGGCTCAGGCTCAATGTGGCAGCAGCCACCAGATGTTTCATACGCGTCATGACGAAATGATTATCCTCAAAGTGTTGTAGCGGAAGCTGTCCGTATAGCTCCCGGTTATGACCTGGTACGATAGCACATTATATTAAACGGCATCGCCGTGAAAACCCAACGTTAACGAAGAAGCTGTATATGGCACAACAAGTTCAACTCACCGCAACGGTGTCCGAAGCACAGCTTGGACAACGCTTAGATCAGACTTTGGCGGAATTGTTCCCTGATTATTCACGTTCCCGCATAAAAGAATGGATCCTTGAGCGTCGCGTCAGCGTCAACGGCACCATCATCGATAAACCGAAAGAGAAAGTTTTCGGCGGTGAGCAGGTGTCTATCGATGCTGAAATCGAAGAAGCGCAGCGCTGGGAAGCGCAAAACATTCCCCTGAACATCGTTTATGAAGACGATGATATTCTGGTCATCAACAAACCGCGTGGCCTGGTGGTGCATCCTGGGGCAGGTAATCCGGATGGTACGGTCCTGAATGCGCTGCTTTATCATTACCCACCAATTGCCGACGTCCCGCGTGCTGGGATCGTCCATCGTCTTGATAAAGACACAACCGGTTTGATGGTGGTGGCGAAGACCGTTCCCGCTCAGACGCATCTGGTGGAAACGCTGCAGTTGCGCGAGATTACCCGTGAATATGAAGCGGTTGCGATTGGCACCATGACGGCAGGCGGCACGGTTAATGAGCCGATGGCGCGCCACTCCACCAAACGCACCCACATGGCGGTACACCCTATGGGTAAACCCGCGACCACGCATTATCGCATCATGGAGCATTTCCGTGCTCATACGCGTCTGCGTCTGCGTCTGGAAACGGGTCGTACTCACCAGATTCGTGTGCACATGGCGCATATCAACCATCCATTAGTGGGTGATCCGCTGTACGGCGGTCGTCCGCGTCCGCCTAAAGGTGCATCAGATGCGTTCATCGCCGCGCTGCGCGGTTTTGACCGTCAGGCGCTGCATGCCACCATGCTGCGTCTCTACCATCCCATCACCGGCATTGAGATGGAATGGCATGCGCCGTTGCCGCAAGACATGGTCGATCTGATTGACGCGCTGAAAGCCGATACCCATGAGTTCCGCGATCAAATGGATTGGCTATGAGTGAGTGGATCATTCCTGACTGGCCTGCACCGCAGCGCGTTCAGGCATGTTCCACCTTGCGACATGGCGGTGTTAGCACTGCCCCCTGGGATTCGCTGAATCTTGGGGCGCACGTTGGCGATGCTGAAACGCATGTCTTGCAAAATCGTCAGCATTTGAAAGATAAACTGCTGCCCGCCATGCCGCAGTGGCTTAATCAGGTGCATGGGCAGGACGTTGTGCGTTTGCCTGCGGACGAGTTATTACCCAATGCAGATGCGGCCATCACCCGCGAATCCGGTGTAGTCTGCGCCATCATGACGGCGGATTGCTTGCCGGTGTTGTTTTGCAGTGATGATGGCAGTGAAGTGGCCGCTGCTCACGCTGGCTGGCGTGGTCTGTGTAACGGCGTGCTGGAACAGACGCTGCAACAGTTTCGCTCACCAGCCCGTGAGATCCACGCCTGGCTTGGACCCGCTATCGGCCCGCAGGCATTTGAAGTCGGTGCTGAGGTGCGTGAAGCCTTTTTGGCGCACGATGTACAAGCCGATGCGGCTTTTCGCCCGGTTGGTGACAAATTTTTTGCGAATATCTGGCAGCTAGCGCGTCAGCGACTTCAGGCCGCTGGAGTGCATTCTATCAGTGGTTCACAGCGTTGCACTTTCACCGAAGCCAATGATTTTTTCTCCTACCGACGAGATGGAATCACCGGGCGTATGGCAACTTTGATTTGGCTGAGATAATCTTACGCCGCAAGACGATCCAGTAGCGTATTTTTTGTTCGCAACACAGGTCATTAACCTTGAAATATTTGAGGGATGACCTCATTTAATCTCCAGTAGCATTTTGACCTGTATTGGAGGAATCATGCGTCTGGATCGTCTTACTAATAAATTCCAGTTGGCCCTTGCCGATGCTCAGTCCCTTGCTCTGGGACACGACAATCAATTTATCGAACCCCTTCACTTGATGAGCGCTTTGCTCAATCAGGAAGGCGGATCGGTGCGTCCGTTGCTTAGCGCAGCAGGTGCCGATGTGGCTGGTCTGCGTACCAGCATCGAACAAGCTATCAACCGACTGCCGCAGGTAGAAGGTACGGATGGCGATGTACAGCCTTCAGCCGATCTCATTCGGGTCCTGAACCTGTGCGACAAACTCGCGCAAAAGCGCGGCGACAACTTTATATCATCTGAATTATTTGTTCTGGCGGCCCTCGACTCTCGTGGTTCGCTGGCGGACCTATTGAAGTCCGCTGGTGCAACCACCGAAAAACTCACTAAGGCCATCGAGCAATTGCGGGGAGGAGAGAACGTGAACGATCAAGGGGCTGAAGATCAGCGCCAGGCTTTAAAAAAATACACCATCGATCTGACCGAGCGCGCCGAGCTTGGCAAGTTAGATCCGGTGATTGGTCGTGATGAAGAGATTCGTCGTACCATTCAGGTATTGCAGCGCCGTACCAAAAACAACCCGGTATTAATTGGGGAACCCGGCGTAGGTAAAACTGCGATTGCCGAAGGGTTAGCGCAGCGCATTATCAATGGTGAAGTGCCAGAAGGATTGAAAGGTCGCCGCGTGTTGGCCCTGGACATGGGTTCGCTGGTGGCGGGTGCTAAATATCGTGGTGAGTTCGAAGAGCGCCTGAAAGGTGTGCTGAGCGATCTGGCAAAACAGGAAGGCAACGTCATTCTGTTTATCGACGAGTTGCATACCATGGTTGGCGCGGGTAAAGCCGATGGCGCCATGGATGCCGGTAACATGTTGAAACCTGCATTAGCGCGTGGTGAGTTGCACTGCGTGGGTGCTACCACGCTGAATGAGTATCGCCAGTTCATTGAGAAAGATGCGGCGCTGGAGCGTCGTTTCCAGAAAGTCTTTGTGGCTGAACCGAGCGTGGAAGACACCATTGCTATTCTGCGTGGCCTGAAAGAGCGCTATGAGTTACACCACCATGTGCAGATTACTGACCCGGCGATTGTGGCAGCGGCCACGTTGTCGCACCGCTATATCTCCGATCGCCAGTTGCCAGATAAGGCAATTGACCTGATTGACGAGGCAGCATCGAGCATTCGTTTGCAGATGGACTCGAAACCGGAGTCGCTTGATCGTCTGGAACGCCGCATCATCCAGTTAAAGCTGGAACAACAGGCACTGAAGAAAGAGTCGGACGATGCCAGTATCAAACGTCTGGAGATGCTGGAAACGGAACTCGATCAGAAAGAGCGTGAATACGCTGAGCTGGAAGAAGAGTGGAAAGCGGAAAAAGCCTCTCTGACGGGGACGCAGAACATTAAGGCGGAACTGGAGCAAGCTCGCCTGGCGATGGAACAGGCGCGACGCACTGGTGATCTGGGCCAAATGTCCGAACTGCAGTACGGTAAAATTCCGGAGCTGGAAAAGCAGCTCACTATTGCCACGCAGTCAGAAGGCAAAACCATGAAATTGTTACGTAACCGCGTAACAGATGTGGAAATTGCTGATGTGCTGGCACGCTGGACCGGCATTCCAGTAGCACGAATGATGGAAGGTGAGCGCGAGAAACTGTTGCGGATGGAGCAAGAGCTGCATGCGCGTGTGATTGGCCAGAACGAGGCGGTTGATGCGGTATCGAATGCGATTCGCCGTAGTCGTGCGGGTCTGTCCGATCCTAATCGTCCAATTGGCTCGTTCCTGTTTCTTGGGCCAACCGGTGTGGGTAAAACCGAGTTGAGTAAAGCGCTGGCTAACTTCTTGTTCGACAGCGATGACGCCATAGTGCGTATTGATATGTCAGAGTTTATGGAAAAACACTCGGTATCGCGTTTAGTCGGTGCACCTCCGGGCTACGTGGGTTATGAAGAGGGCGGTTATTTGACAGAAGCAGTACGTCGTCGCCCTTATTCCGTGATTCTGCTGGATGAAGTCGAAAAGGCTCATCCGGATGTCTTCAACATCTTGTTGCAGGTACTGGATGATGGGCGCTTGACCGATGGGCAGGGACGTACGGTCGATTTCCGTAATACCGTGGTCATTATGACCTCTAACCTTGGGTCTGACCTGATCCAGGAACGTTTCGGTGCGTTGGACTATCCGGAAATGAAAGATATGGTGATGACGGTGGTAGGTTCGCATTTCCGCCCAGAGTTCATTAACCGTATTGATGAGGTGGTGGTGTTCCATCCGCTTGGCGAGCAGCATATTGCTTCTATCGCGCAGATTCAGCTGCAGCGGTTGTACAAACGTCTGGATGAACGTGGCTACCAATTGCATATCACGGATGCAGCGCTGAAGCTGTTGGGTGAAAATGGATATGATCCGGTATACGGTGCACGTCCATTGAAACGCGCTATTCAGCAGCAAATTGAAAACCCACTGGCGCAGAAGATTCTTTCTGGTGCTTTTGTTCCGGGTAAAACCATTGAAATGGATGTTAAAGATGATGTCATCGTCGCACATCAGTGATGAGATTTGACGTAAACGGGCCTTCGGGCCCGTTTTTTTGCCCGATTGATGCCAATTCGTTGCTAATTTCAGCGCATTGGCCGAAAAGTGAGCGGTCGTGCAAAAACTTTAAATTAACGCTTGTCAGTCCATCAGAAATCCCTATACTGCGCCACCACTGAGACGGCAAAGCGGCAACGCAGACGGCTCAGCAGGGAGTGAAGAAATTCATCCCGCCGGAGAAAAACGCTGAAAAAAGTGTTTGACTCTGAAGGAGGAAAGCGTAATATACGCCACCTCGCAACAGCAGCTTAAGGCGCTGATTGCACCGCTCTTTAACAATTTATCAGACAATCTGTGTGGGCACTCGCAGGATTGATATCAGCGTCTCCGGACGTAAAA
>NZ_JASGBX010000002.1:0-437548 GCF_030053335.1 Pantoea sp. EABMAA-21
TGCATAAAAAAATCCGGAAACGAAGCGTTTCCGGATTCTTACACAGCCACTGGATCGTTCAACTGATCCTTAACTGACTGGCATTAGGCCGAAAGGCCCGTTTTTGTTTCTACTGTTTAGTGCGCGCCACCACCACCGCCGCCCGCGCCAAATGGCGGACGTGCAAACCACACCAGAACCAGCAAGATCAAAAATACTCCCGCTGATGCCCAGAAGATCTCATTCGCTGAGATGATCAGGCCCTGATTGGTAATTTGCTGTGCAATGTAGGCTGAAGCTTGCTGCTGCGTCATGCCCATGCTTTGCAGTTGGTCATACATCTGCTGCGAATTCGGGTTGAATGGATTCACCGATTCAGACAGATAGCTGTGGTGCATCGATTCGCGATCCGTCCACATAGTGGTGGTGATCGACGTACCGATTGAACCGGCCAGCGTACGCACAAAGTTCGACAGGCTCGATGCTGCTGCCATACGCTCTGGCGGCAACCCTGACAGCGTAATGGTGGTCAGTGGCATAAAGAAGCACGCCACGGCAAAGCCCTGAATAAACTGCGGCCATGCCGACGCACCAAAATCCATCCCCGGCTCAAACGTATACGCACGCCAGTAGAAGCACACCGCGTACATGATAAAGCTGAAGGTCACCAATCGCCGCATATCCAGCTTGTGGGCAAAGCGACCAATGATGGGCGACAGGATTACCGGAATGATGCCGACCGGCGCTGACGCCAAACCTGCCCAGGTGGCGGTGTAGCCGTATACCTCCTGCAGCAACTGGGGCAGCAACACGATCGAGCCGAAGTAAAGCATGTAAGCCAGGCTGATCGACAAACAGCCGATGGTGAAGTTGCGCTTTTTAAACAGCGACAAATCGACAATCGGATGGTCGTCCGTTAGCTCCCACACCAACAGCACTGCCAGCGCCACCACGGCGACTACCGTGAGTACGATGATTTCCGTGGAGCCAAACCAGTCGAGTTCTTTACCCCGGTCGAGCATCACCTGCAGCGAACCAATCCCCACGACCAACAGAACCAGACCGACGATATCAATCGGGCGGATCTCGGTTTTGGTTTCGCGTCCTCGCAGGGTTTGCAGAGTCAGCGCGACGACGACCACACCAATCGGGACGTTGATAAAGAAGATCCAACCCCAGTGGTAGTTATCACTGATCCAGCCGCCGAGAATCGGGCCGCAGATCGGAGCTACGATCACCGTCATTGCCCACAGCGAGAGCGCCACGCTGCGCTTGGCCGGCGGGTAGTTGTTCAGTAGCAAACTTTGCGACAGCGGAATCAATGGACCGGCAACCACACCCTGAATGATACGGAAGAAGATCAGCATCTCCAGACTTTCTGACATGCCGCAGGCCCATGAGGCCAGTACAAACAGAATGGTCGACCAGGTAAACAGCTTCACTTCACCAATACGTTTGGCTAGCCAACCGGTAATCGGTATCGAGATGGCGTTTGCCACCCCGAATGAGGTAATCACCCAGGTGCCCTGTGAGTTCGAGGCACCAAGGTTACCGGCGATCGTTGGGATCGCTACGTTAGCAATGGTGGAGTCGAGAACCTGCATAAACGTCGCCAATGATAAGGCGATGGTCATCAGGACTAACGGCGCACCTTCAAGCGGTTTTTGTGCCATCACAGCCTCCCGCGGAATTAATCGGCGTTGGCACGAACGATTTCAGTAATCAGCTTGTTAACCGGCGCGAGGTCGATTGCCAATGCGTTACTTTCATACGCCGCTTGTGGACGCACGCTACTGGCCAGTGTGGCCCCGTCTTTGTTCTGGGTATCCACTTTGACTAAGGTGGAGAGACCAATACGCAGCGGGTGTTCGGCCACCTGTTGCGGGTCCAGCTCAATACGCACCGGTAAACGCTGAACCACTTTGATCCAGTTACCTGTCGCATTCTGCGCCGGCAGCAGAGAGAAGGCGCTGCCGGTGCCCATATCCAGACCGACAACTTTGCCGTGATACTCTACGTCATCACCGTAAATATCGCTGATCACGGTAGCGGGCTGACCGATGCGCACACCGGAAAGCTGCGTTTCTTTGAAGTTGGCATCAATCCACAAATTCGTGGCAGGCACTACCGCCAGCAGCGGCGTGCTGGTGGAGATCTGCGAACCGACCTGAACACTACGACGCGAAATATAGCCATCCATTGGACTACGGATATCGGTGCGCTGCAGCGCCAGCCAGGCATCACGCAGTTCAGCCGCGCTTTGTTTGACGGCGGGTTGCTGTTCCAGATCGGTGTTCAGGATCATCGCCTGGTTCGCGTTGTACTGCTGCACGGCGACATCAAGTTGCGCTTTCGCCGTGGCCACGGCATCACGTGAGTGCTGCAGCTCTTCACGACCAATCAGGTTTGATGCACCCAGCGGCTCACGACGTTTCAGATCGGCTTCAGCCTGATCCAGCGCGGTCTGTTGCAGCTTGATGGTGGCCTGATACTGCTTGCCGTTGATCATCAATTGATGCGTCTGGCGGACGCTGGTGGCCAGTGCAGTCTGCGCTTTTTCAAACGCCTGCTCCGCATCGGTTTTATCCAGCGACACCAAAATATCGCCTTTTTTCACGAAGTCAGTGTCATCAAACCAGACTTTATTCACGCTGCCGGAAACCTGTGCCATCACCTGCACCTGATTACCTGACACATAGGCGTCATCGGTTTCCTGGAAATGGCGCAGCACCAAATACCAGTAGGCCAGATACGCCACCCCAATCAATACAAACACGATAGCCAGCAGGATCAGCACACCTTTGCGCTTCTTCTTTTTATTCGCTGGCTGTTGCGGGCTTTGCGCTTCCGCGGTCGCACTCATGTTGTTCTCCACGTTTTCCATTTAGCCGGGCTGTGTTGATCCATCAACACGGTTTCCCGAGTCGAAAAAGCCAGCGTATAAGACGCTGGCCGGATAAAAGGGGATTAAAATAGCGATTTCGGAAGGTGATTGTGTCGCACTTCTTGCTATTAGCGCGACAGGGAAGCGATAACCTGATCTTCATCCATTTTATCAAGACGGTTAAGCAACTTGCGCGTAATCGCTTCCAGCTGATCCTGCTCGGATGTAGAGAGCGAAGACCACAGATACTGCAGACTCTGATGCTGAGGCGGCAGCAGCTGACGTAAGAATTCGTTACCTTTCTCTGTCAGGTGCAGATGCAGGCAGCGACGGTCATTATCGCTCTCGCGGCGCTCGATCCAGCCGCGTTTTTCCAGCTCATCGGCAATACGTGTTGCATTAGTGCGTGAGGAACCCAGCGCAGAACTCAGTTCTGAAGGCTGGATGCTCTGGTTTTCTTGCGCATCAAGTGTAATCAGCGCCATGAATAAGGTCTCGTTAATTCCCTGCGCCTTCAACATCTTGTTGCGGTTATCCAGCAGTTTTCCCTGCATATGCATGCACAGACGAGTCAGGATGATTTCCTGCAACGGAAAATCTTTATGGCGGTTAGCACGGATGTTCAGCATCTGTTCAATGGGAGTAAACGAACTTTCCATTTTAAAAAAAACCTCTTAGTTGCAACTGGTATAGTAAGGATGGTGACAGATTAAGCGTAGTCATATTTTCCGCCAGTGATTGTTCGCACGATCACATTGTCAACATCTGGCATTCCAGGTCGTTCCATAACCCTGGGCACTTCGCCCTGACAATGTGCCACGCAGAATGGTTACATTGTCATCAATTCACATCGTGAAATATTTTTAAGAAAAAATAATTTCGCGAGAAAAAATAACTCTGGTGAATAACTGTGCTGCTAACCATAACAAACTCAATCATCAATGAATAGTCTTACTCACGTGATTGGGTTGGTCTTTACGCTTTCTAAACACTTTAGCTGAACGCATTACATAAAGAAATCAATGGGTTAATTAACTTAATCGTAACAATTCCGGTACCAATACCGTACCAGCTAAAATGATGAATTGCATTCGTTGAGAGAATTTAACCTCAGGCATTGCAGAGGTAAGTCTCGGCTTAGCAGCATTCATGGCGGAAGAAAGGCGTAGATAATCATTTGTGGTTAATAGTAACCCAAAAAATTATTTCAATGGTGTGTTAATTGACAGGACGTACCAGTGCGCTATAACGCACGAACTTTGCGGGGATTGAGAACAAAAGCGGCCAAAAGGCCGCTTTTAAGGGAAGAGGATTAATTTGCCGCCGCTTGTGCGTCAGAAATCCACTTATCAAACTCGGCCTGATGGCCTTTGATCCAGCCATCTACGTGGCGATTGATGTCAGCTTCAGAAGCCTGACCCGCATGCATCGCCGCGTTTTCGGCGTTGATATCACCAATCGGCAATTTCATTTCAGCAAACAGTTTTGCCGCCGCCGGGTTCTTCTCAGCCCAGGCTTTGTTGGCCACAATGTGCATAGTGTTGACCGGGAAACCGTAATTTTTACCATTAGGCAGTTTGGTGTCCACTTTGCTCTGCTCGCCTGGCAGGGAAGAGAATGGCACCTGCAGCCAAACCACATCTTTACCCGGTTTGAGCACGTCGCTCAGCCAGTAAGGTGTCCAGGTGTAATAAAGGATAGGTTTGCCTTGCTTGTAGCGTGCCAGGGTGTCAGCCACCATTGCTGAATAGTTACCCATGTTGGCCGTAACCGTATCCGCCAGGCCATAGGCTTTATTCTGGTGGTTAATCACCGCTTCACAGCCCCAGCCCGGCGTACAGCCCGTCATGTCGGCTTTGCCGTCACCGTTGCTGTCGAACAGTTTGGCGATTTTCGGATCTTTAAGCTGTTCGATGTTGGTGATGTGATACTGCTCGGCGGTTTTCTTATCGATCAGATAACCCTGAGCAGCGCCGCCAACGTAAGTGCCTTCACGGTAAAACTTGTTATCACCGCCTGCCGCTTTATACATGTCGTCATGCAGCGGTTTCCAGTTAGTGGCTATAAAGGTGGCATCACCTGCCGCGATGGTGGTGTAGGCCACGTTGTAATCGACTTCGCCCGGCTTCTCAACGGTGTAGCCCAGTTTTTCCAGCGCGCGGCTGACAATCAGCGTCTGGAAAGTTTCTTCTGCGATGGTGCTTTGCAGCGGTTTAACGGTGATGCCTTTACCCGGCAGGTCGGCGGCGGACACGTGCGTCGCGGCGAACGTCGTCAGGACGGCAGCGAACAGAGCTGTCTTGCGCATAGTCATTCCTTATTTTACGTGTTGCGTCGGAGACGGACGGCCACGCTGGGCCGTCCATAGAAATCAGGCTTTTTTACTGAAGGGGCGCAGCAGCAGGCCAATTGGACCGGTGCTGTACCAGTGACGGTTGCCACGGCTGCGGCTATCACGGGCGAACGACTGAGTCAGGCGATCAAGGATAATCGCCAGAATCACGATACCCACGCCGCCGACAGTTGCCAGACCCATATCTAAACGACCGATACCGCGCAGCACCATCTGGCCTAAACCACCCACAGCGATCATTGAAGCGATAACCACCATCGACAGCGCCAGCATCAGCGTCTGGTTCACACCGGCCATAATGGTCGGCATCGCCAGCGGCAGCTGCACTTTAAATAGCATCTGACGTGGGCTGGCACCAAAGGATTCGCTCGCTTCGATCAAATCGGCAGGTACCTGCTTAATGCCAAGAATGGTCAGACGCACCATCGGCGGTAGCGCAAAGATGATGGTCACCACCACGCCCGGCACGTTACCGATACCGAACAGCATCACGATCGGCACTAAATACACGAAGGCCGGTGTGGTCTGCATCGCATCCAGCAACGGTCGGATAATGCGTGCCGCACGTTCACTGCGTGCCAGCCAAATCCCCAGCGGGAGGCCGATGATGATGCAGAACAGCAGGGCGGTCAGTACCAGCGCCAGTGTCACCATCGCTTGCGACCAAGCGCCAATAGCACCAATCGCAATCAATGAAATGAGAGTAGCGATTCCCATGGCCGGGCTGGCAATTTGCCAGGCAATTAACGCAAATACCACTATCGCCACGGGCGCGGGCATGCCCAGCAGCAACTGCTGAAATGCGCTGAGGATATAGTCGACCGGCACGCGAATGCCCTGGAACACCGGGCGGAAATGGCTGACGACCCAGTCGATGCCTTCGGTCACCCAGCTGTCGAGTGGGATCCAGGTCTTGTGGAACGGATCCATGATATTGAAATGCTCGGGAGCCGGAGCAGGCGCGCTGTTGAGCCAGTCACTGCTGCTGGCGGCACTGCTGGCAGCATCATGTCCGCCGCTCGCCGTTGATGGATCACCCCATGCATCGGCTGAACCACTGCTACTGGCTGCGCTGCTGGCGGCATCATGTCCACCGCTCGCCGCTGAAGGATCGCCCCATGCATCGGCGGAACCGCTGCTGGACGTGCTGTCGGCGGGTGCGCTGCTGCTACTGCCGCCCCAGGGATCGCTACTGCTGGCTGCCGCGCTCGAATCTGTCGTCGCGGGTTGCTGCGTGGTCTGGCTGGCGCTATCCCACGGATTGCTGGTTTGTTCACTCATGACTGGGCTCCTTCACGATCTAAAGCGCGCAATAGCATGCTTTTGGAAATAATACCGACGTACTGATTCTCTTCGCCGACCACCGGCACCGCGCAGGGCGCTTGTGCAACGTGGGAGAGCAAATCGTTCAGTGAGGTATCCGCAGGAACCGCTAACGGCGTCTCAAGCAGGGCGCTATCCAGACCTTCACCCGCAGCCAGTGCCGCTTTAAGTGAATCGGTTGAAACTACGCCGACAAATTTCTGTTTCTCCAGCACATAGCCATATTCGCGGTCTTCATCCTGAAGCAGTTTAATGGCGGAACGTGGGCCAAAACCGGCCGCTTTACGAATCAGTGCACCGGCGCTGCGACGAGCAATATCCCTGGCGCTAAACACATGGCTAATATCGACCCCCCGGAAGAAGGTGCGCACATAATCGTTAGCGGGATTATTCAGGATTTCATCCGGCGTACCGACCTGCACCACTTCGCCACCCTGCATGATGGCGATGCGATCGCCAATACGCATGGCTTCGTCGAGGTCATGGGAAATAAATACGATGGTACGCTGGTGTTTCGCCTGCAGTTTGACCAGCTCATCCTGCATTTCGGTACGAATAAGCGGATCGAGGGCGGAGAAGGCTTCATCCATCAGTAAAATATCGGGATTGATCGCCAGCGCGCGCGCTAATCCGACACGTTGACGCATACCGCCGGAGAGTTCATCTGGATAGGAGTGAGCATAATTATCCAGTCCCACCTGACGCAATGCTTCCAGCGCTTTTTCCTGACGTTCCTGTAACGGCACGCCCGCTAATTCCATGCCGAAGGCGGTATTATTCAGCACCGTCATATGGGGCATTAATGCGAAGGATTGGAATACCATGCTGATCTTATTTCTGCGCACTTCACGCAGTTCAGCATCCGATATTTTCGCAATATCGACACCGTCAATGATCACCTGGCCGCGAGTGGGCTCGATCAGACGATTGAGAAGGCGAACCATGGTGGATTTCCCTGAACCGGAGAGCCCCATGATGACGAAGATCTCGCCTTCTTCAATGGCCAGACTGGCATCTTTTACGCCGACGGAGAGACCGGTTTTCGCCAGAATACTCTCTTTGCTTTCGCCTTTCTCAATCAGCTTAAATGCCTTTTCGGGGTGATCCCCAAATACCTTATATAAATTCTTTACTTCGAGTTTAATTGCCATGCAGTAATTAATTTCCCGGTTAAATGTTTAGCTATTTCTTGTAGTGATCTCGATTAAATTTAAGCGCCCTATAACCTAGCATAGTGAGAATATCTGACAACCCTTGGTTCGGATATTTGGCTGAGCGAGCGCGTGCAGATTGGCGATAATTCCAGTGCTCACAAGGGATGAGAGCGAATCATTTTTTTCTGAATTTTTTATGAAATTAACCCGCTTTCACGGCAAATGCTCAGTGAAACACGAATAAATTGCGCTTATGTAGGCGATATAATGGACGAATTAATGGCGCTAGAATGACAAAATAATGAAGGTGAGAAACGGAAATAACGAGAGAATATTTGGTAATCTGAACGGGAAATATCAAGGCGCTGAAAGGGCGCGCTGTGGCGCGCCCTGTGCTACATGCCAGAGGCTAGAAATTCCAGTCCTCGTCTTCGGTTTCCACGGCTTTTCCCATCACGTAGGAAGAACCTGAACCGGAGAAGAAATCGTGGTTTTCATCGGCATTCGGTGACAAAGCCGAGAGAATGGCCGGATTCACCGTCGTCAGCTCTGACGGGAACAACGCCTCATATCCCAGATTCATCAACGCCTTGTTAGCGTTGTAGTGCAGGAAGGTTTTCACCTCCTCTGCCCAACCGACATCCGCATACAGCGCTTCGGTGTATACCACTTCGTTTTCATACAGCGCCAGCAGCAAATCGATGGCAAATTGCTGCAGCTCTTCGCGGCGTGCATCGTCAACTTTTTCCAGTGCCTTCTGGTACTTATAGCCGATGTAATATCCGTGCACCGCTTCATCGCGAATAATCAAACGAATCAGGTCAGCGGTGTTGGTCAATTTGCCACGGCTTGACCAGTACATCGGCAGCCAGAAACCGGAGTAGAACAGGAACGATTCCAGGAACACGCTGGCGATTTTCTTCTTCAGCGGGTCCTCGGCCCGATAGTGCTCCAGCACAATCTTCGCCTTGTTCTGCAACGCTTCGTTCTCCTCACTCCAGCGATACGCCGCATCGACATCGGCGGTGTTGCACAGGGTGGAGAAAATCGAGCTGTATGAACGCGCATGCACCGCTTCCATAAAGCTGATATTCGACAGCACCGCTTCTTCATGCGGCGTGATGGCGTCTTCCATCAGGCCCGGCGCGCCGATCACGTTCTGGATAGTGTCGAGCAGCGTCAAACCGGTAAACACGCGGATGGTCAACTGCTGTTGCTGGTGGTCCAGCGACTGCCAGGCTGGCAGGTCGTTGGACAATGGCACTTTTTCCGGCAGCCAGAAGTTGCTGGTCAGACGGTTCCACACTTCGAGGTCTTTTTCGTCCTGGATTCGGTTCCAGTTAATCGCTTGAATTTGTTTAAGTTGCATAGTTTTCATCACAATGAGCAGGAGACGCAGCCCTGGACTTCGGTGCCTTGCAGCGCCATCTGGCGCAGACGAATGTAATAGAGCGTTTTGATACCTTTCTTCCACGCATAAATTTGCGCTTTGTTGATGTCACGCGTGGTGACGTCATCGCGGAAGAACAGCGTCAAAGACAAGCCTTGATCGACGTGCTGCGTGGCTTCGGCGTAGGTATCAATAATCGCTTCCGGACCAATCTGATACGCATCCTGATAGAGATCCAGATTCTCGTTGGTCATAAACGGCGCCGGATAATAAACGCGGCCGGTTTTACCCTCTTTACGGATCTCAATGCGCGACACGATCGGGTGAATACTCGATGTCGCGTGATTAATGTACGAGATCGAACCGGTTGGCGGCACCGCCTGTAAGTTCTGGTTAAACAAGCCGTGTTGCATCACTGATTCGCGCAATGCCTGCCAGTCGGCCTGGCTTGGCAGCGCAATGCCTGCATCGGCAAAAATCTGTGCCACACGCGCGGTGCGCGGCAGCCAGGCGCGATCCACATACTTATCGAAGTAGTGACCGTTGGCGTACTGCGATTGTTCAAAGCCATCAAAACTCTGATTGCGCTCTTGTGCCAGCAGGTTCGACGTGCGCACCGCGTGATAGGTGACGCAGTAGAAGTAGAGATTGGTGAAATCCAGTGCCTCTTCCGAGCCATAAGCCATGCCTTCACGCGCCAGATAGCCGTGCAGGTTCATCTGACCCAGGCCCACCGCATGTGAACGACGATTGCCTTCCGCCACCGACGGCACCGAATTGATTTCACTCATCTCAGAAACCGCTGTTAACGCGCGCACGGCGGTTTCAACGGTCTGTGCCAGATTGCGGGAATCCATAGCATGCGCGATGTTCAGCGAGCCGAGGTTACAGGAGATATCCTTGCCCACGCGGCGGTAGTTAAGATCGTCATAGAATTCGCTGGCGCTGTTAACCTGCAAAATCTCTGAGCACAGGTTGCTCATATTGATGCGACCAGCAATCGGGTTGTGACGGTTCACGCTGTCTTCGTACATGATGTACGGATAGCCTGACTCAAACTGAATTTCTGCCAGCGTCTGGAAGAAATCACGCGGCTTGATGTAAGTCTTACGGATACGATCGTCGGCCAGCATCTCTTCATACAACTCGCTGATGCTGATATCACCGAACGCTTTGCCGTAAATGCGCTCAACGTCATACGGCGAGAACAGCGCCATATCGCGATTCTCTTTCGCCAGCTGGAAGGTGATATCCGGGATCACTACGCCGAGCGACAGCGTTTTGATACGGATCTTCTCGTCGGCATTTTCGCGTTTGGTATCAAGGAAGCGGAAGATATCGGGGTGATGCGCGTTCAGCCACACCGCGCCCGCGCCCTGGCGTGCACCAAGCTGATTGGCGTAAGAGAACGCATCTTCCAGCATCTTCATTACCGGAATCACGCCAGACGACTGGTTTTCGATGCGCTTAATCGGCGCACCGGATTCACGCAGGTTAGAGAGCAGGAAGGCCACGCCGCCGCCACGTTTGGACAATTGCAGCGCCGAGTTCACCGCACGCCCAATCGATTCCATATTGTCTTCGATGCGCAGCAGGAAGCACGAGACTAACTCGCCGCGCTGCTGTTTACCGCAGTTGAGGAAGGTTGGGGTGGCTGGCTGGAAGCGGCCGCTGAGCATTTCTGCCAGCAATTCGCGTGACAGCGATTCGTTGCCGCGTGCCAGCGTCAGCGCCACCATGCAGGCGCGCTGCTCGAAAGTTTCGAGATAGCGTTTACCGTCGAAGGTTTTCAGCGTGTAGCTGGTGTAAAACTTCCACGCACCGAGGAAAGTGTGGAAACGGAAACCCCAGGCATCGGCTTCATCGTGCAGCTGGCACAGGAAACTGAAGTCGTACTGATTCAGTACCGTGGCTTCATAGTAGCCTTCCTCAACCAGATAGCGCAGGCGATCGGCCGCCGAAGCGAACTGTACGGTATTCGGCTCTACATGCTGCAGGAAGAACTGGCGCGTAGCCTCGTGATCTTTCTCAAACTGAATGCGGCCATCGGCGTCATACAGGTTCAGCATCGCGTTGAGCGCGTGATAATCCAGCTGCGTGCTGTTCAGGGTGTCTGTCGTTGCCAAAATTGGGTTACTCCCGCTTTTACATTAGCGATATCGTCGGGGGTTCCCATCAGCTCAAAGCGGTAGAGATAAGGAACCTGACATTTCTGCGCAATAATGTCGCCTGCCAGGCAATAGCCTTTACCGAAGTTGCGGTTACCGGCAGCAATCACCCCGCGGATACCGCGTCGGTTGGCGTCATCATTGAGGAATTGAATCACTTGTCTGGGCACCGCACCCCGCGCACTGCCGCCGCCGTAGCTCGGCACCACTAAAATAAAGGGTTGGTCGATATGCAGGCGCTGCTTGCCATCAAGCGGTATGCGGCAAGCAGGCAGTCCCAGACGAGTGATAAATCGGTGCGTGTTTTCCGACTGGCTGGAGAAGTACACCAGTGGGAACATCGCTTATCCCCCGACAGCAGCGAGCTGGCGCAGGCTGGCGATTTTGTCAGGGCGGAAGCCGCTCCAGTGGTCATCATGGGTCATGACGACGGGCACCTGGCGATAGCCAAGGGATTTGAGGTTATCAATGGCTTCCGGTTGGGTATCGAGATTGATCAGCTGATAGTCGATACCTTTGCGGTCCATGGCATTTTTAGTCGCGTTGCACTGGACACAATTGTTTTTAGTGTAAATAATAATGCGCATGATTCGTATTTCCCTTTGATTGCGGTCTGGATGCGAGATACGAAGCAAAATCCTATTTGCAGCGAACTTCGTCCTTGACGACATCTGGTAGCGAGTTGATGGGTTGAATACTAGATGTAGTGCTCGTAGTGGTCAAGCCCACCAGATATAGGGATTTTGTATTTTTATCTTCGGATAAACGCTAACACCAGAGATCATGCACCTTCCAGGCCCGAAAATTTTTTTGTAAAGGCGAGGGTGGCAAAGTTTAGGTCAAATTTTGTGCGCTTTCATTTGCGGCAGGCACAAAAAAGCCCCGCAATCGCGAGGCTCTCTTTAAACGCTAATGACGGTTAACGGCGTGACATCAACAGCGCACCTAACACCAGACCCACGGCTGCACCGACACCCACGCCATGCCAGGGTTTGTCATGCACGTAGGCATCAACCTGATAACTGGCGTCACGCGCTGCCTGAGAAACGCGGCTGTTGCCGCCGTTCAGTTTTGCGCGGGTCTGCTTCAGCAGCGACTGTGCTTTGCTGCGTGCGCTATCCACTTCATCTTTGGCTTCGCTGCCGTAAGATTTAAGTAATGCTTCAAGCGAATCTGCCAGCTCATTCACATCCTGATTAATATCAATGTCATCGTTTTTGCTTACGCGATTAAACATTTTTTCGCTCCCTTTGATTTAACAAGTAATACTGAGTGTAGACGAAACGTGACTAAACGCAGGCATATGCCAGGCTTTAGGGAAATTCCGAATGTCCTGTATGTCGGGCTGTTGTAAGGTTGCGGGGCTGTGAGAAGAGAGGAGCAAGCATGTATTTACGTCCGGATGAGGTAGCGCGCGTACTGGAAAAAGCAGGGTTCGAAATGGACACCCTGACGCCAAAAATTTACGGTTATCGTCGTGGTGAAAATTATGTCTACGTCAATCGCGAAGCGCGCATGGGCCGCACCGCATTGATCATTCACCCCACGCTGAAAGAGAAAAGTCAGCACTTTGCCGAGCCCGCCTCAGAAATGAAAACCTGCGATCATTACACCCAGTTCCCGCTTTATCTGATGGGTGAATCCCAGGAACATTACGGTATTCCGCACGGTTTTAGCTCGCGTATCGCGCTTGAGCGCTATCTGCAAGGCGTATTTGGCGCCTGATGTGGTGCCCCGTTGACGCGGGGCCACCCCCCGACTTTTTAAAACCCTCACCCTTTGCCACGTTGCAAATTGACACGCTGGCGCGTATAACCCTGTGTCCATATAGATGTTCAGACGTCCATACGGATAAAAACCATGCAACAGCAGGAAACCCCTTCGCAGGAAAACTTTAAGCGCACCATGAAAGTGCGGCATCTGGTGATGCTGTCGCTCGGCGGCGTGATTGGCACCGGACTGTTCTTCAATACCGGCTATATCATCTCAACCACCGGTGCGGCGGGCACGCTACTGGCATATCTGATCGGCGCGCTGGTGGTGTGGCTGGTGATGGTATGTCTCGGCGAACTGGCCGTAGCGATGCCGGAAACCGGCGCTTTCCATGTCTATGCGGCGCGCTATCTCAGCCCGGCAACTGGCTATACTGTGGCCTGGCTCTACTGGCTGACGTGGACGGTGGCGCTCGGCTCCAGCCTGACCGCCGCCGGATTCTGTATGCAGTATTGGTTCCCCACCACGCCGGTGTGGCTGTGGTGTTTGGTGTTCTGCATCGCCATCTATCTGCTGAATATCGTCTCCACGCGTTTCTTCGCGGAAGGGGAGTTCTGGTTCTCCATCATCAAAGTGGTCACCATCATTGCCTTTATCATCCTCGGTGCAGGCGCGATGTTTGGTTTTATTCCGATGAAGGATGGCAGTGCCGCGCCGGGATTGAGTAACCTGACGGCTTCAGGCTGGTTACCGCACGGCACCTTGCCGATTCTGATGACCATGGTGGCGGTGAATTTCGCCTTCTCCGGCACTGAGCTGATTGGTATTGCCGCTGGAGAAACCGAGCAGCCGCAGAAAGCCTTGCCGCTGGCGATTCGCACGACCGTAGCACGATTGATTATCTTCTTTATTGGTACAGTATTTGTGCTGGCGGCGTTGATCCCGATGGATCAGGCGGGCATCGTCAAAAGCCCGTTTGTGCTGGTGTTCGAGAAGATCGGTATTCCCTATGCGGCCGATATCTTCAATTTCGTGATCCTGACGGCGATCCTGTCCGCCGCCAACTCGGGTCTGTATGCATCGGGCAGGATGCTGTGGTCACTGGCGAATGAGAACACCTTGCCGCGCTGTTTCGCCCAGGTGAACCGCCGTGGGATTCCGGTGTTGGCGATCACCGTCAGTATGCT
The DNA here is from genome assembly GCF_030053335.1 of Pantoea sp. EABMAA-21. NCBI lineage: Bacteria > Pseudomonadati > Pseudomonadota > Gammaproteobacteria > Enterobacterales > Erwiniaceae > Pantoea > Pantoea sp. EABMAA-21. The sequence goes on from NZ_JASGBX010000002.1 coordinate 14,152, forward strand.
GGGCGGCCTGCTGGCGCTGTTCTCCAGCGTGATCGCGCCGGATACCGTATTTGTGGCGCTGTCAGCCATTTCAGGTTTTGCGGTGGTGGCGGTGTGGCTGAGTATCTGTGCCTCGCACTATGTGTTCCGTCGTCGCCACTTGGCCGCAGGCGGTTCGCTGCAACAACTCGCCTATCGCGCGCCACTCTATCCTCTAACGCCGATTCTCGGTTTCCTGCTGTGCCTGCTGGCATGTGTAGGGCTGGCCTTCGATCCGTCGCAGCGTATTGCGCTGTGGTGTGGCATTCCATTTGTGCTGTTCTGCTATGCCGCATACCATGTCACGCATCGACGTAACCTGAAGGCCGGGGAGGCCAATGATGTCGCGTAATCCTGTCGCAGAAGCCTTAACACAACATGACACACTGATTCTGGATGGCGCGCTGGCCACCGAACTGGAGGCGCGCGGTTGCAATCTCGCCGATGCGCTCTGGTCTGCCAAAGTGCTGATGGAAAACCCTGAGCTGATTTATCAGGTGCATTACGACTATTTTGCGGCCGGCGCCAATGTGGCGATCACCGCCAGCTATCAGGCCACGCCGCAGGGCTTTGCGGCGCGTGGGCTGGATGAGGCGCAAGCGCTCACATTGATCGAGCAAAGTGTGAAACTGGCACAACGTGCGCGTGATGATTATCGTGCGGCATCTGGCAGTGAAGCCGCTTTGCTGGTGGCCGGTTCCGTTGGGCCTTATGGCGCTTACCTTGCTAATGGTGCTGAGTATCGCGGTGATTACGCCCTGCCAGAAGCGGAGATGAAAGATTTCCATCGCCCGCGCGTCAAGGCGCTGTTGGACGCAGGCGTGGATTTGCTGGCGTGTGAAACCCTGCCGTCGTTTGCCGAAGCGCAGGCGCTGGTGAGTTTGCTGGCAGTGTACCCAAACAGCAGCGCCTGGTTCTCCTTCACCCTGCGTGATGCGCAACACATCAGCGATGGCACGCCGCTGAGTCAGGTCGCTGAGCTGGTCAATGCGGCACCACAGGTAGTGGCGATGGGCATCAACTGCGTAGCGCTGGAGAGCGTGACACCGGCGCTGCAAACCTTGCAGGCGCTGTGTGCTAAACCGCTGCTGGTTTACCCCAATTCCGGTGAACAGTACGATGCGAGCAGCAAAACCTGGCACTCGGCGCCATCGGGCTGCACGCTGCAGGATAAATTCCCTGAGTGGCAACAAGCGGGCGCGCGGCTGATTGGCGGCTGTTGCCGCACCACACCGCAAGATATCGCGGCGATTGCCGCCTGTTGTCAACCGCAATAAAGGCCAGAAAAGCAGGACTGATAGGGCGATTGAGGCGAGTGAAAAGCAGGATAGGGCAGTTTAGACTGTCCTATCTGATTCTATAGCGGACCTGCCATGAACCTGCGACACCTTCTTCCTGCCACTGCATTGCTGCTGAGCGGCTGTGCCTCCATTGTCGGCACGGAAACGCAGCCGGTAAAAATCGACTCTGTCCCGCAAGGCGCGCGTTTCACCGTGCAGGATGAAACCGGCCGCGCAGTGGCGCAGGGCTACACGCCACAAACCGTCGAGCTGGCAAAATCCACGGGTAATTATTTTGGTAAAAAACACTATCAGGTGATGCTGGAGAGTCCGGGCTACGTGCCGGTGACGCTGCCGATCGAGGCCAGTGCCAACCTGTGGTATCTGCTGGGTAATATCCCGTTACTGGGCTTCCCCGGCTGGCTGCTGGTGGATCCGTTCTATGGCGGCATGTACGACCTGAAACCTGAACATCCTCAGCCACGTCTCAACGTGGTGGGTGCGCGCGGCGGTTAAACCGCATGGCGCGGTCGCGGCGCAATTTTTTGTGCATCTCCGAAGCAGGTATGTCGCTGAGAGATGCGCGATAAACCGCGCTGCTAAGGTTCAGCATCATCTTTTTGGTTAAAAGCGATAAATCACTTAGCTGCCGTTTGATATTCAAGACGGCAGCGACAATGAGAGCCGATTTCAAGCTATTGTGCTGTCGGCTTCACCATGGCATGACCGGATTTATGCTGCGCCAGATACTGCTGCTGGAAAATGCACATGCGAATGGTATTGCGGTATTCACCATTGATGAAAAATTCGTGCTTCAGCACGCCTTCCACTTCAAATCCCAGTTTGGTGTAGATGTGAATCGCTTTCTCATTCTCCTGATCAACAATCAGGTAGAGTTTGTAGAGATTGAGCACCGAAAAGCCATAATCCATCGCCAGTTTAGCCGCCTGACTGGCTAAGCCTTTGCCCTGATGCCCCGGATCAATGATGATCTGAAACTCAGCGCGACGATGTACGTGATTGATCTCGACCAGTTCCACCAATCCCGCTTTTTGCCCATCGTGTTCAACGACAAAACGACGCTCTGTTTGATCGTGGATATGCTTGTCGTAGAGATCCGAGAGCTCGACAAAAGCTTCGTACGGCTCCTCAAACCAATAACGCATCACGCTGGCGTTGTTGTCTAACTGGTGCACAAAGTGCAGATCTTCTCGCTCAAGCGGACGCAATTTCACCGTCATACGGTGTTCCTTCTGTTGAAAAATTGGCGTGATTATAGCGCCATCCGCCGAAGGTTGCTTTCGCACCAGTGTGATCATCGGCATAGGGTTTATGCACCGTTTCAGTGCGCGATCTCAACCCCCTCTCCCCATCACAATGGGCTTTCACAATCTGGCACAGCCATTGCTTGGCTTGTATAGATAAGACTATACAACTGTTGTTTTTCATCACCTTTATCAGGAGTGGAAGATGGGCAAGCCAGTGAAACTCGTTGTTCATGCATTAACCGCCGCAGTCCTGTGCGCCAGTGCTTTAGGAGCACAGGCGGCCGACACCAAAGTCGCCATCGGTATTTCCGGCTGGACCGGATTTGCCCCACTGACGCTGGCCGATAAAGCTGGGATTTTCAAAAAGCACGGCCTTGATGTCGATGTGAAGATGATCCCGCAGAGCAGCCGACATCTGGCGGTGGCTTCCGGCACCATCCAGTGCGCGGCGACCACGGTTGAAACCTACATCTCCTGGAACGCCGCAGGCGTGCCGATTAAGCAGATCGTTCAGCTGGACAAATCTTACGGTGCCGATGGCCTCGCCGCCCGCAGTGACATCACCAGCATCAAAGATTTGAAAGGCAAAACCATCGCGGTGGATGCGCCCGGCACCTCACCGTATTTCCTGCTGGCGTGGATGCTGGACAAAAACGGCATGACGATGAAAGACGTACGTCTCGCGACCATGGCACCGCAGGCGGCGGCACAATCTTTTGCTGCGGGTCAAAACGATGCGGCAGTGACCTATGAACCTTATCTCTCGGTGATCCGCAACCAGCCTAAGGCAGGCAAGATCCTCGCCACCACGCTGGATTATCCGATGGTCATGGACACGCTCGGCTGTACGCCAACGTTCCTGAAAGAACATCCTCAGGCCGCGAAAGCGCTGGTGGCCAGCTATTACGATGCGCTGGAGATGATCAAACAGCAGCCGGATAAATCCAACGAGATTATGGGTGCAGCAGTAAAATCCACGGGCAAAGAGTTTGCGGAGTCAGCCAGTTATTTGCGCTGGCAGGGGCCGGAAGAGAACAAGAAATTCTTCAATGGTGAAATTGAAACCTTCAGTGATGAAGCAGGCAAACTGTTGCTGCGTGCAGGCGTGATCAAGAAAATGCCAGATGTGAAGAGCTTGTACGACGCCAGCTTCGTGCAGTAAGCAGGAGAAAGGAGATGGAGATGAGTAAAAGCCAACCCGTGACTCCGCCAGCAGCGCTGCCGGAGGCGCCGCAGCGCTGGCACAATCCGTTGATGGTGCCGCTGAAAGCGATTTCGCTGCGCTTACGTGTCGCGCTCGGCGTGGCGTTCTTTGTGCTGTTTATCGCGGTATGGACGCTGGTAACGCTGGGCGGCATGGTGTCGCCTACTTTCCTCGCCGATCCTCTCACCATGCTGCAGCAAGGTGTGGTGCTGTTCACCGAGTACAACTTCTCGCTGGATATCGGCATGACGGTGATGCGCGTTCTGTCGGGCTTCCTGCTGGCGGCCGTGATAGGTGTGCCGCTGGGCATCATGATGGGTGCCTATAAAACCTGGGAAGCCTTTCTCGAACCCTTCGTCTCCTTTTGCCGTTATTTACCGGCCTCGGCGTTTGTGCCGTTGCTGATTCTGTGGGCCGGTATCGGTGAAACCCAGAAAATCCTGGTGATCTTTATTGGCTCCTTCTTCCAAATCGTCTTGATGGTGGCGGTCACGGTGAGCGGCGCACGTCGCGATCTGGTGGAGGCGGCCTACACGCTAGGGTGCAGCAACCGTTCGATAGTGCGTCGCGTGTTGATACCCGGCGCGGCACCGGGCATTGCCGAACTGCTGCGCCTGGTGCTCGGCTGGGCGTGGACTTACGTCATCGTCGCCGAATTGATCGGATCGGAAAGTGGCATCGGCCATATGATCGTCGACAGTCAGGCATTGCTGAATACCGGGCAGATCATTTTCGGCATTATTGTGATCGGCTGCATTGGCTTGATCTCTGACTACCTGTTCAAAGTGCTCAATCGGCGCTTGTTTGCATGGAGCACCCTGTAATGAAACACAGCAAACTCAACGTGCGCGGCGTGGAACGCATTTTTACCGGACCGAAAGGGGAACAGACCCAGGCGCTGCAGCCGATCCACTATCAGGTGGAGGAGAATGATTTCATCACTATCCTCGGTCCCTCAGGCTGCGGTAAATCCACGCTGCTGCGCATCATCGCCGGACTGGATACGCCCACACGCGGGGAAATTTGGCTGGACGGTAAAAGCGTGGAAGGGCCGGGTGCCGATCGCGGCATGGTGTTCCAGAGCTACACGCTGTTCCCATGGCTGACGGTAGAGGAGAACATCCGTTTCGGCTTGCAGGAGCGCGGCATCAGCGCGGCACAGCAGAAAGAGCGCAGCGACTACTACATCCAGCAGGTGGGATTACGCGGTTTTGCCCAGCACTATCCGCGCCAGCTCTCGGGCGGCATGCAGCAACGCACCGCGATTGCGCGCGCGCTGGCCAACGATCCCAAGGTGCTGCTAATGGATGAGCCGTTTGGCGCACTGGATAATCAGACGCGCGTGATGATGCAGGAGTTGCTGTTGTCGGTGTGGGAGCAGTCGCGCAAGACCGTGTTGTTCGTCACCCACGATATCGACGAAGCGATTTTCATGGCTAACAAGGTAGCGATTTTCAGCGCCCGCCCGGGCCGCATCAAGCAGGAGGTGGCAGTGAATTTCAATAATGGCCGTGATTACACCATCAAAACCTCACCCGAATTTATGGCGTTAAAGGCCGAAGTGACCGAGTCGATTCGCAGCGAGACGCTGCAGGCGATGGCGCATTAAGCAGAGATCATATTTGGCGTAAATTGAATGGTGCATCAATTTACGCCTGTCCGTGGCGGCACGATGGAGCATGCATCTGTTTGCGATATGATCGCTTTAGATGCGGATGAAAAAATCGCGCCGCAACGGTTGAGTGAAAATGCGTTAACCGACAATCCGACCCAATGCCATATGCGCCGCGCGGTCGCACATATGATCGATTACATCGGGATCGTGGCTCACCAGCACCATGGTCAATCCGTCATTTTGCTTCAAATCGTTGAGTAGATTGAGGATCTCCGCCTGCACCGACATATCCAGCGCCGAGGTTGGCTCATCCAGCAACAGGATTTTCGGCTCCAGTAGCAGGGCGCGCACAATCGCCACGCGCTGACGCTGGCCGCCGGACAGCTGATGCGGATAACGATCCGCCAGCGCTGGATCCAGCCCGACATGGCGAAAACCCTGATTGATGCGGTCGTTGATATTATCGCGCTTCAGCATCTTCAACGGTTCGGCCAGGGTGCGGCGCAGACGATGGCGTGGATGCAGCGAGGCATACGGATCCTGAAACACCATCTGCACATCACGACGCAGCGGGCCGGTAAAGGCTTTACCCGGTTGCACGTCGGTGCCCGCCAGTTGCATGCTGCCGCTCCAGAAGGGATTCAGTCCGGCCATCACCCACAGCAGCGATGACTTGCCGCAGCCCGATGGCCCGACCAGGCCAAAACACTCGCCCGCGGCCACCTGCAAGGATACGTCATGCACCACGGTGCGCAGTTCATAACCCTGCTTATGCGACACGCTCAGATTGTTTAACTCAATCATTGCTGGCCTCCAGCGCAGCACGATCCAGCACCGGCAAGCGTTCACCGTGCGTGGCTTTGCTCGGACGACAGGACCATAGCGTGCGTGTGTAAGGATGAGTCGCATTAGATAGCTCTGCCGCAGGCAACGTATCCAGCAATTTGCCTTTGTACATCACCATCACGCGATCGCAGTGCTCAGAGACCTGCTGCAGATCGTGGCTGATCAGCAGTAAGCCCATATTGCGCTGCTCCACCAAACGACGAATCAGTGCCAGCACCTGATCGCGCATCGCATGATCAAGCGCCGAGGTCGGTTCATCGGCAATCAGCAGATCGGGATCGGTGATCAAAGCGATCGCCAGCATCACACGCTGCCCCATGCCGCCGGAAAGCTGATGTGGATAACGCTTCATCAACTGACGGGGATCCGGCAGACCGACCGCATCCAGCATCTCGCACACTTTCTCTTTACGTTCGGCACGGCTCAGTTTGCGGTGTAGTACCAGCGGTTCTTCGACCTGCCAGCCAATAGTGCGAGTCGGGTTGAGGGCGTATTTCGGATCCTGCATCACCATCGCGACTTTGCCGCCGCGCAGGGCGATCCAGTCGCGTTCGCGCAGGTTGAGCGCATCGGCACCCACCACCTGTAAGCGATCGGCCTGCAGGTGCAATGAAGGAGAGAGCAGCCCCATCAGCGAGCGGGCCGTCAGTGATTTGCCCGAACCGGATTCACCCACCAGCGCCACGCGCTCACGGCCAATTTGAAAGGCGATATTATCCACTAACAGCGTATCTTCGCTGCGGATGGTCAGCCCCTGCACATCAATTAACAGATCATTTGGCATGACGGGTATCCAGTCGGTCGCGCAGGCCATCGCCTGTCAGATTAAACGCCAGACTGGCGAACAGAATCGCACCGCCGGGGGCGGCAGCCACCCACCATTGGTCGAAAATCACTTTACTGCCTTCCGCCACCATCGAACCCCATTCGGCGGTTGGCGGTTGCACGCCCATGCCCAGGAAGCCCAAGCCCGCAGCGGAGAGAATGATGCCGCCGAGGCTCAGCGCCGCGCGCACCACGGCGGTTGGCAAACACAGCGGTAAAATATGGCCGAACATTAAGCGCAAACCGGTAATACCCTGCATGCGCGCAGCCGCCAGATAATCACTGCGGCGCAGTGCCAGGGTTTCCGCACGCGCCTGACGGGCAAACGGTGGCCAACTAGTGAGTGCCAGCGCCAGTGCGCCGTTCATCAATCCCGGACCGAGCATGGCCACCAGCGCCAGCGCGATCACCAGATTCGGCAGCGACAGGAAGATATCCGTGATGCGCATCAACACGCGTTCGGTCCAGCCGCCCACATAGCCGGCAGTAATCCCGACCAGCAGGCCCACCGGAATGGTCAGTACCAGAATCAGTGACACCAGCAACAACGTAGGACGTGCACCATAAATCACGCGTGACAGCAAATCACGGCCAAAGCCATCGGTGCCAAACCAGTGCAGCGCGGAAGGGGCCTGCAAACGCTGGGCGATCACCTGGGCGTTGGGATCGAACGGTGCCAGCAGTGGGGCGAACAGTGCCATTGCCACCACGATCACCACCAGCGTCAGACCGATGGTCAGTGAAGTCACGCGCGCACGGCGGCGGCGCGGACGAACTGTCTCCAGTTCAGAGAGTTGTTGAGTCATCGTGTTCTCGGATCGGTTAACCAGGTGAGGGCATCGGCCACGGCATTAAGCAGAATAAAGCAACTGCCAATCAGCAGGGTCGAGCCGAGAATCGCTGGTGTATCAGAGGAAAACAGCGCGTTGGTCATGTAGCGTCCGACACCGGGCCAGGCGAAGACCGTTTCGGTTAACACCGAACCTTCCAGCAGGGTGGCGTAGGAGAGGGCGATGACCGTGATCAGCGTCCCCAGCACGTTGGGGAAGATGTGACGCAGCAGGATGCGAGTCCGCCCTGCGCCTTTGGCGCGCGCCAGAATCACATACTCTTTGCTGCTCTCTTCTAACAGCGCGGCACGCAATAAGCGTGTAATACCGGCCATCGCCAGTAAGCCAAGAATCATCACCGGCAGCCACAGATGGGCAATCGCATTGCGGAACATCTCTGGATCGCCAGATAGCCAGCTATCAATCAGCACAAAGCCGGTTTTCGGCTCCAGCGTGTAGATCCAGATATCATCCAACTGTCCCGGCCCGGCAGACCAATGCAACACCGCGTAAAACAGCAGCAGACCCAGCAGACCAAGCCAGAATACCGGAACGGAATAGCCGAGCAGCGAGATAAAGCGCGCTACGTTATCGATCACGCTGCCCGGCTTCCACGCGGCCAGCAAGGCTAAAGTGATGCCAAACACGGCGGCAAAGATCATCGCACAGGTGGCGAGTTCAATGGTGGCGGGGAAGGTGCGCATCAGATCCGTGCTGACAGGCTGATTGGTCAGATGTGAAAGCCCTAAATTGCCCTGCGCCAGATGGCTGATATAGCGCCAGAACTGTACCAGCACCGGCTGGTCGAGGCCGAGATCGTGGCGCACCTGTGCATAGGTGGCTTCGCTGGCGTGATCGCCGGCGATTTGCTGCACCGGATCAACCGGCGACAGGTGCGACAGCATGAAAGTGAACGCTAACAAACCAATCAACGTCACCAGCAGCGATAACAGGCTGGTGACCAGACGGCTAAAACGTTGCCAGAGTGGCCGGGCGAACCCGGCCTGTGAAGCAGACACTGCCATTACTTAGAAACCTGCGAGTAATACACCATGTCTGGGTTAATCCCCTGCACATAGCCTTTCAGGTTATCGCGCAGCGCAATCAGGTTGCGCGCCTGCAAGCCGATCACGTATGGCGAGTTCTTCAGCACTTCGCGCTGCATCGCCTGGTACAGTTCAACACGCTTGTTGCTGTCCGCTTCAGCGGTGGCGGCCAGCGTCTGTTTACTCAGCTCTGGAATATGCCAGTCTGAACGGTAAGCAATGGTTTTGCTGCCATCTTCAGGGTTGTAAGCAAAGGAGGCGGCATTGGTATTCGGATCGAAGTAATCCGCACCCCATGCGTTCAGTGTCGCTTCGTACTGATGCGCTTTCACGCGAGTAGAGACTTCAGAACTCAGGCCCGGCTGCACTTCGACTTTCACGCCACCTTTGGCAAAGCTGCCCTGTAATGCCTGCGCAATATCCAGATATGGCGGTTGATTGCTGGTCGAGAGCTTAAAGCTGACATTGGTTAAACCTGCTTTCTTGAGAATCGCTTTGGCTTTCTCCGGATCGTAGGTGTACGGCGTGTCATTCAACGCACCGAGGAAACCTTTAGGCAGGAAGGTTTGATGTACTTCGAACTGGCCTTTCAGCAGGTCGTTAGCAATACCTTTGTAGTCGAACAGGTAACGCGCCGCTTCCCACAGTGCCGGGTTCTTCAACACTGGATTCTCACCGACGTTGAACTGAATATAGTAGAGCGAGGCCATCGGAATCGCTTCGGTCTTCACGCCCGTTTTGCCTTTCAGCGCCGCAATTTGGTCTGCGCCGAGGTTACGAGCAATATCCACATCGCCCTGTTCCAGCAGTAGACGACGCGCAGCAGGTTCCGGCACGTTCTTGATCAGAATGTTTTTCAGCTTCGGAGCGCCCGCCGGTGAGGTCGGGTTGGCGGTCAGCAGTACCACTTCATGCAGCACCACTTTACGAATCTGATACGGGCCGCTACCCGCTGAATTGGTGCCTAACCAGGCATGACCGAAGTCACCGTTTTTGGCATTCGCCTGTGCAGTTTTCTCATCCACAATCGAAGAGACCGGTGCAGACAGCAGGCTCAGCACATAGGCCGGGCTGACGTTGGCGCTCCAGCTGATCTGTACGTGATTGTCATCGACTTTCTTCAGGAAGGTATCAACATTGTCTTTATTCCAGCCGAGCTGCGTCAGAATAAAGGAAGGGTCGAGGTTAAGTTTCACCACGCGACCCAGCGAGAAGATCACATCTTCCGGACGAAGCGGGTTACCACTGGCGAATTGCGCGCCTTTGCGCAGTTCAAAAGTCAGGCTGCGGTTGTCACTGCCTGGCGTCCAGGAGGTGGCCAGCGTTGGCTTCAGATCGGTGGGATTGGTCGGATCCGACTGAACCAGACGTTGATAGATGTTAGTGAATGCTTGCACTGTGGTGAGTTCAAAGCCCTGTGCCGGATCAAAGCTATCTGCATCATCAGTCGACTGCGCAATCACCAGCGTATCTTTTGGTGTTGCGGCCTGAGAGGAGAAGGCGGCTACCAGCGATAAAGCCAGCAGTGAGGGAATGATTTTTTTCATGTTGTTTCCTTGCCTTAAAAAAGTAACGCGAGTTTACGAGAGCGCAGTAATGAAGAATAGTCAATTTATGGCTATACATATGCCTTACGGTTCTAAGCGCGGCGGATTGGTTATAAGCCTGTTAAATATGCTGTTATTGTTATCGCGCCGCGCAGTGCTACAGACTCGCTAATTTTTGTCCTTTCATCAACCAAATTACAACGGAATTTAAACTCGTTGCTGAACGGAAATAATTAACTTTACTTCGAAGTCTTCAGGAATATAATGGCGCCAACTTCAAACAGGAGAATTCAGTTGGACAGTCACCCTTTTAGATGGCAACACAAGGCAAGCTGACGCGCGAATTCTTTTGTCGCTGCTTGCCAACACGGCGGGCAGCAATCCTCTCTTCTCTCTGATGATTGTTCCCCTTTAAACGACAGTAGCGGGTTGATGCCCGTGGGGATTTCATTATGCACATGATTTTAAACGCACTTTTCCCTCCACCTCGATGCGCGCGCTGATTTTCAGCGTGCATAATTAACCGCTGTTTTAGCGCGTTTTGGCACGTCCGTGCTCAGGCTACCTGGCAAATCTGGACTGACTGAAGATCGCTCTCAGCGGCATCATTAACATCGTCATCGCTATTTCTCGTTATTTTAACGAGCGAACTTCTTCGTCTTTTATTTACGGGAGGTCATATGGAAATTCCCGATAGGTTATTTTTAATCATCTAACGCATCGTCGTTAATTTAATTTATCCCCGTTAATGTGCTCCCCGCACAGGGACTGTTATTGCCGTAAAAAATAGAGGAATGTCATCATGACTGACATGAAACTCAACCAGGAAAAAAAATCCTGGAGCAACGCCCGCCCGCAGCGTCAGAAAACGCCGCGCTATCTGATTGAAGATGAAGCCGGTTTCACCGCCGATGAAACCCTCGTTCGCCTGCGCAGTGATGCGCTGGGCCTGAGCGAACGCGAAGCCGAAGCGCGTCTGGAAGTCTATGGCCGCAATCAGGTGGCGCATGATAAAGCGCCGCACGCGCTGATTCAGCTGATCCAGGCATTCAATAACCCCTTCATCTACGTATTAATGGCGCTGGCAGCGGTGAGTTTTTTCACTGACTACCTGCTGCCATTACGTAAAGGCGAGGAGACCGACCTGACCGGTGTCATCATCATTGTGACGATGGTAACGCTCAGCGGTTTGCTGCGCTTCTGGCAGGAGTTCCGCACCAATAAAGCCGCGCAGGCGTTGAAATCCATGGTGCGCACTACCGCTACCGTACTGCGTCGGGAATCTGCCCAACAGCCCCCGGCTAGACAGGAAGTGGATATTGCCACTTTAGTCCCCGGCGACATTATCTATCTATCGGCTGGCGATCTGGTGCCTGCCGACGTACGTTTGCTGGATTCGCGTGACCTGTTTATCAGCCAGGCGATCCTGACCGGTGAATCACTGCCGGTGGAGAAATATGACGTCACGGGCCACGTCACCAGCAAAGGCGCGGGAGCGAGCGATCACGGGGCTTCACTGCTGGAACTTGGTAGCGTGTGTCTGATGGGCACCAACGTCTCCAGCGGCAGCGCCAAAGCGGTGGTAGTGGCAACCGGCGGCGAAACCTACTTTGGCAGCCTGGCGAAATCGATTGTCGGTAATCGCTCGCAAACTGCTTTTGATCGCGGTGTGAACAGCGTCAGCTGGCTGCTGATCCGCTTCATGCTGGTGATGGTGCCGGTGGTGCTGCTGATTAACGGGCTAACCAAAGGCGACTGGCTGGATGCCTCGTTTTTTGCGCTGGCCGTGGCGGTGGGTCTGACGCCGGAAATGCTGCCGATGATTGTCAGCTCGAATCTGGCGAAAGGCGCGATTGCCATGTCACGCCGTAAAGTGATTGTGAAACGGCTGAACGCGATTCAAAACCTCGGTGCGATGGACATCCTGTGTACAGATAAAACCGGCACGCTGACCCAGGACAACATCATTCTTGAGCATCATCTGGATTGCGCCGGAGTGGAAAACTCTCGCGTACTGATGCTGAGCTGGCTCAACAGCCACTATCAGAGCAGCACGCCGAATCTGATGGATCGTGCGATTCTGCGCTACGGCAAGGATCGCGTAACGGCGGACATGGGCGACTATTACGCCAAAGTGGATGAGTTACCGTTTGATTTTGTGCGTCGCCGCGTTTCTGTTGTGGTGCGCGATCGTCGTCTGAATCAACAGATGCTGATCTGTAAAGGCGCGGTAGAAGAGATGCTGAGCATCGCTACGGCTGAGCGTGAAGGAAAACTGGTTCAGCCGCTGGATGAAAAACGCCGTGCAGAATTGTTAGCTCTGGCACACCAGTACAACGAGCAAGGTTTCCGTGTATTGCTGGTGGCGAGTCGTGTACTGGAAGAGCCGGGCTTGCAGCAGGCATTGAGTGTGGCGGATGAACAAGGGTTAACCGTGGAAGGGTTGCTCACTTTCCTCGATCCGCCTAAGGAGAGTGCCGCCAAAGCCATTACCGCGCTGCGTGATAACGGCGTCAGCGTCAAAGTGCTGACCGGCGACAATCCGGTGGTTACCGCACGTATTTGCCAGCAAGTCGGTATCGACAGTGGCGATATCGTGACTGGCGATCAGATTGCGATGATGAGCGACGAGCAACTGGCGGAGGCGGCAGCGCATAGCGCAGTGTTCGCCAAACTGACGCCGCTGCAGAAATCTCGCATCTTGCGTGCATTGCAGCAGCAAGGACACACCGTCGGTTTCCTCGGCGATGGGATTAATGATGCGCCAGCCCTGCGTGATGCCGATGTCGGGATTTCAGTGGATAGTGCAGCAGACATCGCCAAAGAGTCTTCTGACATCATCCTGCTGGAAAAAGATCTGATGGTGCTGGAAGAGGGGGTGATGAAAGGACGCGAGACTTTTGGCAACATCATCAAGTATCTGAACATGACTGCCAGTTCCAACTTTGGCAACGTGTTCTCTGTGCTGGTGGCGAGCGCCTTTATTCCGTTCCTGCCAATGCTGGCGATTCATCTGCTGATTCAGAACCTGATGTATGACCTGTCTCAACTGGCGCTGCCATGGGACAAAATGGACCGTGAGTTCCTGCGCAAACCGCGTAAGTGGGACGCGCGCAATATCAAACGCTTTATGCTCTGGATTGGGCCTACATCATCAATCTTTGATATCACGACTTTTGCTGTGATGTGGTACGTGTTTGCCGCCAACACGCCGGAAATGCAGTCACTGTTCCAGTCCGGTTGGTTTGTAGAAGGATTGCTGTCGCAGACGCTGGTGGTGCATATGCTGCGCACCCAGAAAATTCCGTTCATCCAGAGCCGTGCTGCACTGCCGGTGCTGCTGACTACGGCGTGTGTGATGATTGCAGGCATTCTGCTGCCATTCTCCCCGTTGGGACACATGGTGGGATTGACCCCGTTGCCCTGGGCTTACTTCCCATGGCTGGTCGCGACCTTGTTAGGTTACTGCGTGGTCGCACAGGGCATGAAAATGCTCTACATCAAACGCTTCGGCCAGTGGTTCTAACCCCATGGAGGCGCTATGCAGAATCGGAATCTTAATAAGGTGGTGTGCCATCTGCTGATAATGATGGTGGTGATTGTTGTGCTAACGTTGGTGTTTCGTTAGTCAAAACAAGGGCAGGTTATCCTGCCCTTTTTGCCTTTTAACTGCGGGAAGGGACAAATGAGCCAAACAAAACGCGCGTTAATTATCGGTGCTTCAAAGGGGATTGGACTGGCGGTGGTGCAGCAACTGCTGGCCGATGGCTGGGACGTCACGGCCACTTATCGCAGCACTGCCGTTTCCTATCAGCATGAAAAACTGCGCTGGCTGCCACTGGATATCACCGTTGCCACACAGCGTGAGCAATTACTTCAGCAGCTCAAAGGTGAGCAATTTGACCGCGCGCTGATCAATGCCGGGATTCTCGGCCCGGATTCAATGGAGCTGATCGCCACTTCCGATGATGAATTGATGCAGCTGTTTATGACCAATAGCATTGCGCCCGTGCGCATGGCGGAAGGTCTGTTACCGCTGCTGACGGAAAAGCAGGGTGTGCTTGGTATTACCACATCTCGTCTGGGCAGCCTGACGGAGAATGCCGAGGCGATTCGTCCGTATTACTCTGCCAGTAAGGTGGCGCTGAATATGCTGAGCCGTACGCTGCTTCAGCAGATGGAGCAGCGTGGAACAACCTTGCTGTCACTGCATCCGGGCTGGGTGAAAACCGATATGGGCGGTGATGATGCGGATATTACTGCGGTGGAAAGTGCTCAGGGATTAGTGGCGCAACTGAACCGTTTTGCCGGGCAGGGCGGACATCATTACGTCGATTACAGCGGCAGGCAATTAGCCTGGTGAGAGTAAGCGCCTGCTAACCGATGCCAGCAGGCTAATTGTTTATTCGTCGGGCTGGTAGTACTGCACACCAATTTCAATGCGTTCGCGCCCGCTGGCCACGCGATGGCGATTGCTGTCGCGTAGCGAGTAGATGCAGCCGCAGTACTCCTGCTGATAGAAACGCTCGCGCTTGCTGATCTCGATCATGCGTGATGATCCACCGCCTTTACGCCAGTTAAACTCCCAATACAGCATGTCAGGATAGTGCGCTGCTGCACGCACACCGCAGTCATTAATCTGCTTCATGTCCTTCCAGCGCGAAATACCCAGCGAACTGGTGATCACCGGGAAGCCATTTTCATGTGCATACAGCGCAGTACGTTCAAAGCGCATGTCGAAACACATGGTGCAGCGTACGCCACGCTCCGGTTCCCACTCCATGCCGCGCGCCCGATCAAACCAGTTATCTTTATCGTAATCGGCATCCACGAAAGGCACACCGAACTGCTCAGCAAAGCGGATATTTTCTTCTTTGCGCAGCTCGTACTCTTTCAGCGGATGAATGTTTGGGTTGTAAAAGAAGATGGTGTAATCGATTCCGGAAGCCAGCATCGCTTCCATCACCTCACCCGAGCAGGGTGCGCAGCAGGAGTGCAACAGCACTTTGTTGTGACCGTTGGGTAAAGGCAAGGGCTGGCGTTTGAAGGTGTCAGACATAAGAAAAAAGGTTAATGAGTGTTGAGCGAAGTGTAAGTCGATATCGAGCCGGACGCAAAGCGGCAAAAACGAAAAAAGGCCGCAATCGCGGCCTTTCGGGATTCTGTCAGAAGAACTTATTCAGTCACTTTCTTCTTCAGATCGCTGGCACCTTCTTTGGTTTTGTTCCAGCCTTTAGTCGCACCTTCTTTGGTAGCATCCCACCCTTTTTCAGTGCCTTCTTTGGTTTTGTTCCAGCCTTTCTGTGCGCCTTCGCTCACTTTGCTGCTGGTGCTGTCGCTCTTACCTTCAACAGCATGCTTGGCTTTCAGCTTCTGCTCTTCGCCCTGATGCTGCGCCTGATGCAGCTTCTCTTTGGCGGTGTTTGCGCCCGCTTGTGCGTTCGCGACGGTGTCGTCAGTTGCATGTGTGGTAGCGGCAAAAGCCGAAGAAGCCAGCAGCAGGGCAGATACAGCAATAATTGTCTTTTTCATGAATATTCCCTCATCAATCGCTCTATGAGTTATGAGCGTAGTTAACAATGGCACGCTCAGCCAGAATTGGCTCCAGGAATAACCTTAATTGAATCATCGAGTTTGGATGGTGCGAGAAATGAGCATTTTAAGCCATGCTGCTATGTGCTCAGCCTGAAGGCACTTCAGGCAAGCCGATGAAAGTTGTGAGTCGCCTCAGCTTTAGTGGATCTGACACTGTATCTTTTTCTGGTAAAGGGTAATTTTAGTGCCGCCATAACCACAAAAAAAATGTCTTAAGGATGAGAGATGAAAAGTAGAGTTGTTGAAATCCTGCAATATCGGTTGAAAACAGATACAGGCAGAACCTTCCATCGAATCATGCGAGATATCAGTGTTCCTCTGCACGTCGAGCAGGGAATTGATGTCGTCGCTTACGGTTGTTCTCTCCATGATGCTGATAGCTATTTTCTTCTTCGAGCATTTGAAAATGAAGAGGAAATGCACGATGTTCTGGAAGCATTTTATGCCAGCGAGGCGTGGCGTTCAGGGCCGAGAGAAGCCATCATTGAACGTATTGAGGTGAGTCTTAAATCTGTGCTGCTGCTTTCACCCAGCGCCATTGATGAGATGAGAAACAGCTTTTTAGCCTGGCAATGAGAGTGACGGGCTGCACATGTATCTGTTTAGCAGATGAAATTTGAAGAGTGGTTTTACTATAACTTGAAGCCAGCGAATCAGGCTGGCTGACTATTCTTCATCCCGCTCTTTAGCCGCTCGCTGGCGATCGTAATACTCATCTTCCGCAGAAATGATTTCATCCAGCAGGGAGTCCATATCCACATCATGAACTTCTTCTACAAAGAGGCCGGTTAAAGCAGTTTCAGGCGTTAACTTGCCATCTTCAAACAGCTGCCAGATTTCCTTCGCATAACGCGTTTCTAAAATCTGCGGGGCAAACTGACCGTAATATTCGGTGATGTTATTCACATCGCGCTCAAACATTGATTCGGCGTGGTTGTTTGCTGAAGCATCCACCGCTTGAGGCAGGTCGATGATCACTGGGCCATGCTCATCTTGCAAAACGTTAAACTCTGACAGATCGCCATGCACAATGCCGGCACACAACATGCGTACGATATTGCGAATCATGGTGGCGAAATCAGTCAGAGCTTCCTCTTGCGACAAAATCACATCGCTCAGACGTGGTGCTACTGCGCCATCTGCATCAGTGACCAGCTCCATCAACAGTACACCGTCGAGGCACATATAGGGTTCAGGCACGCGAACGCCGGCTTTGGCCAGGCGGAACAGCGCATCGACTTCTGCAGTATGCCAGACTTCCTCTTGCTGCTTGCGTCCGAATTTGGAGCCTTTTTGCATTGCACGCGCACTGCGGGAGTTGCGAACTTTGCGCCCCTCCTGATATTGCACGGCCTGCTTAAAGCTACGCTGAGAAGCTTCTTTGTAGACTTTAGCGCACTGGACTTTGCCGCCGCACATGACAGTGTAAACGTCAGCTTCTTTGCCGCTTTTCAAGCGCTGAAGCACGTTATCAATCAGGCCGTCATCGACCAGCGGTTGGATTCGGTTTGGAATTTTCATGCGGCTTTATACCGCATTTCAGGGGACTCACGCATTAAGAACATGGGGCATAACAGAAGAAAAGCCAGACGCATGGCATTATGAGTAGGGGATGGGTTCAGTATCACCCTACCTCTCATTTCTCTAGCGAGATTTGACGTACTGTTTTTAGGAATTCGCGTGCGGTGGTATCCCAAAGCTCAGGTGAGAAATCAAACTCATAGCGTCGCTTGAACTCCTCCTCTACGCCATCATCATAGGCGGAGATAAAATCATCGACTTCTTCGACGAGATCTTTGAGCATCCAATCTGGGGCTGTTTTTTTGAAGAGCCTGACTATGCCTTCAACTGTGTTTTCACCATCATTAATGATGTCGGCGTCCTGGTTGAAATAACCAAAAATCAGTTGATCAAGAAAATGGAAATTTTGCATTTTGCACCTTAAAGAGACGGGAACGCGGTAAGAATGTAGTAGGGTTTTCCATTAAATTGTTGAAATTCAATGACCACTCTCACATTTGTCATGGCTATCCGCTGGCTGTCTCCTCGTTTGAAGCCGTAGCCAATAGTTTTCCCTGCTGCATTACGAATAGTTAGTCTGACACCTTTCTTGCCACCTGAGAGAACAGACTTTATGACGGCTATATTAGCAAAAAGCGCTCTCGATATTGCTTCCTCAGCAATCTGCAGATTAGTAAAGGTGGTAGAGAACGTTAAACGCTTATTGGTTTCAAAACGGGATAACAACTCTGCATCGCTTTTGCCAACGTGTGTGGAAAGCGTATGCCCTCCGGGTTTTAAGCCCCGTCATCGATTCATGCTCAATCAGTTTGATGCGACCCGCTCTCACCGATGCTAACCGGGTTGCACTAATACTAAATGCAAATCCTGGTGGAACAGCGATGTCGACAGTCAGGCCGATTTTTATCGCAGTTTCGTCATCCGCGCCAAAGGATTTTGCCATTGCCTCAGCTGCTTTGTACGTTGCCGTTCGGGTATTTCTGCCCACAATAATCTGATTAGCAGCAGCATGAATACTGGGCACAAAAAAGCCCGCAAGGCTTGCGCCGTGCGGGCTTTCAGGACTTCAGCGGACGGCTCTGGAACCGCCGCGAAAGGATTTTGGTGCTGGCGTCTCTGTAGATACAAATATACTTTTCTGATCTTGCTAGTTTTCTTCATAACTACAATTTGTAGCTGGGCCAAAGCCGGGCCCAAAGTGAAGAAATCAGGGGTTCATAACAGTAGTTTTTTGACTAAATTTATCAAATTATGATTCTTTGAAGTTGCATAATTGAAATCCTTTCATGATTTAAAGGCTATTAATGTCCCTAAATGTGTAAGTTATAGACGCTCTTGCAGGCCGCTCCCTCCTCTAATGCAGTTAATATTTAATCCTAGTTTGTTTTTTTCACTGTTGATTCTTTCAGCAAAGTGTTCACTTCTAAGATTTTCTACACGATCACGAAAAAAGCTAAAGTCATTTGGCTGATTGTCATGACTTTTATCTGAGTTGTAGCCAAAACCATAATTAATGAGTTGAGAAATTGAATGCGATTCGTCAAATTCGTTATTGATTTTATAATCGCAAAGATATTGGAAAAATCCAAGAACTCCCTTGCAGATAACTTCAAAAGATAACGGTCATAAAACTGAAAGGAAGTAAGTGTACTAACTTCATTTAAAATATCATTTTCATGCTCAGGAAAGTAAACCCACATATTATCTATGTTGTTTTTTATATCGATCATTGGTTGCCCTTCTTAAATAACCAATAAGTAGCTTATTTTAAAATAAAGTCAACTATTGACAAGGTTAAATATTATGATATTTAAAATACATGCCGCTTGATAAGCGATAATGAAGTTGGAAAGGATTTTGATTATAACAGGTGTTAATTTTGCAAAATACTTTACGTATATAATGCAAAGTCAGTTATACCAAGCTATGCAGAGGGTTTTTAAGGTATCAGGTAAATAGAAAAGTCCTATTATATACCTAATGCATATTTGCAAAGAAAAATTTAGATCCATCCTTTATTGACAACTATTAAGCGATATATTAATAAAATAATTCTGCAAAATATGCATAGGCTATTGTTTTTGAATATTTAACCTATACGTGGTTTGCAAAATATTAAACATAAATAAGGAGGAATTATGGAAAGATATGGTATCAAAACATTTAAAATGAAGGGTGGGGAACGTTATTGCATAATAAAAAACAAGAAAATAGGCATCCCGGTATTTTATCCGTGTTTATTTATTACAACACAACTGAGAAACAGTGATAATTCAATAAAAACAATTGAGACTCAGGCAGGGTGTATCGCACTTTTTTATCGGTTTCTTTTTATACGTAATATAGACATTGAAGAGAGAATTCAAACGGCCAGATTCCTGGATAACAATGAAATCGACCTTCTGAGGGATTTTGTCGGGAAAAGAATGAGAACTGCGAAAGTAATTAATATTAAAGAACATCAACCTGGAGTATGCAGTGCGACAAAGTACATACGGCTTACGACAATAGCAAAATATCTTGAATGGTTGTGTCTGCTAACTATTAAAAATATTGATGATGGCTACAGGAAAATTACCTATTTCGTGGGAAAAATAAAAGCCAGAAGGCCGAAGATAAAATACAGGAATTCAGAAGGGAATATCTATAAAACAATCGAAGAAGAAGACATGGATATACTTCTTTCATTTATTGAACCTCAATGTGAATTCAATCCATTCAACAAAAAAGTTCGTCAGAGAAATCAGCTTATAGTCATGATATTACATTCATTAGGGATAAGGTGTGGCGAGTTATTGAACCTGAGAGTAGAAGATATTGATTTTTCAGCGCAAATGCTTTTCATAAGAAGGAGGGCTGACAGTATTGAGGACATAAGAGTCAATCAGCCCCTCGTAAAAACGCTTGAAAGAGATTTACCCATGTCTGACGAACTTACCAGACTTCTCCATTCATATATTACGGGAGAAAGAAAAGCCAACATCAGAAAGAAAAAGCATGGATATCTTTTCATTACTCACAAAGAAGGAGAGACACGTGGCGATCCTCTGTCCGTTCCTGCATACCATAAGATCATTTATAGACTGAGAGGCATTGACTCAGGTTTAAGCAAGTTGACTGGACATAAGTTCAGGCACACCTGGAACTATCTGTTTTCAAAACTAATGGATGAAAGCACCGAGCATGTGAGTGAAGAGATGCAAGAGAAAATGCGTTCCAATCATATGGGTTGGGAGCCGGGTTCTGGAACAGCACAAACTTATAACAGACGATTTGTCGTTTCAAAATCAGTGGAAGCAGCCCTTGCAATTCAGAAAGGTATTTTCCAAAAGCGCAGCGGGGTGTCTTATGAATAAATTAAAGTTTATGAACGCGCATCAAGATATTTTTCATGCAAAAAACGATGGTTACACATTCGGATTGGATGATGAATTCTGGGAGTTGAGTAGAAATATAAAGTTGAATGTGGGTGAGGTCACTGAAAAGTTGTCAGATAACCTCAGGTACGGTTACGTGAATACACTGAAATATTTCGCAGAAGAAATCAGCCCCGGTTCTGTAAAGGAAATTAACAGAGTTTTTTTTAAACTAATTTCAGTTATGAGTTTTGATTCATTTGACGAAGCCGTAATGTTAACAACAAAATCAAATGATAAGTTCTCAAACCAGGATCTCAGTTGTCTAAGGATTCTAATTAAAAAATGGTATGAGTTAGGTTTTAAGGGGGTTACCAAAAGCTGTGTTGACCTTGTTGATAACTGGACGATTAAAGATAATAAAAAAGGGGAGGTTGTTAAAAGACGAGACCCACATCAGGGACCTCTGACAGATATGGAGTTTGATAACTTTTATGATGCTGTCTCACGTGCATACCATAAGGGTACGATATCCTATTCTGATCTGGCAATGGCTTTAATCATTATTCACACAGGCAGAAGAAGTTTACAGATCACACAGATAAAAACGAAAGATATCATAAAAGAAAGAACCATAAATGAATGTTATATTGATATCCCCAGAATAAAACAGGGCGAAAAGTACAGAGCCTCATTCAGGCGATTTAGAATTACAGGGGAATTATTTAATATTTTTAAAGAGCAGTCGCGTCTTGTCTCTGAGAATTTTAGCAAGCAGCTTGGCAGAAAACTCTCAGATAAAGAGATATTAGAATTACCATTGTTTTTCTGTCAAGAAAGACTTGAAGGGGTTGTTGATTGTGAGAATTTACATGCGATTCTGTCTTCAGACAGGCTACATGCTTATGCGGTAAAGTGTACCCAAACGCTCAAAAGAATCGCCATAACAGAGAACGTGGTTTCGGAAAGGACGGGTAAAGTAATAAACATGAATGCCAGGCGGTTTCGCTACACGTTAGGTACACGGCTTGCAAGAGAAGGTTACGGAGAGGTGGTAATAGGAGAATTACTTGATCACTCTACCTTAATGTATACAGGTGTTTATGTGCAGTCAGGTCCAGAAAGTTTAATTAAAATCGAAGAAGCCGTTTCTGTTGAGCTCGGATATTACGCGAAAATGTTCCAGGGGGAGCTGATTAATAAAAGTGAGGATAAATATCCCGGTGGCAACATCAGAATTAATACAGGTGAAAAGTCAGGGCAATGCGCCAGTTGCAAATCCTGCACAGCGTGTGTTCCCATACCCTGTTATACCTGCATGCATTTCAGACCTTTTGTTGAAGGGCCGCATGAGAAACTACTCGAATACTTACTTGATGAGCGTCGCAGGATTCAGTGCATAGTGGATGATCCTGCGACTACGCAAATACTGGACAGAACAATTATTGCTGTATCAGAGGTAATAAAAAAGTGCAAAGAATTTAAATCAAACCCGGAGGTGTTAAATGGATAATATCGAAAATGAAAAGGTGAGCGTGCTTGAAACACGCAGGGAAAAATATTGCGCAAAAAATATTAATGATTTTGAGAGCTACTGTCGATTTACTCTCAATAAAAACGACCTAGTGAACTGGGAGGAAGTCAATTGGCCAAATGTTTTCCTTTTTACTAAAACGCCTGCCAAAGGCGTTAAAAAAAGCTCTGTTATTGTAAATGAGCCATTAGACACGAATTTTATTGAGTTCGCTAAAAGCTATGTCCTTTACCACTATATGAATGGGGGCAAGAAAATTAATCAGCGTCTTAATATCGTCTTCAGAACACTTGAGGCAGCCCTTCTGCAGGTCAATGGGCGAAGTCATGTTCAGTACGTTAATTTTACTGTTATGAACCAGTGCGTTATCACCTTAAAAAGCACATACACCAAAGCAGTAGCACACGCTTGCGGCAAAGTCCTTGAAGGACTGGTTTCATTTCTCAGAGAAAAAGAATTCCTGGTCACGCAGTCTCTGCTCTGGAAGAGTCCACTTAAAGCGCAGGAAGCAAGTAACAGGCTTACTAAAACTGCAGAAGAGGCCCGTGAGGCAAAGTTACCTGACGAAGAGTCATTAAATGCCATAGCAGAAATTTTCGCACTTCCAAAGGACCAGCTTTCAGAAGTGGATTTGTTCATAAGCTCCGTTTTTGCGTTACTTATGTGTGCACCTTCCAGAGTAACCGAAATTCTGACGCTTCCTGCAGATTGTGAAATCCGTGAGGCGGACAGAGAAGGGAAGCTGAGGTATGGGTTAAGATTTTATTCCGAAAAAGGCTTTGGTGGAAATGTGAAATGGATCCCAGAAGTCATGGTTCCGGTTGCTGAATTGGCGATAAAAAATCTGATTGGGCTTTCAGAAGGATCCCGAGCCTATGCCAGAGAGATTGAACTTACTGGTGAGGATATCGAAAATTATCCAGACTTCCCCTGGTACGATAAAGAAAAGAACATACGTTACAGCAATGCACTATGCCTGCTGTTCCGGTATCAACTCAGCAGTAGTATTAAAACACAAAGAAGTCTTTTCAGACCAACTGCCACACTTGTCAGCGTCAATCTGGGAAGCACTGAGTATCGCAGAGCGCACTCCATTTCTACGATTTTTGACAGGCACGGCTACAGAGGGTCAAAGGGGAACAACCTTTCACTCAGAAGTCATCAGGCAAGACACTTACTCAATACGATTGCACAAGGCGGTGGGCTAGGAGATTTTGAACTGGCTAAGTGGTCAGGACGAGTGAGGGAAACACAGAACAGAACCTATAACCACGTCAGCCAGGAAAAGAAGATCCAGGAGGCAATAAAGCATGGTGTGCAAAATATTGGCATTAAACCAGAAAAAACTATCCCTCGAGCAATAGCAAACCCTGAATGGCGTATTGATGTTAAAGATATAGGCCACGCAGCCATTCACGTGACAGAGTTCGGCTACTGCACTCATGACTACGTAATCTCTCCGTGTACGAAGTTCAGGGACTGTATCAATTGCAGCGATCATATATGTGTCAAAGGGGACAAAGCCTCGCTGGGCAGGTTAGAGGCCAAGGCGGCAGACACGGAGCAGCTTCTGGAGAAGGCAAAAATCGATATGGAGGCAGAAGAATACGGTGCTGAAAAATGGTTTGTCTTTCATGAAAAAATACAAACAAGACTTCAGGATTTGATTGCATTGCTCACAAGCAAAAATCTTGAGGACGGGGCATTGGTAAGAATGAATGGCGACGATTTTACGCATATGAAAAATCTTACCTCAGTAAGCAGTACTGAAGAAATCGAAAACAAAAGGGAAAAACAAAATTAATAAGGAGAACCAAATGGCTAAACATTTAGACAGTAAGGATATCAATACAATTAAGAACCTTATAGCAGGCTGGGATTGTGAGAAGTCAGGAAAGCTTTCATGGGAATATCTTTGTGATAAGCTTGAACCACTGATTGGAAAGCGACCGACCCGTCAATCACTGGGGCTTCACAAAGATATCGTCATGGCGTTCAATCTCAAGAAGAAAAAAATCAAGTCAGGGGTTGATGAGGTTAAACGACCTGCTAATTTGAAGATTGCCTCGCAGCGTATCAGTAATCTTGAATCTAGAAATAAGCTTTTAAGCGAAGAGCTCAGAAACTTAGAAGAGATGTTTGTTGTATGGCAATTCAATGCTATGAACTATGGAATTAGTTTTGAGCAACTTAATGCTGAATTGCCAGAAATAGACAGGGAAACAAATGCTGAGTAATTATTTAATTGCGCAGATGTTGCACAATTTATTTTATATGTTATATTGTATATACAACCAAGGAATGGTTGTTCGATTTTGCAAGGATGCAATCTATGAAAATAAAGGACGTTCTTTCAAAGGAAGAAAAGCTACTTCTGCTTTTGCAGATGTTCATTGAAAGATTAAAAAAATCGGGTTTCCCACATAGCAAGATAGTTCGATACATCTGGTTATTCTGTGTTGGTTACTACCTAAAGTATTATCTTCCTCAATCTAAAACAGAGTTGATAGATCGCTTCACGATCATATCAATGCTCTCGAATGCTTTAAAATTGAGCACTCCCCGAGTTATCGTAAAGCTGGGTTATGAGCATGAGATTACTTTTTTCTTTCGCGCTTTAATCCACTATGTTATTGATAATGAAGAAGAGGCAGAAAATATTTATCGTGAGGAAAGGGTTAAGTATGAGAAAGCTGTACTCCTGAATCAGGTTGTTGCTGTCAGAAGAAAGAGAAAGAAAAGGAGGATTTGAAAATTAAAGAACATATCTTATTATAATAGTTTAAATTAAATACCTACTGCGAAATACGGGGTTAATATATTTCACAGCGTTAGATAAGGCATGAGATTTTTTTAAGGGAGGTCGGGTTTTTAACTCATTAGCAATGAGATTATAACTCATTTTAAATTAACTAAGATTTCGAGGGGCGAGCTAGGTATGATAGAGCCATTCTTTTTAGGCAATTGATAGGAGGCTAGGGGAAAAAATCAAGATCGAACAAATACCCTCTAATATCATAGAGGGTCCAATAATTAATTTGTTTTCTTGGTAACAACTTTTGTATATTCCATAATTTTTACAGCTAAACATAGTAAATCATGTAATGTTACACTGTATTTTTCAGATAAAATAAATATTTCTTCTGCTTTTGATTCAGAGCCATATCCGGGATCCGGATAACGTCCAGCCCAATATATATAATGGGTCAAAAGTTCTAATATTACGGTCTCTTTCTTAGTTAGGTCTGGAACAAAGGTTGCCAGTTTGTGTAATCGGTGATGACGATGATTTTTTTCTTCTTTAACATAAGCGTCAACCCCCTTTTCAATAATCATCATAGCCTTTAAGCAAATTTCGAGACTGTAACCGACAAGCATTAATCCGGTAGATCTAAACTGGCCGTCACAAATACCCTTCAAATTATCAGGCATTTTAGAAAAACTTGGTTCACTTTTTAACACCAAAACTGCTGCTTGCGATAATGCCTCTGCTTGCGTCATCCATAAAACTGGATTTTTTAGTTCTTCAGTAGTTGCGGGTTTATCTAACTCTAAATGGTCAAACCCTGCTTGAGATGCGATGATTCCCCATCGTATTCTTCCCAAGGCACTATAACTAAATGGATCTTCACTAAAAGTTATTAAATTAGGTTTGATGTATTTTTCAATACTCATAATGCAAAGTACCCTCATGTTAATTCTGAGAATTCAAATATCATTAAAAAAGTCTAGACAATAAAAAAATTCATTTTAATTTTTTAGCTATAGTTTGAAATAAGTTGAATATATCTTGTTTCTTTTCCAAGATTAGGGAGTTGCTGTTCGTTCACTGCACTTATTGCTTCAAGTGCCTGAAGAGTAATTTGATTAGTTGTTCGCTTTTGGAAATAAGATGACAATGTTCGATAGCCCCTTTGGCAAGATGATAAGCTAATTCTGGAAGAAAATTCTCGGTCATTAAGTAAAGAAACAAACTCTTTGATTTCCGGCTCGCCAAATTTATTAAGCATGTGATCATAAAATGGCAAAGCCATTTCGGATATGCCATGACCATTTCCTATTCTAGCCATGACAATTGTTTTTACATATTGCTTTCTTATCGGCTCAGGAATTACTCCAGCTTGAGAAATATATGAATCTAACATCTTTGCATGAGAAGGTTCATTATGGAAATTATTAAATCCGATATGAGCACTATAGAGATTGTTAACTTTTTCTGAAATTTCAAGCGCTAATGTATCATGAGGCAAATATGGTAAACCGTTAACAGTAGCCAAAAACTCGTTTGCTGCGGCTTTCCTATCAATCTCTCCATTAGCAGCATAAATAGAATATTTCAAACCACATTCATACTTGGAGTCTTCAGGTGCCATAATCCACGCTTTGGCACAAACCATACGGATATTAGCTTTAACTTGAGCAGCTGCTCCTTGAGTTGTATACATACCGAATAAGGTTCTTAGCAAAGATTTAGCAATATCAGAAGGTAAATGTTCTAAACCGGCATTTATATGCTGTGCGTCTTGAGCTGTCAATGTGTTATTGCGTATATTGTTTAAGAATCTTTTGACTTCTATAGCTGACCCTTCTGGTTCTTTAGCTATAACTTCTTTAATGCATGTTTCTAACCAAGCGATTAATTGAAATCCAGTAAGATCGTTTTGATTTGGGTGAGCCGCACTGGCCCAGTTTCTCATATCACGGATATAATCAAGATGCTTATATCCAATATCTGAAAGTATACCTGTTAGATGACACCCCCTTACTAGTTCCCATTCATCCAGTTTAACCAAATCATCTTCATCCTTTATTTTCTTGCGTCTATTTTCATCAGTGATAACACTATCGTAAAAGTATTCCATATCAAATCGTATCACCTTCTTTCTGAGGTTTAATACAGTCTCATCCCAAATAAAGTTCAAAGCTGCGTCAAAAAGCCCTGCTCCACAAGCTGCTATAAATTTCGAAAGATATATTGATGTCGTTCTTTGTTCTGGATCCACTAGTGTAATTACAGCGGGTAAGTTTTGAATCACTTTAGTTCTTTCACTGACTTCAACCAACACTTGTTGAGTTGGTAATCCCAGCTCTCCAAGATAGGTGGTAAGGCCATTTGTGAATTGATCTACTCCGTTACTTATAACATTCTGAGATGTAACTATAATTTCATGCGCCATTGAATATTCCTTTCATATTTGTAAGCAAAAGATAAATCCTTAAAGCTTTTAGTATTAGATAATCATATAGTGAATCGATATTTTAAATTGCTATTTTCAGGTTAGTCATTTGGTTTGCGGGAGGCTAAATTTCTTTATTTGATTTAATGTCCCACCCAGATTGGCTCTCTGCGCCTTTTCCGCCAGTAGAAGATTGCTCCCAATACTGCGTTTTAACTTTTGAAGCCTGAAACTGGTAGGACAATCCTATAAGGTCGCGATTTGTCGTACCGTGGAATGTTACATTTGTGATTAATACGTCTTCCAGAGTGATACGACAGTACTCGATTTGGCTGCCACCAGCCTTACAGACTGAAAGCTCAACCTTGCTGACATGCTTGCCGTTGGAGACATACCGCATGATTGCAGGGGTAGCTTTGTCTATGAGTGCCTGAACTGAAAGATCGCGGTACTGAACTTTACCTGCACCACCACCTCCACCAAGCGCCATGTTTCCCGGCTGGTTCGCACCCCATGTGAAAGATTCTACGGCAATCCAGCCTTTATGATTACTGTCCTGTGATTCACCCGTAATGCCGTCGATTTTTAAGAAGAGATCTGTACTCATAGCTGGTCCTTTTGCTTTCCCTGAAAAAGGGAATCTGATTAAATAAACTTAATGATACGTATAATGACATAAAGGTACAGCCATGGACTACTGGAAAGCGGACCGATTCAAAGATTACTTTTTAACAATGGCTAATGCTGAGGCTAATCAGTTGCTTAGAGCGTCAAATCATTTTTCTTTGATTCACTTGCTTGATGGTTACAACAGGATTCAGTTTCAGGACGAAGTTAAGATATTTGTTAATGCTCAGATAGATACTATCCGTTCAGGTGCCACAGATGATCAATGCCAGCAATGTATTCAAAATTTGAAAGAAGAACACAGTAATCTTATGAGACAAGATCAGCTTCTTCGAACAGGTCAGGCGGCATTGCATGCTTCAGTACAGTTTGTTCAGCAAGGTGATATCTGGGGATATGTTATCAATGGTGTTGGGGTAGTACTTAGTGGGTTACAGGTAGTGGCTGGGTTTGGAGTCATGGCCGCTTCAGCTGCAACCGGGAATATAATTGGGGTTGGATTTGGTGCGATGCTCACACTTCATGGAGTGAATGGCGTACAGGAGGGCGTAATGAACGTTATTACAGGAAAAAACGACGCCCAGGGATTCTTGAAAGATGGTTACATCGGAGCAGCCAAGTTCTTAGGCTTTGATCAAAAAACAGGAGAAATTGCCTATAGCAGTATGGATCTTGCTCTCTCAGCCTATGGCATGTTCAGGCTGATAAGAAAACCTGAAACATTTCGACTTTTCTACTACGTAAACTCCGACTTCGTTAGAGGTATCAAAGATATGAGCCGCTTTGAATTAGGAGTAGAAATATATAATGACTATTCGGCTCTGAAATCAATATACGATAATAAAAAATAAATTATTTTTTTCTCGAGTATCGAAATGCTTTATAGCCTAACTTCATTGGGGTAAAAATGTAAAATATTGGTGCTATAATCAGCATTGTTATCGAGTAAGAGGCGATTGCGATGTTATCTTTATATATGAATGTGTAAACCCATACGATAGAGAGGATGATTACAAGTATTAAGGCAGCAACAAACCGGATACTAAGCTCTTTAAGCAAAGCTGGATACGTTGACCCACTTTTTTCAGCTTGCATTCTCAAAGCTGCAATATCTTCGGCTCTGAAACCATTCTCAGCAAGTCTCTGTTCAATTTCAAAGATGTTCATATCGTCACCAAAATTGTGAATTTAGACAGATCATAACTCATATAGCTAAGTAGTTACCAGAGAAATCATATAGCTTTTCATAAAGGAAATAAAATGTTAGAAGATTTAAAATTGATTTATCCATACCCTTCAATTATTCACTATTCCCCAACGTGGATCGAGGAAAGCAAATCTACAGAATTAGCTTTAAAGTGGATAAGTTCCTTAGTATCTTTTTTCATAACTCGACCCCATCATAAGCAGGAGGCGTTTTTGATAGGCAGTGGCTTCCTATGCCTGTTAGGTGGTCAAATGCTTTGTATTGTGACTGCCTCTCACGTTATCAAGGAAATGCAAGGCAGTGACTTTTCATTCATATCAATTGATGGAAAGAAATTTAAATTTGAAGGTTTAGAAGTCTTTTTCAACGATGAGCAAGATTACGCTATTATTCCTATCCCTGAAAAAATTATTAATGAGATACAAAGTAGCATTTTCTTCAGAAATGAGAGTAATAATACGAAGTACGAGAAAACCTCGTCCTTTCTGATTATGGGCTATACATCCAAAGGTAATAGTTTACATAAAAAAAGAGCTGAAAAAGGTTTGACTCCATTGAATATAAATTTCCATAATTTCTTGTATGAAAAAGAAACCGAAGATATTTACTTCCATTATATTACTGAAGATAAAGAAAGTAAAATCTGCTTTGAATCGGCTAGCGCTATTAACACAATTTCTTCTCTTGCTGGAATGAGTGGAAGTGTAATTGCACAATTGATAGTAAATAAGGAAAGCGGGGGAGTATATTTAAGAGCTGTTGGCATATTTAAAGAGCACCGGCCTAAGAGAGGTAACTTTTTGGTTGGTTCGACGTTTATCGATTTCGCGGATGAGATTAATTCGTTGTTAGGTAATTCAAAGACTAAAACTAGTTTTTATTGAACAGGTTTTTGATAAAGTGGATAAGTTCAATCTAATGTTAAGAAATGCATGCTGTTCAACATGTGGTGGGTGTTTAACCTTTATTAAACAATTGAGAATGTTTTCTCGTAAATAGGAATGCTTTATTTATATGAAGGTTTCAATGGAACGAAAACATACAAGATTCCAAAACCTATTGAAAACGTAATTGAGTAAGAGAAAAGGCTTTCATGAGTACCATGGCTTAATGTTAAGATAAAGCCTGCGAAAAGTATGAGCAGCAGGATAATAGAAACAACAAATCTTTTTGAAAGTTGAGATAACAACCAAGGGTAGGGGTAGGCTTCTTTCTCAGCATGTTGACGAATCACGGAAATTTCTTTAGGTGTGAACCCTTCCTGTCGTAGAAGTTGTTCGATTTGCAGTTTATTCATATCCATTATCCGTGAAACATGAGAACATTTCAGGATTGTAACCGATAAGCTGTGCTTAACACAAACTAAAAGACCACAGGTTTTAACCCGAGGTCTTAGTAATTAGATGACTCTTTTACAATCCATTATGAACCGAATCACTACTCTCACTGAAAGACCAGTTTTCGACTTTGTCACCTGTAAATGTGATAGTCAGATTTTTACTTTTCATATCAGTTCCGTTCGAGAATAGCCCTACAATTGGAATATAAGACATTGCTGACATATTGGAGTTCATGATTGAGTAAAACCACATGTCCTCATTAGTATCAACGGCGGTCTTACGAGTAGGTTCACCGAACTGCTTTTGAATATCTTGCTTCGTGGTTCGGCCTTTGAAGATCTTTGACGCAATACTTTGCTGCGTCTCATTTTTAATTGATTGATTCCCTGCTGTTGACGCACAACCTGACAAAAGGATAAGAGTTAATAAAGCCCCTGCAACCTTAGCTTTCATTATTTATTCCTTATTAATAGTTTGAGATAAAACTCTTAACCACCGTGTAATCTGCATTTTGACATCGTTAAACCCTGTATCCTGGTGAAACTTGCCTTTCTGCGGGTAAAACTTTACCTGCCACACGGGAAACATGACATCTTTTACTTCAATAAAAAGGCCTGAGTTATTCAGGTTCTGCTGTCTGATAGCGCCGGTGCCAAAGCCGCCGTCATATCCGCCTGAGTCAAGATTGAAATGCCAACTGATCACTGAGCTAAACGGATACGTTTTTTCGTTAGCACCATTCTTGATAGTGATAGTTTGCTGTTTTTCATTAAGCAGTAGCTTCGAGTCGTTGAATTCATGGCTCCAGAATCCGTCATTGCCTTCGTTGAAGTTATCGAAAGTTGAGACGTTATCTTTCTTATGCTTATAGCTAACACCCGCTGTCATGAGTAAGAAAAAAGCGGGTATACACCAGAGAATAAGCATTCCCATGGCGTCAGTGGGTTTTGCCTTGAGGACGATTAAAACGGCCACGCCAATTGTGAACCAGACTCTGATTGAACGGAAGTAAGAGGGTTTTCTCATACTCATGCTGCTCATATTGAATTCCTTTTAAAACCAATAGTGGAAGATAGTCATGTCTGTAACTAGCTGATTGGTCACTGCTTTTATTGGGCATTTTTGAGCAAGCTCAAAACTTAAGCAAATCACTTGTACCGATCGATAGATTTCATTTGATAGGCATAAACTATCATATAACTATTAATTGATCTGTAAAAACGATCAATTATTTTGTGTTTTGAAGCGCTTAGACATGAAAGATGATGTTCTTCAGAGGGTTGGTTAGTGAGGCGTGTATAAGCTTTTTGAAAAGTCTTCAGGTGTTTCGTTTGAAGTTTTGACGTCAGGTTCGGCTGATCTGACCGCATTAATAACGGAAAATGAGGATTTTCTGTGGAGAAACGTTTTATCGGCCTTTTTAAGCAACTTTGCGAATGCTGTGAAGTAGGGAATGCTCAATAGCCATTTTATGACTGCTGTCATGAGATAGTCTTTGTCGCTGGATTGTCCCGGTGCTGTGAGCACAGTGCTGGCAGGCGCATATGCTTCGCAAGTTTTCGCTATTGCTATTCTATGTTCTTGTAGAAGAGTAGGTGCAATAGCTTCTGAATCTAACGAAGCCGGTAGGGACAGCGTAAAATCCTCCTTCGTAGCTTCTGTTACTAAATCAGTCCTCTCGTTACCTCCCATTGCCGAAGCTTTCAAAGCAAAGA
The DNA here is from genome assembly GCF_030053335.1 of Pantoea sp. EABMAA-21. Lineage (NCBI taxonomy): Bacteria > Pseudomonadati > Pseudomonadota > Gammaproteobacteria > Enterobacterales > Erwiniaceae > Pantoea > Pantoea sp. EABMAA-21. The sequence continues at coordinate 46,703 of NZ_JASGBX010000002.1, forward strand.
GTAAGGGATTGTCACGTTCAGGTTCGTAGCGAAGCTTCTCTTGCAGTGTTGCCCACGAATACGCCTTTCCGAGTTGCGAAGCTTTGAAAGCTATACCTGAGTATTCGAAGGAGAAACCATTCATTCGGCCAGAACTGGCAATATTGGGAACGGGTGTTATACCGTGCTCGCAAAGTGCCTCAACGAAGCTCGGAATGTCATTGTGAGTACGGAGGAGTGTATCAATTGTGTCCTGCAGGAACGTCTTCTGAGCCGGAACCTGCTCGCGCTTCTCTTTCTGTTCCTCACCACGTGATAGCCTCTTACGCCTACTAAAGAGGGAAGGGTCTTGTAAAGGGGAAGGACCCTTGGTTCTGGTCAGGTCATGCGCTAGCTCAAGTTCCTGGATTACTCGTGTACTAATCAGGTTTTCGTTCCTGCCCAGGTAGAGCTTCCCTCCTACCAAGTCGATTCTACTGGCAATGATATGAATGTGCTGACCTGCCTCATCGTCATGTATGACATAGCAGCGCAGGTGTGTATCGCTAAATCCCATGTGATTCATGTAGTCGTCGGCAAACATGACCCACTGCTTCCCTGTGAGGGATTCACCCTGTGGGAGGCGAAGCGAGTTGTGCCATACCGGTTTGACAACGTCAGGGCGAAGTGAAGCAGAAGCGCTGAACTCTGCTATCAACTCAGCCGCTAAGTCTCCCAGCATGTTACCCCCTATGATCGCCGGGGCAGTTTTATGGTGCGTTCCTGGCTTTAATGCATATAGAACAACTCCGGCGAAGCTCTTACCGCGTTTGATCTTCTGCATGCCCTTCATTAGAGGGGATACTCCATAGATCAGCTGTGAGAAGTTGTGAGCGAAGATCACCAATTTGACGCTTCACGGCAAAGATTTCTGTCTTGGTCAAAGGGCTACATGATTGCTTCACGTTGAGGTGATTAACAATCTCGTTTAGCCTGTGGTTTATGTCAGCAAACGTTTTCCATGCGCTTCGGTTGATTTCAGGGACAACAATCGGTTGGTTTTTCATAAAGCACATGCGAAGCCATTCGCCCTTAGCGTGTTGCTTACGCTCTTGATCCAAAATATTTAGCTCTGAGTTATTGAGTCTGACGCTGACGCAATGAATACGTAGATTTTCTGCAAGGGGAGGGCGGTATATATCTCTCATAGAATCTCCATTTCTAAAATAAGCATATTCCTTATGCCTGCTCTATTTATAACCGAAAGATAAATTATGTCAACGATGTGGGTTTTGACTTCCCTTTTTCAACCGAAGGGCAGAAAAAGCAAGGCAACTCAGCTTCGCTGAGTTAGCCCTTGCTTAAAAACTTTACATTTCTATCTATGCGCTGCGTTGTACTCGGTATCAACATTATTACAATCAATTTTAGGCAAGTCAGGGATAGTGTTAAGCATTTCTACAACACGCTTTGCTTGTGACTCACTAACAGAGTACTCTCTTTTCAACACAGAAACTAAATCATTATCATTAATTTTTGGTGATGATTTTTTTTCATTACAAGCTAAAAGTAGAGGGGCTTTATCTACGTCTTTAACAACCAATGTTTCTTTCGCAAAAGAGTAACTCATTGACAGTAAAGAAAAAATAAAAACAATTGCTTGTTTTTTGTACATTTAGCTGATTCCCATTATTGAAAAAGTGAGATTATAAGCTATTACTAAATGCACAAGATATCAATTAATATTTCTTATATTTCATAAGGGAGTTGTAGTCGCTTTCTTTAGAGGGTCTTAATATCTCAATAGCTTCAGTCACACTACCATCTCTCTCAACAACACCACTGATAACATTAAGTTGTTTTTTTAATTTTAATTTATATAAACAAAAGTTTTTGTCCATAATTCCTGAGCAGTCAAAAAGTTTATTTTTTCTGTCACTAATAAGCTGGTTATATTCGCGTTTATCTTTTGTTTTTAAACTATTTAAATAATTAAAGTTCTCTAAAATAGATTTTTCCCTTAATTCATAATAGTATTCCTTTTGCTCGGGGTGTAGCTTATAAATTTCAGCGTAAATGTTCTGAAGGTTACGAGAGCTAATGTTGATCTCATTGTCTGTTGACTCTTTTGTCTCTTTTTGTGAATGTGCATTAAAAGAAAGTGTAAGAACTGCAGCGAATATTAATATTTTTTTATTCATTTTTTCATCCTTTTTTTATAATTATAAATCAATAACTTTAGTCTTGGCGAAAGTCAACTGGGGATGGTTGTTATTTTTTTATTGTTTAAGGATATGTAATTTAAGTTTGCATCTAAAGATAACATGTTGTCACATAAAATTTACGGTTTAATAGATGTTTTATCATTTGATTAATAAAATCATATTGCCATTACGGATGTTGAAATTATTAATTTCAAGAATATGTACGATGGTAAAGGCTTATTAAATCTCAAAAGTAAAATATTATATTCTTAAAATAGCAGTGTGTTTTTAACAGATCCGTGAAAGACAGAATGTTACAACTATGCTGCAAGTGATCGAGGGAGCACAAGCATCATTTAATGTTTATCAAGAAAGAATGTAGTTATGAAAAATTACCTCTTTCTTTTCATGAAGATATAGTGTATATATGTATAAAATGACTATAGTTGCATCCTGAGCTAATTGATAATATGAAACAAGAAAAGATCGTTCAAAAAATTTGGAGTTTATGTAACATACTAAGAGGAGATGGGATCACCTATTATCAGTATGTGTCTGAACTCAGTTATTTACTATTCCTCAAAATTGCACAAGAAAATGGTTCTGAAAAATTGATACCCGAAGGTTATAGATGGGTGGATCTTGAATCTCATGCAGAAGTTGGATTGCTGGGGTTCTATCAAGAAATGCTAACCCATTTGGGCGCAAATGTAGAAAATGAAGTTGTAAAAGCGATTTATTCATTCCCCACTACAGTATTTTCACATTCGGAAAATCTTAAAGCTGTAATCAATGGCATTTCAGAAATTGAATGGCACCAGGTCGGAAAAGATGGCTTTGGTGATCTTTATAGTGGATTAATTGACAAAAGTGCTCAGGACACCCGTTCAGGGGCAGGACAATACTTCACTCCTCGGCCTTTAGTTGAAACTATAGTTAAATTAGTTCAACCGAAATTAGGAGAATTAATTCAAGATCCAGCAACTGGAAGCGGAGGGTTTTTAGTATCTGCTGATGAGTATATTCGTAAAAACTGTACGGATAGAGAGTATAAATTTAATCCGCCAAAATATTTTGGCGTAGAAATAGAGAAGAATACTCGCCGTATTTGTTTGATGAACACTTTCCTACACGAATTAGATGCTAATATTATCTATGGAGATGCACTAACAGAAGATGCAAAGGAACTAGAAGCTGCTGATGTAATCTTAGCAAATCCACCCTTCGGCAATAAAGCAGGGAGTAAACGCGCTGTTAGGGAAGATATTCCTTTCCCAAACACTAACAAGCAATTTGCTTTTTTGCAGCATATATATTTGGGGTTGAAAAGTGATGGAAGAGCTGCAGTCATACTACCCGATAATATTCTTTTTGAAGAAGGTGTTGGTAGTGTTGTCAGAAATGAATTAATGGAAAAATGCAATCTCCATACAATTCTACGCCTTCCTACTGGTATCTTTTACGCTGCAGGTGTTAAAACAAATGTACTTTTCTTTTCCAAAAATGGCATTAAATCAAAAGGAACTGAAAATGTATGGGTTTATGATATGCGTTCAAATATGCCTAAATACGGAAAAATGTCACCATTAAGGGTGAATGATTTTAATGATTTCATTAGTTGTTTCGGCAAAGATCCCTATGGCTTATCTCAACGAGAAGATCTGGGAGAAAAAGGTCGATTTAGGTGTTTTACAAAAGAAGATATTGTAAAGCGAGGGGGTAATTTAAATATCACATGGCTTCTTGATGATGAATATGAGGACGAGGCTACAGATCTCGATAGTATTGCAGCATCAATTATTGAGCATCTAAATTCTGCTTTACTCGAAATGGAAGCAGTTGCCGATGAATTTGTTGGGATTAAAAATGATTAGTGAGTTTTAATATTTTAAATGTTTATTTAGTAAACTCATTTTCATGAATTTATGCTTAGTAAGATAGGTTACATAATGCTTAAATCACAGAAGAGTCTTACGGGAAATTCACATAATAACTTTAGATTAAAAGGCGTATAAGATGAGTGAAGTCCGTTGGATTATTCCTAAAAGTTGGGAATGGACAACCATATCACGGATTGGAAAGGTTGTAGGAGGAGGAACCCCGTCAAGTAAGGTGGTTGAAAACTTCTCCAGCAATGGCATTCCATGGGTTACCCCAGCTGATTTAAGTGGATATACTAATAGTTACATAAGTCGTGGGCGTCGAGATTTATCAGATATCGGCTATGCATCTTGTGGTGCAACACTTTTACCTATTGGAACGGTGCTATACTCCTCCCGTGCGCCAATCGGGTATTGTGTTATCGCTGCAAAAGAATTATCAACGAGCCAAGGTTTTAAAAATATTATACTTAAAAAAGGTATTCTCCCAGAATATGTGCGTTACTATTTATTAAGTTCAAAAAACTATGCTGAAAGCTTAGCCAGTGGCACAACTTTTCTTGAATTATCTGGACAACGTGTTGGTGAAATAGCTATCCCTTTAGCTCCTTTTAATGAGCAAAAACGTATTGTCGATAAAATTGAAAGTTTGATGTCTCATACATTCATTGCTAAATCTAAGTTAAATAAAGTTCCTGCGCTGATTGATAATTTTAAAAAGACATTACTTAAGAATCTTTTCCAGAAAAAAACTATTGAAGGTTTTGATGAAGCCTTTATGAGAGATTTGACAATTTCTACTCAAAATGGTCTCAGTAAGAGACATGGTGATAATGGAAGACCTATAAATGTACTTAGATTATCCGATCTCTCAGATGCAAAATTTAAAGGCGAATCTCCCAGAACCATAGTTTTGACTGACACAGAAGAGGAAAAATTTATATTACGCAAGGGAGATTTACTTTGTATAAGAGTGAATGGCAGCGAAAGTCTAGTTGGTCGAATGCTAACATGGAATGAAGAACAAAAATGGGCGTTTTGTGATCATTTTATCAGATTTTCTTTGGACCTAGAGAAAGTTGTTCCAGAATATATCGAATATTTCTTTTCTACAGAGAGCGTTAGAAATATTATCGAGACTTCTTTTGTCTCAAGTGCCGGACAAAAAACTGTAAACCAAACAATGATCGGTAATATAAAAGTACCTCTTCCGACTAAAAAAATTCAAACCGAAATTGTAAACCATATTAAAAGCGCCTTCTTGTGGTTAGAACAAGTAAAACTTGATTGTACTCGATCCAATGCTAAGCTATCAGTACTAGAAACTATGATTTTTTCGGAAGCCTTTAATGGAAAGTTGGTAAAACAAGATGAAAATGATGAAAATGCCAACTCACTTCTTTCCAAAATGGATTCAGAGAAAATTTCATCTACAAAGAACATTAATCCAAAAAACATAAAAAAAAACTCTATGACTAGTAACCCCAAAGCTCGTTTTTTAGAAGACAGCGAAAGTTGGCCTGAGAATGGTCTTCCATTTGTTGATATAGCCCAAAGAATTACAATTCCTCATGATACTATGCGTGATATAATTTTTTCTTTACTATCCGAGGAAGAACCTATTCTACAACAATTTTTCAATGTTGAGAAAAATTGTATGTATTTGAAAAGGAAAAAATAATGAGACTTCGGCGTCTAAAAATAGAGAGATCTTCTGCAAATGCAGGTTTATTTGACGGATTAGATGTTTGGTTCGGTCGTGGTGATAAAGGGAAAATGGACGAGTCCTTTGCTCCTATTTGCCTTATTGGGCCTAACGGATCAGGTAAGTCTCAATTTCTTCAGCTATTAGCTGAAATATTTCAGGCGGCATGGTATGAACATGCTCCTACACAAGAACGTAAGAGTTCTAATGATGATGTTATATTTGAGTTAACTTATTTAATTCGACCAGATATTAATAGTGAACCTGTCGAAGTTACACTTTCTAGAACCAAAAAAGTGCGAGGTGTAAATCCAATTGAATTGTTTTTGAAAGATAGTAATATTAGCATTAAAGCAGGTACTGAAAAATTTGAAAAATTTTTGCCATCACTTATTATTGGCTATACCTCAGGCGATAATGAGACGCTAAGTCTACCATTTCTTGTCAGTAGAAGCGGCTATGCAGATGATGTAGCTCGCGCCGCTTTAAGCGATTCAATGAGTGATAATGTTTCTGATAATAGATTAGTGCTCATTGATTATAGTACCAATTTAGAAGTATTGTTTTCAAATCTTATGCTTGGCGATGAAAAGTCACGCAAAGAGATTTTGTCTCATGCAAATATATCAGACCTAGCTTCTTGTAGATGCGTCGTTCGTCTTGCTCATTCTGCAATAAATAAAGTCCCAAAATCGCAATTTTCAATTACTGGAAGAAAAGGAGTCCAACTTACTCCTGAGCTTGAAAATATTATTCAATCTTTGATGAACACTGCGACATGTTGGAGTGAGGATAAAAAAACTGAAACTTACACTTTTGATTTTTTTATTACACAAGCTACCCGAGATGCTTTTTCGCATTTTTGGAATGATGCATTCTCTCTTTACCGAGATTTGCACAAACTTGCGTTATTGAATGATTTGGCTATTCCTAGACCAGCTCGCAAAAGATTAGAACAAGCAGTAAAAGAGAGAAGATTTGCTTCGAGATTACCGGTGCCGCAGCAAGAAGATATGGTATTTGGTTTCGAGGAAGTTAGATTTTGGCCTTTAGATGATAGTAGAGATGCTGTTGATTATGTTTCCTTATCCGATGGAGAGCATCAACAGGCTTTAATTTTAGGAACTTATGCAATGATCTCTGAAGAGAATGCACTTTTTCTACTTGATGAGCCAGAGTCTCATTTTAACCCCCAATGGAGAGTAAAGTTCGTAACACGTCTTATGAACCTAAATGGGGAAAGAGCAAATCAAGAAATGCTTTTGACATCTCATGCTCCCTTTGTTCCATCTGATATGCCCAAAGATCAGGTTTTAATTTTTTCCCGTGAAAATGGTAAAATAGAAGCTGAAAACTCTAAAGTCGAAACATTTGGAGCAACCTTTGACCGCATATTAGAGAGTTGTTTTAAAATTAATCCGCCAATTTCTAAGATTGCCGAAGAAAAAATAAATGAATTGCTCGAGTCGGATAATATTATTGAAATTGAAGATAATTTAAATGAACTTGGTCAATCTGTTGAAAAAGCCTTTTTAGCAAATCATTTAAGAATCTTAAAAAAGAACATCTAATGTTATTTACTTATCACCCTAACGCACTTGCTCAAAACTGGCTCAACTCTGCCATAATTACTATTTTAAATAATGGGATGAATAGTATTATTGACGGACAGGCAATCACAGCTTGGCCTGAAATTTTACCTGAGAGGCATAGAGAGGCTTTAAAGAGCAGGTGGGGCATTAGAGATAGACTTAATGCATTTTGGGCTGAATATACAAAGCTTGAACGACATTATCAAGATTCTCTTTTAGTTGCTATGTGTGAGCAAACTTCGTTACCTGATATATTTAGTAATGATATTATATGCTCTAAGATAGACGAATTTCCTAAAAATATAAGAATAGTTATTGATGACCTATTTCGGTTCCTTTTTGAAAAACAACTGACAAGTATTATTGTGGGTCAAAAAAGTTTACGAGATTTGCATTATAAAACTATATATGAAAATATACCTAGCAAAATATGTCCTTTTTGTGGACTAGGGTATTTAAGAGCTCCAGATGCTCCAAGACATGCTCTCGATCATTACCTTCCTATTTCAAAGTATCCTTTTGCTGGTGCGGATTTACGTAATCTCACCCCAATGTGTACTGAGTGCAATTCAGATTTCAAAAAGGTTACTGATATTCTAATAGATGATAATCAATTACGGGTGCATTGTAGTGACCCTTATTATGGTCCTACATTTAAAATAAAGTTGGCCGAAAGCATACCTTTTCGCGGAAAGGCTGTAAAGGGTATCAAATTACCTCTTTGGATAATAAGTTTCGATGGCGAATTTCAAGATTACGCAGAAAATTGGGATAGAATATTTAAAATTAGAGAACGGTATGAGAGAGATGTTTTAAATGAAAACTTTAGATTTTGGTTGGAGCATTTCGCAGTTTGGTATTCTAATCCTCGCATTAGAAATGCTTATAATGAAATAACTGATTCACTCTCAGAGTATATCGAGATAGTAATACAGGATGGGTTTTCTGATAGAGCTTTTTTAAAAGTAGAGGTTTTTAATTTAATTAAAAATGAGTGTAATCATCCTGAAAGAGGGGAGGACATGAAAGCCTTCCTGAATCTTCTAATCGAAACCGTATAGTCATAATGCTATCCAAAATAACTGTTAAAGATATTTGAAAGCTTTTTAGAGAAGGTATAAGGTGTCAGCGTTTTAAACTTTAAGGCTTACATATAGTCTGCCAGCACTGCAACATAAGATTCTACCCTTCTAATTACTTCATTTTATTAATGCAGGCTTACTTAACTCAGTTATCTTAAAATTTATCATAGGTTTTCTTTAATTGAGAACATATGAAACGATTCATGAGGAATGCATATAAAACCCTGTAAATTAAAGATCTAAATCCTTTTTTATCGCGGTTTTAATCTTCTAAGTTTCATTGCCTCAAGTGAAAACAGCAACAAGGTTGTGCTATAAATAAATCCTGGGCTAGTTAAGAGCTTGAAATTCAAAGCGTCTGGTTTCTCACTTAAAAAATGAAAAGCATATACTAAATAAACAGATAAGGCAGCCGTCCCAATTGCAGGTCCTATATCACCTTGATCATGAGGTTGCAGCGTGGCGTTAAATCTAAAAATAAGCCAATCAAATCCCCAGGTTAAAAATGTTGCCATCATCATAGCCGACCATAAATATGCAATGTTTAATGGTGTTGGGTTTTTTAAGGCTGTTTCAGTTTGGAATATTTCGCATAAAGATAACCCACTAAAAATAAAATAAAGTGGCCTTGAGCTGAATTTTTCAAATATTTTAATAATAGTATCCATATTTACCTATTGTATATTATGATGTTTTGGAAAATATTATGCAGCAACCTCTTTATACTTTTGAGTATGTACATAATCACCCCACCACTGCATTAGTGCCACTCTTTCGGCAAGGTACTCAGCTCGGTTGTATGCTGCTACGATCTCATCCTTCTTTGAGTGAGCAAGTGCTGCTTCAAGAACTTCACTTCTGAACTTGCCGGATTCCTCAGCTGCTGTCCTCGCAATTGAGCGCATACCGTGGGCTACCAGCTCACCTCCGAATCCCATTCGAATGATAGCGGCATTACCTGTCTGTTCATGCATATGTTGAAGTGGTGCCTTAATGCTGGGGAAAATCCACTCCCTATGTCCACTGAGCGGCCTCAGTGTATCAAGAATGCGCAAAGCCTCTTTGCTTAAAGGAACCTTATGAGTTTTTTTCATTTTCATAAAGTCGGCAGGAATGGTCCATAGCCTGTTGTCTGTATCGATGTCTGCCCACCTTGCTCGAACGGCTTCGCCCGGACGAACCCATGTTAACAATTGCCACTCAATCAGCAGCCTTGTCTCCATACGTACTGAAGCATTGTTCAGCGTTGCCAGGAAACGAGGTAATTCAGACGGGGGTAATGCAGGCATATTCTGCTTTTTAGGCTTAGTGAAACGCTGTGCGAGGTTATCAGCAGGATTAAACTCAATCAGTTCCTCAGTAGCCGCCCAGCGAAAAATTTCATTCAGTCGGGAAATCACGCGCCTTAACGTTTCAAGAATTCCACGCTGCTCAATTGGGTCTAAGTGCTGCTTTAAAAGTTTAGGACGAATTTCTTTGATCGGAACATTACCTAGTCCAGGAAAGACGTTTCGTTCAAGGCTTCGCCAGATATCCTCTGCATGATCTTGCGTGATCCCTGAAGTTCTTTTCTTCTCTTCCAACCATTTTTTTGCAACCACCTGCAATGTGTGTTCAGTAGCCGCTTTTAAGGCATTCGCTTTCTCAGCATTATGCTGCTGTGGGTCAACCTGCTGGGCGAGAAGGGCGAGGTACTGGTCTCTTAGAGAGCGGGCCTGAGCTAGGGTGAGATGAGGGTAAGTACCCAGGCTCATTTTTGTACGTTTTCGGGTCGTCGGAACTGTGTATCTAAAATACCAGTTTTTCTTACCACCTTTTGCTGATGGTGAGATTCGCACAAACAAGCCTTCGCCGTCGAAGAGACTCACTTCCTTCTCGCCGGGCTTGGTGTTCCTGATTTGGGTATCATTCAGCTTCGTGACGACCTTAGGCATTTTGGGACCCTCTGATTTTGGACCCACACTGGTGGGCCTAAAGGAGGGTGTCATAAGGCGTAGACTCTAGCAACTCTTAAGAAATCGCGTAGGACACAAAAAAGCCCGCAGGGCTTGTGCCGTGCGGGCTTTCAGGACTTCAGCAGACGATTCTGGTATCGCCGCGAAAGAATTTTGGTGGAGCTGGCGGGAGTTGAACCCGCGTCCGAAATTACTACACCGTCGGTACTACATGCTTAGTCAGTCTTTACATTCGCCGGCCAGCTGCGGACAGACACGCCACTGACAAACTAGCCTGATTAGATTTAGTGCTTCAACCCCAGGCAAGGCATCCACACGATCTCTTTTGGGTTTGACCTCTCTTGATCCCCGTCTTAAGAGCGGAAGCTAGGGAGAGAGGGCTCTTGGCAGGTTATTAAGCTGCTAAAGCGTAGTTTTCGTCGTTTGCGACTATTTTTTTGCGGCTTTTAACGAGGCAAACCGCCCCTCGACATGCACCTAAGGCTTCACAATCCCGTCGAGTCCAGAATCAGCCCCAAGAACTTCTTATACTACAGAATAGTGACGGATGAATCCAGTGCTTAACGCTTTGAATTCTTCATAATACGTGCTTTATCCATCTGCCATTCGCGATCTTTCACATCGTTACGCTTGTCGTGTTCTTTCTTACCGCGCGCCACGCCGATCTTCAGCTTGGCCCAGGCATTTTTCCAGTACATCGACAGTGCAACCACTGTGAAACCTTCGCGGTTGACTCGGCCGTAAAGCGAATCGAGTTCGCGCTGCTTCAGCAACAGCTTGCGGCTACGCGTGGGGTCACACACCACGTGCGTAGAGGCAACCGCCAGCGGCTGGAAAGTGGAACCGAACAGATAGGCTTCGCCATCGCGCAGCAAAATGTAGCTGTCGCTGATATTGGCTTTACCGGCGCGGAGTGATTTAACTTCCCATCCCTGTAGCGACATCCCCGCTTCGAACTCTTCTTCAATGAAGTATTCGTGGCGAGCGCGTTTGTTGAGGGCAATAGTGGCTGAACCGGGTTTGTGAGCTTTTTTCTTTGTCATAGTGCGGCGTAGTCTACATCACTCAGTCTGTGGGCGCATCCCCCTGTCCTGGGGGCGGTAAAAAACACACTATTTTAGCACAGCTGGCAAACCCGTGAATTTTGTTTGGTGTCCGAAAATGGTATTATTCAACGGTTTTGTGATGAACAGGAACCATTATGGCCCAGATTAGCCGTTCGGCGTTGGTCCCCTATAGCGCTGAGCAGATGTATCAGCTCGTGAATGATGTGGACGCTTATCCTCAGTTTCTTCCGGGCTGCACCGGCAGCCGCGTGCTGGATAACAGCGGAAATCAGATGACGGCAGCGGTAGATGTCTCGAAAGCGGGCATCAGTAAAACCTTTACCACCCGCAACACGTTGATCAGCAATCAGAGCATTTTAATGCAGTTGGTTGATGGTCCGTTCCGCAAGCTGACCGGTGGATGGCACTTCACGTCTCTGGGTGATGATGCCTGCAAAGTGGAGCTGAGCCTCGACTTCGAATTCACCAACATGCTGGTTGAAATGGCCTTTGGGCGTATCTTCAAAGAATTGGCCAACAGCATGGTGCAAGCGTTCAGTCAGCGCGCGAAAGAGGTTTATCGTGCCTGATATCACCGTTGAGATCGTTTATGCGCTGCCTGAAAAGCAGTATTTGCGTTCGGTAACCCTGGAAGAGGGTGCGACCGTAGAGCAGGCGATTAAAGCCTCGGGCTTGTTATCACTGCGCAAAGACATCGACCTGGCAAATAACAAGGTGGGTATTTTCAGCCGGCCAGTAAAGTTGGGTGATGCGGTTCAGGATGGCGATCGCGTGGAGATTTACCGCCCACTGATTGCGGATCCTAAAGAGATGCGTCGCCAGCGAGCAGAACGCTCGGCGAGCAACAAATAGCGGAATCGCAGATACAAAAAAGGCGCTTAAGCGCCTTTTTTGTTGCCGATCACTTAGCCTTCTTTGCCAGTGAGTTTCGGTTTGTTATCGATATTGGTCAGCGTACCGTTGCTGTCAAAGGTCAGCGTCAGGGTTTGCTGCTTCACGCCTTCATGGCCTGGTTCCTGACGGAACACGTAATACCAGACATTGCTGCCAAACGGATCGTGCATCATCGGTGTGCCGAGAGTGTAGGCAACCTGCTGCTGCGTCATGCCGGTGTGAATCTTCGAAACATCGTTGGCGACCAGGTAATTCCCCTGATTGATATCCGGACGATATACAACGCGCTCAAGGGTGGAACATCCGGCGGTCATCATCAACATTACCACTGCCGCGGCAGTCAGCGTTTTACAGCGCATCTATACATTCCTTTTCTGGGGCCAAACGCCTTTTGTCAGGCTGTTTTGTTGCCATCAAATTCTGAACTCTGCTTACGGCAGGCTTTATTATGGCGATATAACTGCCGATGATAATAAACCTTTGTCCTATTGGAAACCTCTACAGAGCAAGCATATGACCACCAGGCCAGAAAAAAGTGCGGAATCAGGCTGCTAAAAGTTCTTTTGCGTTGGCCAGCGTGTTGCGCGTGACTTCGCTACCGCCTAACAAACGTGCCAGTTCCTGCAGGCGGGCTCGTTTATCCAGCGGCTGCATATGGGTTTCGGTCATCTCGCCATCGGTCTCTTTGCTGACGTAGAAGTGCTGATGTCCACAACCGGCAACCTGCGGCAAGTGCGTCACACACATCACCTGGGTAGACTCACCCAGTTGACGCAGCATCTGACCGACCACCGCTGCCGTTGGGCCGCTGATACCGACATCCACTTCATCGAAGATCATGGCCGGCGTTTCCATTTTCTGTGCGGTGATCACCTGAATCGCCAGCGCAATACGCGACAGCTCACCCCCTGATGCCACTTTGCCGAGTGGTTGCAACGGCTGGCCAGGGTTGGTGGTCACGCGGAAATCAATGCGTGTAGCGCCATCTGCCGTAAGTTGATCGGCTTTGAACTCCAGCTCAATAGCAAACTGACCGTGCGGCATCGACAGAGTACGCATGCTCTGGGTGATCAACTGGCTGAGTTCATGTGCCGCCTGCTCACGCAGCTGATGCATTTTTTCCGCGCAGGCCACCGCCGCCAGATGGTGTGAACCCACTTCATTTTGCAGCGTTTCCTGATCGCTCTCTTGCTGCGACAGTTGCTCTGCTTCGTCGAGTAATTGCTGATACAGCACCGGCAAGGTTTCAGGTGACACGTGATGTTTACGAGACAGCGCAATCTGGCGTGACAGACGTTGTTCCAGTTCATGCAGACGATTGGGATCGAGATCCAGACGTTCACAATAGTGGCGCAGCTCGTCGCTGGCTTCGCTCAGTTGAATCGCTGCCTCTTCCAGCAAATTGAACACGCCGCTCACTTTGTCATCCAGCGAGACTAATTCGCCGAGCATATTGCGCGCGCTATACAGCAAGCTTTGCAGGTTGGTGTCATCGCTATCGGCGAGAATTTGCAGTGCCTGCTGACTCGTAGAGAGCAGTTGGCCGCTGTTGGCGAGGCGTTTGTACTCTTCATCAATCTGCTCAAATTCGCCCGGCTGCGGGGCAAACTCATTCAGTTCTTTCAGCTGATATTGCAGCAGTTCACGGCGTGCTTCACGCTCCTGTGACAGCTGCTGATGCTGAGCCAGCGCACGACAGCTTTGATGCCAGCGCTGGTAGTGCTGACGCATCTCATCAAGCAGGTCATCATGAGCCGCATAAGCATCCAGCAGATGTTTTTGGTGGTCTGGCTTGAGCAGCAGCTGGTGCGCATGCTGGCCGTGAATTTGAATCAGCAACTGCCCGAGTTCACGCAGTTGTGACAGCGGCACCGAAGTGCCATTGATGAAGCCACGAGAGCGGCCATCGGCACTGATCACGCGGCGCAACAGGCATTCGTTACCTTCATCGAGCTGATTCTCCACCAGCCAGCGCTGTGCAGAAGGTGAGGCTTTGAGCTGGAAACGCGCGCAGATATCGGCACGACTGGCACCCTGACGCACCATATCTGCTTCAGAGCGGCCGCCCAGGCACAGGCCCAGCGCATCGATTGCGATGGATTTACCTGCGCCGGTTTCCCCCGTGATCGCTGTCATCCCACGATGAAAGTCGATCTCCAGTTCACGAACGATAGCAAAGTTACTGATGGTCAGTTGTGCCAGCATGAAATCACCTGTATGTAAAAACAGATATGGTTTTTCATACAGTATAAACTGGTTTTTTATACAGTAAAGTGGCTGGCGGTGATTTTCAGAACAATTTTTTTGACCAGCCCAGTTTTGAGCTTAACGTATTAAAATAATTGTAATTTTTAGGATGGATCAGGTTGAGATGATGCACGCTACGGCGAATCAACACATCTTCTCCCTCCTGAATAGGCAGTGCAATCTGGCTATCGCAGCTGATCTCCAGGTCGCTACGCAGAGATGAGAAACGCAGTCGAATGGTGCTGCTGCTGTTGATCACCAGCGGGCGCGCAGAAAGTGTGTGCGGGAACATGGGCACAATGGCGATGGCATCCAGTGATGGCGTCAGAATCGGGCCGCCCGCTGAGAGGGAATAGGCGGTAGAACCGGTGGGCGTCGAGATGATTAAGCCATCCGAACGCTGAGAAAAGGCAAAAACTTCATCGATATACACCTCGAATTCAATCATGTGTGCCACTTTTCCCGGATGCAGCACCACTTCATTGATGGCACTTCCGATCCGCGGCGAGCACGCTTCTTTGCACACCTGCGCCTCCAGCAGGAAACGGCTTTCAACAAAGTATTCACCTTGCAGCACATCATCCAGCTGTTGCTGTGCGTTATCGGGATCGAGGTCGGTGAGAAAACCGAGATTACCGCGGTTAATCCCAATCACTTTGATGTCATAACGTGCCAGCACGCGTGCGGCGCCCAGCATATTGCCATCACCGCCCACTACCACGGCTAAATCTGCACGTTGGCCGATTTCCGCCAGGCTGCCGGTTTCCACATCTTTCAGGTTCAGTTCGCGCGCAATCTGCTGCTCGACGATCACCTCATAGCCTTTTGCTGTCAGCCAGCGCCAGAGCATTTCATGGGTGGTTAACGCAGTAGGATGGCGCGGATGGCCGACAATCCCAATGCAGTTAAAGTGTTTGTTCATTTAGCGCGTGTTCCTCATAAGCCAAAACGGCCAGGCAATGTGATGGGTTCACTTGAAACCGTCAAACTGATCCCCATAATAAGCCAACCAGCGAGATGAATGTGCAAAACGCGGAGAAATTCATGAGTAGTAAAGAACAGAACACCCCTAACGAGCAAGTCTCAGACGAAATTCAACAGGATCAGCAGCACGTGGACGCAGAGACGGCAACTGAGGTGGATCCGCGTGATGAGCGTATCGCGCAACTGGAAGCGGAATTAGCCCAGTCGCAAGGTGGCGTGCGTGAAGCACAGCTGCGCGCTCAGGCGGAGATTGAGAACATCCGTCGCCGTGCCGAAATGGATGTGGAAAAAGCGCACAAGTTTGCGCTGGAAAAATTTGCCAACGAACTGCTGCCAGTGATTGATAGCCTCGAGCGCGCGCTGGAAGTGGCTGATAAAGAGAACACCGAACTGGCTTCGATGATTGAAGGCATCGAACTGACGCTGAAATCCCTGCTGGGTGCCGTGCGTAAGTATGGTGTTGAAGTGGTCGGGGAAACCAACGTGCCATTCAACCCGGATGTGCATCAGGCGATGTCGATGATTGAATCAGAAGACATGGCACCGAACCATGTACTGATGGTGATGCAGCGTGGTTATACCCTCAATGGTCGCCTGTTGCGCCCAGCGATGGTGGCAGTAACCAAAGCCAAGGGCTGATTACCCTGCTGAATACAAAAACGGCCGCTGATTGCGGCCGTCTTTATTTCTAAGGCAGGACAGGCATCCAGTCGATGGGCGTCTGGCCCGACTGGATTAACAGCGCGTTCGCCTGCGAGAAGTGCTTACTGCCAAAAAAGCCGCGATGAGCGGAAAGCGGTGAGGGATGCGGCGCTTTCAAAACATGGTGGCGTTGCGTATCGATAATGCTGCCTTTCTTCTGCGCATGCGAACCCCACAGCAGGAAAATCACGCCTTCACGATGTTGATTGATCGCGCTTATCACATTGTCCGTAAAGGTTTCCCAGCCGAATCGCGCGTGGGAATGCGCTTTACTGGCTTCTACCGTGAGCACCGTGTTCAGCAGCATCACACCTTGTGTGGCCCAGCTTTCGAGGAAGCCGTGCTGTGGGCGCGTAAAGCCCGCAATATCCTGCTCCAATTCTTTGTACATATTCAGCAGTGAAGGAGGCGTGGGCACGCCGGGAAGCACGGAGAACGCCAGACCGTGCGCCTGATTCGGGCCGTGATAGGGATCCTGGCCCAGAATCACCACCTTGATGTCACCCAGTTCAGTCAGACGGAAGGCATTGAATACGTCTTTTTGCGGCGGATACACGGTCACACCTGCGGCACGTTCGCTGGCGACCGCTTTTAAGGTTTCGACGAAGTAAGGTTTTTCTTTCTCTTCAGCCAGCACGTCGTGCCAGGTCAGCTTCTCAGCCATCGTTAACTCCCTGCAAAATTTTGCGCCTAGCTTAACGTGTCGGACACGGCAGCAGAAGGACAAAAATAATTTGAAAAAATACAGAAAAAGTTTTTATGCGTAATGGTTGTAAATCAATTTGTTAGCGATGAAGCGCATTTCGCTTGCCAGCATAATTGATAAAGGTCAAAACGGCGGCAAATCCTCGGTGGTATATCAATGTGTCAGATCAATGGATACACCGCGTGATAGGAAACATCGCGCATTAAAGCCCTGGAGGTCACTATGATTACCGGTATTCAAATTACTCAGGCCAATAACCCACAACTGCTGAACTCATTCTGGTTGCTGGATGACGAGAAAGCGGAAGCCCGTTGCCTGTGCGCAAAAGGCGATTTCACGGAAGATCAGATCGTTGCTATTAGCGATCTGGGCGACATTGCTTACCGTGAAATCCCGCTGGAGCAGAAACCCGAGGTGCGTATTGAAGGGGGCCAGCACCTGAACGTCAACGTGCTGCGTCGCGAAACCTTAGAAGATGCGGTTAAGCATCCGGAAAAATATCCGCAACTGACCATTCGTGTGTCTGGTTATGCGGTGCGCTTTAATGCGCTTACCCCTGAACAGCAGCGCGATGTGATTACCCGTACTTTCACTGAAAGTCTGTAATTGATCGGCTGACGAAAAGTCACACAGCAATACAGGCCGCGCCGATACTCTTCGGTGCGGCTTTTTTGTCTTTATCGATCCTGAAAGGGAATGCCGGAAAGGGGATTCACAGCAAAAATATAACCGAAGCGCTATTTTGGCAGGCTAAAGATAAAAAAAACGCCTCATCAGAGGCGCTTTATTGAGTGCGTGCTGATTTATTCTGCACCGCTCTCTGGTGTGCTGCTGCCGCTGGCCTTACGACGTTTACCGACATTTTTAGTGTCGCGATGACGTTGTTTAACACGCGGTTTTTCAGCTTCTTTCTCTTTACGCTCTTTGCGCTTCGCAAGGGCTTTTTTCGATGGTTTACCCGTGACTTTAGCACTCGGTGCACGTGATTCCGGGCGCAGTTCTTCAATGATGCGCGCTTTGATCGGCTCGTTGATATAGCGGGTAATTTTACCCAGCAGCACATGATCATGTGCCTCAACCAACGAAATCGCCGTGCCTTTACGGCCAGCACGTGCAGTACGACCAATACGGTGTAAGTAGATATCGGCAGTAAGAGGCAGGTCATAGTTGATGACGTGAGTGACGTCATCAATGTCGATACCGCGTGCCGCAACATCTGTCGCAATCATCACATTGACGCGATTTTCGTTGATACGCTTAATCGCTTCATTGCGGTTTACCTGCACCATCTCACCTTCAAGATAGCTGGTACGAATGCCGGCTTCGTGCAGCCAGGTCACCAGTTCATGCAGGCGCTCACGCTTACGCACAAACACCACCACGCGCTTGGCTTCAGGCTGTTTTAACAGGTGCACCAGCAGCTTGGTTTTGTGCTCAAGGTTGTCAGCACGATAAAACCACTGTTGAATTTTCTTGCGTTCGCTTTTGCTGGGATCCGCTTCAATTGATACCGGATCGTTCAGCAGACGCTCGGCAAAATCTTTGATGTTCTCGCCTTCCAGCGTGGCGGAGAACAGCAGCGTCTGTTTGCGCCAGCGGGTTTCCGCAGCGATGGTTTCAATATCCTGCGCGAAGCCCATGTCGACCATGCGGTCGGCTTCATCCAGAATCAGCGTTTCTACTGCGCGGCAGTCAAAGTTTTCTTCTTTGATGTACTGCAGCAGGCGACCGGTGGTGGCCACCACGATGTCCTGGTTTTCGCTGAACACTTCGGCGTGGTTCATATAAGCCACACCACCGGTGATGGTAGCGATATCCAGGTGCGTGTGTTTAGCCAACTCACGTGCGTGATCGGCAACCTGCATCGCCAGTTCGCGGGTTGGCGTGAGGATCAAAATACGTGGCGGGCCCGATTTTTTGCGTGGGAAGTCGAGCAGATGCTGTAAAGCGGGCAGCAGAAAAGCAGCGGTTTTCCCCGTTCCGGTTGGCGCCGAACCCAGAACGTCACGGCCTTCCAGCGCGGCAGGAATGGTCTCAGCCTGAATGGCAGTGGGGCGCGTGAAGCCTTTTTCCTGCAGCGCTTGCAGCAGGCTTTCGTCGAGTTCGAGTTCGGAGAATGTGGTTACGGTCATGGTCTACCTCAGTTTGGGGCGCTGATTATAGACAGAACAGACATAATCTTCATCTGTTTGTGTGCAGCAGGTGAAGGTGAATTCCCCTCACGACCACGTTACACTCCCCGCAGTAGATAATTCAACGGTAGTGAAGTATGTCTCAGGACCAGCCGCAGACGCGGGCAATGTTAAGAAAAGATGGTTTTACCTTTAAGCAATTTTTCGTGGCGCATGATCGCTGTGCGATGAAAGTCGGCACCGATGGCGTGTTACTGGGTGCCTGGGCGCCGGTGGCAGGCGCGCGACGAATTCTGGACATTGGCTGCGGCAGCGGATTGATTGCGCTGATGCTGGCACAGCGTACGCCACAACAGGTGATGCTGGATGCCGTCGAGCTGGAAGCCAGTGCGGCTAGCCAGGCTGAGGAAAACGTTCAGGCTTCTCCGTGGGCCGATCGTATCACTGTGCATCAACAGGATATCGTCAGCTGGAGCGAGCAATCGGAAAAGCGCTACTCCCTGATCGTCAGCAACCCACCTTTTTTTGCGCCGGGAACGGCGTCAGCCAGCGCAGAGCGTGATAGCGCGCGCAGTACCACCACCCTGGATCATCCCACGCTATTGCGCTGTGCCGCTCGGCTAATCGAAGAAGAGGGGATTTTTTGCGTGGTGCTGCCTGAGGATGCGGGAGAAAATCTCATCCCGCTGGCGCTGGCTGATGGCTGGCATCTGCGATATCGCTACGACGTGGCGGCTTACGCACATCGTCCGCCGAATCGTCTGGTGTTAGGTTTCTCGCCCACGGCAGGTGAAACGTTGCTGGAACGTCTCGCCATTCGTGATGAAGATAAGAGCTACTCGGCTGACTGGCTGAGTCTGGTCAGTGATTTCTATCTGTTCCGATAATGCTCTGGCTGGAGTTGAGTCGGTAAAGCTTCCGGGAGTTGATCGGGATAATCAGGCGTATAGTGCAGGCCGCGACTCTCTTTGCGTTCCAGCGCACAGCGCACCATCAACTCCGCCACCTGCACCAGATTGCGTAACTCCAGCAGGTTATTGGAGAGGCGGAAATGCGCGTAATACTCATCGATCTCCTGCTGTAGTAAATTAATTCTGCGCAGTGCGCGCTCAAGCCTTTTGGTGGTGCGCACAATTCCCATGTAATCCCACATGAACAGGCGCAGTTCATGCCAGTTGTGCTGAATCACTACGCGTTCGTCCGCGTCATCGACCCGGCTTTCATCCCAGGCCGGCAGTTGCTCGACGGCGGCAACATCCGGCAAGCGGCGAATCATGTCTTCTGCCGCAGACCAGCCATACACCAGACACTCCAGCAAAGAATTTGATGCCATACGATTGGCACCGTGCAGGCCGGTATAGCTCACCTCGCCAATGGCATATAGCCCATCAACATCGGTGCGGCCCTGCTGATCCACCATCACGCCGCCGCAGGTGTAGTGGGCGGCAGGAACGATGGGAATTGGCTGTTTGGTCAGGTCCAGTCCGAAGGTCAGCAATTTCTCGTAGATCATCGGGAAGTGCGCGCGGACAAAACTCTCTGGCTGATGACTGATATCCAGATACATGCAATCGACACCCAAACGCTTCATTTCATGATCGATAGCGCGCGCCACGATATCGCGCGGGGCCAGTTCAGCGCGCTCGTCAAAATCAGGCATAAAACGGGTACCATCCGGGCGCAACAGCCATGCGCCTTCGCCGCGCAGTGCTTCCGTGAGCAAAAAGTTCTGTGCCTGAGGATGGAACAAACAGGTGGGGTGGAACTGATTGAATTCCAGATTGGCGACACGGCAGCCAGCACGCCATGCCATCGCAATACCATCGCCAGAGGCCACATCCGGGTTGGTGGTGTACTGATACACTTTTGCTGCACCGCCAGTGGCCAGTACCACCGCACGAGCACGACAGGTTTCCACCTGTTCGCGATTGCGGTTCCAGATCCACGCGCCCACCACCCGACGCTTGCCCGGCAGCCCCAGTTTGTCGGAAAGAATTAAATCAACGGCGTTAGTGCGTTCAATAATACGGATGTTGGGATGGCTCAGCGCCTGGCTCACCAGCGTGGTTTCTACCGCGCGGCCAGTGGCATCGGCGCTGTGCAGGATTCGACGATGGCTGTGACCACCTTCGCGCGTCAGATGGTAACGCGCTTCGCCGTCACCTTGTGGTTCCTTGTCGAAGGCCACGCCGTTATCAATCAACCACTGTACGCAATGGCGCGCATTGCTGGCGATAAAGCTAACGGTTTCGCGCTCACATAAGCCTGCACCGGCAATTAATGTGTCTTCGACGTGAGATTCAATGCTGTCTGTTTCATCAAACACCGCGGCGATACCGCCCTGGGCATACAGCGTCGAACCTTCGTTCACCTGTGCTTTGCTTAACACGGTCACCTGGTAATAGGGTGCCAGTCGCAGCGCCAGAGAGAGGCCTGCAGCACCGCTACCCACAATTAACACATCACATTGGTAATCAGGATTCGATGTCATGGTGTTTAATTTACTAAACAAAAGGTTTCCCGAGCATAAGCCTGGAAGCCGGTCCTGTGAAGTATTTTGAACAAATTACGCGGTAAAATTATCCAGGGCGGCGACATAATCACGCGATTTCAGTAAGTTATGTCCGCAAATAAGCACATCGTGTTTTTTATACCAAACACTCTGAAAATTCAGGTAATAAAGGTGAAAATTAGGGCGTCATAGGGTACTCTCCCAGCGATTATCGGTGCCGCAAATGACGCCAACGGCGTAGCCAGTCGCTACACTGAAAGACAATCAACAACAATGATGTCGTGGTTCCGATACGGAAAATATCTGGTCGTGGTGAACTTCAGGCCAACATATGACTCTAAGCGCATGCTTGCTCAGAACAATGAGATGTGCTGGCAGTTCACTTACGCATAAAAAGAGATTTGGGGAGACATTACCTCGGATGAGCGAGCAGTTAACGGATCAGGTTCTCGTTGAGCGGGTTCAGAAGGGAGATCAAAAGTCATTTAATTTACTGGTGATTCGATACCAGCATAAAGTGGCGAGCCTGGTTTCACGTTATGTCCCTTCAGGCGATGTGCCTGATGTGGTTCAGGAATCCTTTATTAAAGCGTATCGCGCACTGGAATCTTTCCGTGGCGATAGCGCCTTTTATACATGGCTGTACCGCATTGCGGTGAATACAGCAAAAAACTATTTAGTGGCTCAGGGGCGTCGTCCGCCATCCAGCGATGTGGATGCTATCGATGCAGAAAATTTCGAAAGTGCGGGAGCATTAAAAGAAATTTCGAACCCTGAGAACTTAATGTTGTCAGAGGAACTGAAACAAATTGTTTTTCGGACCATTGAGGCGCTTCCCGAAGATCTGCGTATGGCCATCACCCTCAGGGAGTTGGATGGTTTAAGTTACGAAGAGATTGCCGCCATCATGGATTGCCCGGTGGGTACGGTTCGTTCGCGTATCTTCCGTGCCCGAGAGGCCATTGATAATAAAGTTCAACCGCTTATCCAACGTCAGTGATAACGGCTACTGGAAGGGTACCAAAGCATGCAGAAAGAAAAACTTTCCGCTTTAATGGATGGTGAAACTCTCGATAACGAGCTGCTGGCGTCGTTGTCGAAGGATGCAGATCTTCAAAAAAGCTGGGAGAGCTACCATCTAATCCGCGACACCTTACGAGGTGATGTCGGTGAAGTGCTGCATTTTGATATCTCCGCGCGTGTTGCAGCGGCCATTGAAAATGAGCCATTGCGCAAAGTGACTCCGCTGATTCCTGAAGCGCAGCCTGAGCCATCACGCTGGGAGAAAATGCCGTTCTGGCGTCTTGGCGGCACCTGGACTGCACAACTGGCGCAGATTGGTGTGGCTGCCTGTGTCTCGCTGGCCGTGATTGTGGGTGTTCAGCACTACAATACTCAGCCTGGCAGCAGTGCAACGGAAACCTCAGATTCTCCAGCGTTTAATACGCTGCCGATGATGGGTAAAGCTTCTCCTGTCAGTCTTGGCGTCCCTTCTGACGCGTTTGACACCAATAGCTCTAACCAGCAGGTACAGGAACAGCGTCGTCGTGTGAATGCCATGCTGCAGGACTATGAACTGCAACGCCGTCTGCATGCTGATCAGGTCCAGTTCGATGAAAAGAATGATCCACAGCAGGCGCAAGCTAATGTTCCCGGAAATCAGTCGTTAGGAACTCAACAGCAGTAATGAAGCAACTTTGGTGTGCCGTTAGCCTGCTGGCAGGCAGCCTGCTTTGGTCCTCCACCGCCCCGGCGCAGACATCTGCTTCCGGGGCGTTGTTACAGCAGATGGAGCAGGCAAGCCAGAACCTCAACTACGAATTCGCCTACATCAATGTCTCTCGTCTTGGCATTGAATCTCTGCGCTATCGTCATGCAGTTATCGATAATCGTATCTTTGCCCAACTGTTGCAGATGGATGGGCCGCGTCGTGAAGTGATTCAACGTGGCAATGACATCAGCTACTTCGAGCCTGGACTTGATCCTTTCTCACTACCGGGCAATCACATTATTGATGCGCTGCCTGCATTGATGTTTGCTGATTTCTCCCGCCTTGGTGATGCCTACGATTTTATTCCGGTAGGACGTTCACGTATGGCCGATCAAATGTGCGAAGTGGTGCGCATCGTGTCGCGTGATGGCACGCGCTACAGCTATGTCGTGTGGCTGGATGTTGATACTAAATTGCCGCTACGCATTGATTTGCTGGATCGTGATGGTGAAACGCTGGAGCAGTTCCGTGTCATCAGCTTTGCGGTGGATGAAGGCGTGCGTAATCTGATGCAGGGGCTGGAAAAAGCCAATCTGCCGCCAACGCTGTCATTACCGGCGGGCGATAAAGTGCAGCTCAGCTGGCAGCCAGGCTGGTTGCCAGCGGGTATGACACTGATTTCGCAGAGTCGCCGCAATATGCCAGCCATGAATAAAACCGTAGAATCTCGTCTGTACAGCGATGGCTTATTTAGCTTTGCTATCAACATTACGCCTGCCGATAAAAGCAGTGTGCCGCAGTCATTGCGCACTGGGCGTCGTACGGTGCAGACAGAAGTGCGCGATAATCGTGAAATCACCGTGGTGGGCGAATTACCGCCTGCAACGGCCAAACGTATCGCGGACAGCATAGATTCAGGTGCACAAAAATGATGAGAGAATGGGCCACCGTGGTGGCGTGGGAAAAAGGCATTGCCACGCTGCACTCGGAAGCGAAAACCTCCTGTAACAGCTGTTCAGCCCGCAAAGGCTGCGGCAGCCACGCGCTCAATCAACTTGGGCCGAAAAATGCTCATGTCATGACCATTGCCAGCCCGGAGCCTTTACAGCCCGGACAGCGCATTGAATTGGGTATCCGTGAAAGCAGTCTGCTGGGTTCAGCGCTGCTGGTTTACATGACGCCGCTGTTTGGCCTGTTTTTAGTGGCAGGTCTGTTTCAGATGCTGTTCCACAGCGATCTGGCGGCGGCCTGCGGTGCACTGTTAGGCGGCATCGGTGGCTTTATTGTGGCTAAAGGGGTTTCCAGCGTGTTCGGTCATCGGGAAGCCTTTCAGCCGATCATCCTCAGCGTTGCGTTACCGCCCGATGCCATGCGCGTAGAAAATGAAGGTTGATCCCTGCCAGGGCCGCGCAATGCGCGGCTTTTTCATTTAGGCTTACCCGCTGAAATCTGTTGCGATTCCCCACAGTTCCATTCTTTAACGCGCGGCGTTAACAGTGTAATATGCGTCGTCATTAATGAGGCTGACAGGATTCCGGGTAAAGCTCACTTTCCTGAATGTGTCTGTGCTCAAGTTTTCCACTGATTTTTTACGTGAAGATATTCATATAAATGAAGCACATACGAAATTTCTCCATCATCGCACACATCGACCACGGCAAATCAACGCTCTCTGACCGCTTGATTCAGATTTGTGGTGGCCTCAGCGATCGTGAGATGGCGGCGCAGGTTCTGGATTCTATGGATCTGGAGCGCGAGCGCGGCATTACCATCAAAGCGCAAAGCGTCACGCTCGATTACAAAGCGCTGAACGGTGAAACTTACCAGCTCAATTTTATCGATACTCCCGGCCACGTTGACTTCTCCTATGAAGTTTCCCGCTCTTTAGCGGCTTGTGAAGGGGCTTTGCTGGTGGTCGATGCAGGTCAGGGCGTTGAAGCACAGACGCTGGCGAACTGCTACACCGCAATGGAAATGGATCTGGAAGTGGTACCGGTTCTGAACAAAATCGACTTGCCTGCGGCCGATCCTGAGCGCGTGGCGGAAGAGATTGAAGATATCGTTGGTATTGATGCGGCTGATGCCGTGCGCTGTTCGGCGAAAACCGGCGTTGGCGTTCCGGATGTGCTTGAGCGTCTGGTGCGTGATATCCCACCACCGGAAGGTGATCCGGAAGGCCCACTGCAGGCGCTGATCATCGACTCATGGTTCGATAACTACCTGGGCGTTGTGTCACTGATTCGTATCAAGAACGGTACGCTGCGTAAAGGCGACAAAGTGAAGGTGATGAGCACCGGTCAGACCTATAACGCTGATCGCTTAGGTATCTTTACACCGAAACAGGTTGACCGTAATGAACTGAACTGCGGTGAAGTGGGCTGGTTGGTTTGCGCTATCAAAGACATCATGGGCGCGCCAGTCGGTGACACCCTTACGCTGCAACGCAATCCTGCTGAACATGTCCTGCCAGGCTTTAAGAAAGTGAAGCCACAGGTATATGCTGGCCTGTTCCCGATCAGCTCTGATGACTATGAAGCGTTCCGTGATGCGCTGGGCAAACTGAGCCTCAACGATGCCTCACTGTTCTATGAGCCAGAAAGCTCAACGGCGCTGGGCTTCGGCTTCCGCATCGGCTTTCTCGGTCTGCTGCACATGGAGATCATTCAGGAACGTCTGGAGCGTGAATACGATCTCGACCTGATTACTACAGCGCCAACGGTAGTTTATGAAGTCATCACCACTGACGGCCAGACAGTCTATGTTGACAGCCCTTCGAAGCTGCCACCGCTGAACAATATTGAAGAACTGCGCGAACCGATCGCCGAGTGTCATATGCTGCTGCCGCAGGAATTCCTCGGCAACGTCATCACCCTGTGTATTGAGAAACGCGGTGTGCAGACCAACATGGTTTACCACGGTAAACAGGTTGCGCTGACCTATGAAATCCCGATGGCAGAAGTGGTACTCGACTTCTTCGACCGTCTGAAATCAACGTCTCGCGGCTACGCATCGCTGGACTATAACTTTAAACGTTTCCAGGCCTCTGACATGGTGCGTGTCGACGTGATGATTAACTCAGAACGTGTTGATGCGCTGGCGCTGATTACCCACCGTGATAACTCTCAGTATCGTGGCCGCGACCTTGTGGAGAAGATGAAAGATCTGATCCCACGTCAGCAGTTCGATATTGCGATTCAGGCGGCAATCGGCAACCACATTATCGCTCGCTCAACGGTCAAGCAGCTGCGTAAAAACGTCCTGGCGAAATGCTATGGCGGTGACGTGAGCCGTAAGAAGAAACTGTTGCAGAAGCAGAAAGACGGTAAGAAGCGAATGAAGCAGGTCGGCAACGTTGAGCTGCCGCAGGAAGCATTCCTTGCCATTCTGCATGTCGGTAAAGACAGCAAATAAGGAACTTTAATGGCTAATATGTTCGCCCTGATTCTGGTGATCGCCACGCTTATAACGGGTGTTATCTGGTGTATCGATCGCTTTAAGTGGGCTCCGGCGCGTCGTGCTAAGCAGGCAGCTGCACAAGCGCAGGCGGGCAACACATTGGACGGCAAAACGCTGGCCAAAGTGGCGGCTCAGCCAGGCTGGGTAGAAACGGCGGCATCGGTGTTCCCGGTGCTGGCAGTGGTACTGATCGTTCGCTCATTTATTTTTGAGCCGTTCCAGATCCCATCAGGTTCCATGATGCCGACGTTGCTGATTGGTGATTTTATTCTGGTGGAGAAGTTTGCTTACGGAATCAAAGATCCGATTACTCAAACCACGCTGATCCCAACGGGTCATCCGCAGCGTGGTGATGTGGCGGTGTTTAAATACCCGAAAGATCCGAGCGTCGATTACATTAAACGTGTGATCGGTCTGCCGGGCGACAAAGTGGTGTTTGATCCTTACAGTAAAACGCTGACGGTTAACCCGGGTTGTGGCACGGGCAAATGCGATACCGCGTTGCCGATCACCTATACCAACGTGGAGCCAAGCCGCTTCATTCAAACCTTCAGCGGCTTTGATGGCAATGAAACCGGCAACGGCTTCTTTGAAGCACCACAGGGCGAAACCATGAAGGGCGGCCTGCGTCTGGGAACACGTAAAGAGACGTTGGGCACGGTGACACACGATATCCTGTTAGTAAACGAAGCGCAGAGCCAGGCAAGCATGTATTATCAGCAGCCGGGTCAGCCGCAATCCACGTGGATCGTGCCGGAAGGGCAATATTTCATGATGGGTGATAACCGCGATAACAGCGCCGACAGCCGTTACTGGGGCTTTGTGCCTGAGAAGAATCTGGTCGGTAAAGCGGTGGCTATCTGGATGAGCTTTGAGAAACAAGAAGGACAGTGGCCAACGGGCGTGCGCTTAAGTCGCATCGGCGGAATCCACTAAGCATTATGCCCACTGCGGTGGGCAACACGGTTGGCCTCTTTCGGGGGGCCACTGCAAACGAAACAGAACGTGTTGGAACCTCAGCCCTGTTTCGTATGCAGAGTTACAGACGCACAGAATAACTGGAATCGCATGAACCCCATCCTTATTAACAAGCTGCAGCGCAAACTGGGCTACACTTTTACTCATCCGGAACTACTGCAGCAAGCATTGACTCACCGCAGTGCCAGCAGTAAGCACAATGAACGTCTTGAGTTTCTTGGCGATTCCATTCTCAGCTATGTGATTGCCAATGCGCTTTATCACCGCTTCCCACGTGTGGATGAAGGTGACATGAGCCGCATGCGCGCTACGCTGGTGCGGGGCAATACCCTGGCAGAGATGGCGCGTGAGTTTGAACTTGGCGAATGTTTACGTCTTGGACCGGGCGAGTTGAAGAGTGGCGGTTTCCGTCGCGAATCGATTCTTGCTGATACGGTTGAAGCGCTGATTGGCGGTATCTTCCTCGACAGCAACATTCAAACCGTTGAGAAACTGATTCTCGATTGGTACCAAAATCGCCTTGATGAAATCAGCCCGGGTGATAAGCAAAAAGATCCAAAAACGCGTCTGCAGGAGTTTCTGCAAGGGCGTCACCTGCCGCTGCCTTCTTATCTGGTGGTGCAGGTGCGTGGCGAAGCCCACGATCAGGAATTCACCATTCACTGTCAGGTGAGTGGCATGGCAGAACCGGTGGTGGGTGTAGGTTCCAGCCGCCGTAAAGCAGAGCAAGCTGCCGCTGAACAGGCATTAATTAAGCTTGGTCTCGAATAAAATACATAGTCATATCGCAGCGTCGACAGCGACGCTGCTCAAGTCAGGACTCGAATGAGCGAAATCGAAACACACAGCGGCTTTATCGCGATTGTTGGCCGACCTAACGTTGGCAAATCCACCTTACTGAACCAATTACTGGGGCAGAAAGTGTCGATCACCTCGCGTAAACCGCAAACCACGCGTCACCGCATCATGGGTATTCACACTGAAGGCGCTTATCAGGCGATTTACGTGGATACTCCCGGGCTGCACATGGAAGAGAAGCGGGCGATTAACCGCCTGATGAACCGTGCTGCCAGCAGCTCAATTGGTGATGTGGAGCTGGTGATTTTTGTTGTTGAGGGCACCCGCTGGACGCCGGACGACGAAATGGTCTTGAACAAGCTGCGCGACGGCAAAGTACCGGTGGTGCTGGCGGTTAACAAGGTCGATAACATTCAGGATAAAACCATTCTGCTGCCACACCTGCAGTTCCTGAGCCAGCAGATGAACTTCCTTGAGATTGTACCGATCTCGGCGGAAAGCGGTAAGAACGTTGATGCCATTGCCGCTATCGCGCGTAAATGCCTGCCGAAATCTGACCATCACTTCCCGGAAGATTACATCACCGATCGTTCACAGCGCTTTATGGCGTCTGAGATCATCCGTGAAAAACTGATGCGCTTCCTCGGTGCGGAACTGCCTTACTCAGTGACCGTGGAAATCGAACAATTCGTCTCTAACGATCGTGGTGGCTATGACATCAACGGTCTGATCCTCGTCGAGCGCGAAGGGCAGAAGAAGATGGTGATTGGCAACAAAGGCGCCAAGATTAAAACCATCGGTATTGAAGCGCGTAAAGACATGGAAGAGATGTTTGAGGCAAAAGTGCATCTCGAACTGTGGGTTAAAGTGAAATCGGGTTGGGCGGATGACGAACGTGCACTGCGCAGCCTGGGCTATACAGACGAATAATTGATGGAAGGCTGGCAACGCGCCTTTGTGCTGCATAGTCGCCCTTACAGCGAAACCAGCCTCCTGCTCGATCTGTTCAGCGAAAGCGAAGGGCGCGTCCGCGTCCTGGCCAAAGGCGCACGCTCGCGCCGTTCCCAACTCAAAGGTGCACTCCAACCCTTCACGCCGCTGCTGGTGCGCTGGGGTGGACGTGGCGAAGTTAAAACGCTGCGCAGCGCCGAAGCGGTGTCGCTGGCCTTACCGCTCAGTGGCATCACGCTCTACTGCGGGTTGTACGTTAACGAACTGCTGTCTCGCGTGCTTGAGCAGGAAATTCCTTTCTCCGACCTCTTCTTTGACTATCTCCATTGCATCCAGATGCTGGCCGCAGGCAGTGGCACGCCTGAACCGGCGCTGCGTCGCTTTGAACTGGCGCTGCTGGGCCACCTGGGTTACGGCGTGGATTTCCTGCACTGTGCGGGCAGTGGTGAAGAGATCGATGACGGCATGACGTACAGTTATCGTGAAGAGAAGGGGTTTATCGCCAGCTTGGTGGTGAACCAACGCAGTTTTACCGGTCGCCAGTTGCGTGCGCTGTGGGAACGCGAGTTTCCCGATGCTGACAGCCTGCGTGCTGCCAAGCGCTTCACGCGTATGGCGCTCAAGCCTTATCTGGGCGGTAAACCGCTGAAGAGCCAGGAACTGTTTCGCCAGTTTGTGCCCAAAAAGAAGCCCGATGTGGCAAACGACTAGCGCTGGTCGTACCGCCTGATATGCTCAGCACGGTACACTGCAAACACACTGAACCTATTTAAGGATTGTCATGGCTGAGTTGCTGTTAGGGGTCAACATTGACCACATCGCCACCGTACGTAACGCACGTGGCACGAATTATCCCGATCCAGTCCAGGCGGCGTTTGTTTCTGAACAGGCGGGCGCAGATGGCATCACTGTGCACCTGCGTGAAGATCGTCGTCATATCACCGATCGTGATGTGCGAATTCTGCGCGATACCATCCAGACGCGCATGAATCTGGAGATGGCGGTGACCGATGAGATGATCGACATTGCCTGTGATATCAAGCCGCACTTCGTGTGTTTGGTGCCAGAAAAGCGCCAGGAAGTGACCACCGAAGGCGGATTAGATGTGGCGGGTCAGCAGGACAAAATCAATGCTGCAGTTCGCCTGCTGAGCGAAGCGGGTATTCTGGTGTCGCTGTTTATCGATGCCGATCATCGCCAGATTGAAGCGGCCGTTGCCAGCGGCGCACCCTACATTGAGATCCACACCGGCGCCTACGCGGAAGCACCGGAAGGGCTGGAGCGTGAAGCCGAGCTGTCTCGTATTCGCAAAGCGGCCACGTTTGCAGCCAGCCTCGGTTTGAAGGTTAACGCCGGTCACGGTCTGACGTATCACAACGTGCAACCCATCGCGGAACTGCCGGAGATGCATGAGCTAAACATTGGTCACGCCATCATTGGCCGTGCGCTGTTCAGTGGCCTGGCGGATGCGGTGTCAGAGATGAAGCAGCTGATGCGGGAAGCGCGTCGTTAATGGCGATTCTCGGACTCGGCAGCGACATCGTTGAAATCGAACGTATTGCCGGTGTGATTGAGCGATCCGGCGATCGTCTGGCGCGTCGCGTCTTGAGCGAAGCCGAGTGGCAGCAATATCAGGCGCACCAGCAACCGGTGCGCTTTCTTGCCAAACGTTTTGCGGTGAAAGAAGCGGCGGCCAAAGCCTTTGGTACAGGCATTCGCGGTGGTCTGGCCTTTAATCAATTCGAAGTGTACAACGACGCGCTTGGCAAACCGGGCTTACGCTTTTTCGAACAGGCAAAAGTGATTGCCAGCCAGTTGGGCGTGAAACATGTGCATGTCACGCTGGCCGATGAGCGCCACTACGCCTGCGCAACGGTGATCATCGAAGACTAAGGGTGCAACACGACAAATTTCTCCCACAGCGCCTCACGGGTTTCCGGGTGCTGTGGGTCAGAAATGATGGTGTTATCAATCGGGCAGACGCTTTGGCAGGTCGGCACATCATAATGGCCCACGCATTCGGTGCAGCGGTCGACATCAATCTCATAGATCGCCTCACCTAAACTGATGGCCTGGTTCGGGCATTCAGGTTCGCACATATCGCAATTGATGCATTTCGCCGTAATGAGTAAAGCCATGATCGCCGTTAGCCTGAGAAAGAAGGCGCGCACCTTATCATAAAACCGGCTTATAAGGTCGCATGGTTTATTGCGCGGGATCAAACAAAGCGAGGATTGCGTCACTCAAGCAAAATTCATCAAAGGTTAGATAGGAATTAGGAATACTCCGAGTTATCATTTTGTGCGGTAATTATCCGCATAAATGTTTGTCGTAAGCACCATGATAAAAATTAACTCGTTGAAAGAAATGTTTTTAAAGCAGCAATGCATTCAGTGTGGAGTTGCGCGAGGGTGGCTGGCTCGCTGGATGTCTGATGATGCCGCTTTATGCGATGAGTGCCTGCATAACTTGCAGCATGCGAGCCGCCAGGCCTGTCGTCACGATTCTGCTTCGCAAAGTAAAAAGGCCGAATGACGGCTTTTTTTGTATCACACCAGTTTTTTGACCAGTTCTTCACTGTGCCTTATGTGGCTTGAAGCGCGTTCTGGATCGTTTTGTACCAACGCCATAAACAGCAGGTCAGTCAACGCTAATTGTGCACTGGTGGATGAGATTGCGGCACTGCGCGTGCTTTGCTCCTCGGCAACGGTGTACAAGCATATGGAAGCGCACTGTTGCAGCGAGTTGGGGGTAAAGCCGGTAAACGCCAGCACGTCGACCCCCAGCTGCGCGGCTTCCTGTGCCGCAAGGTTAATCTCACGCCGCTCGCCGGTATAGGAAATCGCCAGCAGCACATCCCCCGGTGCCATCGCCTGCACGCTCGCCAGTAAAGCATGCATATCCTGCTCGGCTACCGCGTTGATGCCAATCTTCATCAGCTTCCATGAGAAATCTTTCGCCACCAACCCTGAAGCGCCGATGCCCACAAGCAGAATGCGGTTGGCGTTTTTCAGCAATTGCAGGGTTTGCAGCAATTTCTCTTCGCTGTTGATATCCAGCGTGGCGCGGATAGCGGAAATCTTCTCAGTCAGTAATTTTTCGCCGACCACTTTGAGGGGATCGTCGCTAAGAATATGATTGTGCACGGTGATGGCGTCGCGATCCGCCAGCGACTCACTCAGTGCCAGTTTCAGCGCAGGGAATCCCTTATAGCCCAATTTTTGGGCAAACTTCACCACGCTCGACTGGCTGACGCCCGATTCCTCAGCCAGTTTTTGTGAACTCAGATGCCGTGCCCGATCCGGCTGCGACAGCAAAAAATCCGCCAGCCGACGCTCATTTAGCGCCAGTCGAGGGTAGAGCTGGCGAATTCGCAGCAATGAACTCATGTTCGATCCTTAATCCATCTAATCCCGCTTGAGCTTAGTCTCTTTTCGCACCATCAGGTTTTAATGACAGCACGCCGACACAAAGAATAAACTATTCAGCTGGCATTGTGGCCATTGGAATTAAAAATGACTGCTTTCGCCCCTGCCGTTGAAGCTGGCTACACTGTAGGGCAAGCCGTAGAAAGGAAAGATAAGGAGAGGAGTTTGACAAAGGGTACGCAACGCCGCGTGGTGTTTTTCGATCTGGATGGCACGCTGCATCAGCAGGACATGTTTGGCACCTTTATGCGTTATCTGCTGCGACGCCAGCCGATCAACCTGTTGCTGGTGGTGCCGCTGTTGCCGGTGATTGGCCTGGGAATGCTGTTTAAAGGACGCGCCGCACGCTGGCCGATGAGCTTGCTGCTGTGGGCCATTACCTTCGGCCACAGTGAGCAACACCTGCGCCAGCGTGAAGCGGAGTTCGCGACTTGGTTCCGTCAGCGTGTTACCGCTTTTCCGGTGGTGCAACAACGTCTGACCGATTATCTCAGCAGCGATGATGCGGATGTGTGGTTGATCACCGGTTCGCCGCAATCGCTGGTGGAGCAGGTTTATTTTGATTCAGCCTTCTTGCCGCGCGTACAGCTGATTGCCAGTCAGATGCAACCCGGTTTAGGGGGACGCGTGCTGGCCATGCGTTGCCTCGGGCATGAGAAGGTCGCTCAACTCGAAGAGAAGATTGGTACACCATTGCAACTCTACAGCGGTTACAGCGACAGTAAACAGGATAACCCGCTGCTGTTCTTCTGCCAGCATCGCTGGCGGGTGACACCTCGCGGTGAGCTGCAACAGCTGGAGTGAATCATGCGGCGATTCCGTCTATAATGCGCCGCCTTTAAATCCGCAGGAGCTGCCCGGTGAACCCACAAACTGATGAATATTGGATGCGCCATGCGCTGGAGCTGGCGCGTCGCGCGTGGGAACAGGGCGAAGTGCCGGTCGGCGCGGTATTAGTGCAGGGTGATAAAGTGATTGGCGAAGGCTGGAATCGACCGATTGGTCAGTGCGACCCGACCGCGCATGCCGAAATCATGGCGCTGCGGCAGGGCGGCAAAATCCTCGAAAACTATCGCCTGCTTGATACCACGTTGTATGTGACGCTGGAACCCTGCGTGATGTGCGCCGGTGCGATGGTGCACAGTCGCATTACGCGGCTTGTCTATGGCGCAAAGGATGAGAAAACGGGCGCAGCGGGCTCGCTCATGGACGTGATTGGTCATCCAGGTATGAATCATCAGATTCAGATTGATTGCGGTGTGCTGGCAGAAGAGTGTGCCGGAATGTTGAGTGACTTCTTCCGCATGCGCCGTGAGCAAAAGAAAGCGCTGCGCCAGGCGCAGCGCGAAGGTTAGTTCATCGCAATCTTAGGTTCGACCGCCGGGTAACCGGCGCCCAATTCCGCTTCCAGCGCCGACTGCTGAGCGATGCGCTTCTCCTGCTCCTGCAGATATCCCACCAGACTGATCTGATACTTACGGATGTTCTCGACATAGTTGTAAGCTTCATGGCCGCGCGCGTAACCGTAGGAGGTTTGCGCGTAATAACGCTTCTGGCTTAGCATCGGCAGACGCTGTTTGACATCGGCCCAGCTATCAGGATTACCGCCTTGTTTGGCCGTCAGCTTGCGGGCATCCAGCATGTGCGCATAGCCCATGTTGTACGCCGCCAATGCAAACCAGATGCGCTCATCATCAGGGATGGTGTCCGGCACCTTCTCCATCATACGTTGCAGGTATTCGCTGCCGCCACGGATGCTCTGCTCAGGATCAAGGCGATCGTTGACGTCGAGGCTGTCAGCGGTGTTACGCGTCAACATCATCATGCCGCGCACGCCGGTCGGTGAGGTCGCCTGCGGATTCCAGTGCGACTCCTGATAAGAGATGGCTGCCAGCAGACGCCAGTCCATGCTCGCCGCGTATTTCTCAAACAGCGGTTTGATATCCGGCAACGTGTTATCAATCGCGCGCAGGAAGGTGCGGGTATCCACGTAATCAAAAGTGCCAACGTGACCGAGATACTTCTCTTCGAGGCGCGCCATTGTGCCTTCTTCGCCCATCTGGCTGTAGAAGTCGAGCATTGCCGCATTCAGACTGTCATCATCACTGCGTGGCAGATACCAGGTGACCGGTTCTTCATCGGTGATGTCGAATGCTACGGCCAGCTGCGGATGGATGCGCTGCAATAAGCCGATGGTGACCGAATCGCCCACGGTGTAATCCAGCTTGCCGTCGGCGACGGCTTCCAGTAGCGCTTTCTGTCCCTGATCGGTAGAAATCGCCCAATCGAGATCGGGATAGCTGTCAGCTTTTGCGGAACGTAAAGTTGACAGATATGCCGAACCGGACTGCACAATCAGGCGGCCTTTCAAATCGCCGAGATTCTTCGGCCGTGGCTTATCAATGCGGTACACCAACTGCTGCGAAACAGAGTAGTAGCTCGGTCCACTTTGATAGTGGGCAAGGCGTTCACCGTTGTAGATCAACCCGGCGGCCAGCAAATCCGCCTTACCATCATCCAGATCGTCAAACAGATCGCCGAGGTTCGGACGCACCGTAACCTCAAGTTTGACGCCAAGATAATCGGCGAAGCGTTTCGCCAGCTCGTAATCCATACCGGCTGGTGCATTATTGATGGTGTAGTAAGTCAGCGGGGAGTTGACGGTACTGATGCGCAGCACTCCTCGTGATTTAATCTGTGATAACGCGTCTTTTCCGCCCCCGTACCAGGGGATGGAAGGCCACAGTGCCAGCGCAAGCAGCACGGTGATCAGACCGATAAACAGATAGTTTATTTTCAGGCGTTTCAAATAGTTGTCTCGTAATGGCTCACAGGCCTCTGTCTTTTAAAGGCAGTATTTGTGTTGTTTTTACTCCCAGAGCGAGGGGCATTTTGCGCAACAAAGTGCAGCAGGGCAACTTATATAGCAAGAATTGTGCAAAATTCAGCCAAATGCTGAGTGCCAGATTTTATGCGCAAACGGTTTCGTAACCCGTGCTGTTTCTCTATAATACCGCCCGTTTTCCCCTGTTGCGCCCAATGAAGCGTCGCCCGGCGCTTCGAAGACGAGAGATCTTTGATGATGGAAATTCTGCGTGGTTCGCCCGCTCTGTCGGCATTTCGTGTAAACAAACTGCTGACCCGCTTTCAGGACGCTCACCTGCCAGTGAGTGATATTTACGCCGAGTACGTCCATTTTGCCGATGTCAGTGCACCGCTCAGTGCGGATGAACATGCCCGCCTGCAACGTCTGCTGAAATACGGTCCTTCTCTCGCCGAGCACGCGCCACAAGGGCGTTTGTTACTGGTGACGCCGCGTCCCGGCACCATTTCTCCGTGGTCATCAAAAGCCACCGATATCGCGCACAACTGCGATCTGCCCCAGGTTATCCGCCTCGAACGCGGTATGGCTTTCTATGTGCAGGCGCCGCAGCTGACGGAAGCGCAATGGCAACAGCTGGCTAGCCTGCTGCATGACCGCATGATGGAGACCGTGTTCGGTGACCTGAATGATGCGCAGCAGTTGTTCGCACACCATGAACCACAGCCGCTGAAAAGCGTTGATGTGCTGGGTGCCGGTCGCATTGCACTGGAACAGGCCAACACCACGCTTGGCCTGGCACTGGCCGATGACGAAATCGACTATTTGCTGAATGCCTTCACCAAACTGGGCCGCAATCCGAACGACATCGAGCTCTATATGTTTGCTCAGGCAAACTCAGAGCACTGCCGTCATAAAATCTTCAACGCCGACTGGATTATCGACGGTGAAAAACAGCCGAAGTCGCTGTTTAAAATGATCAAAAACACCTTTGAACACAATCCTGAGCACGTTCTGTCTGCTTATAAAGACAACGCCGCGGTGATGGAAGGTTCAAAAGTGGGCCGCTTCTACGCCGATGCGCAGAAGGGCGAATACACCTTCCATCAGGAAGAGGCGCATATCCTGATGAAGGTGGAAACCCATAACCACCCGACCGCGATTTCCCCGTGGCCAGGTGCTGCGACCGGTTCCGGTGGTGAAATCCGTGATGAAGGCGCAACGGGACGTGGCGCGAAGCCGAAAGCAGGCCTGGTCGGTTTCTCCGTTTCCAACCTGCGTATTCCGGGTTTTGAACAGCCGTGGGAAGAAGATTTTGGTAAGCCGGAGCGTATTGTTACCGCGCTGGATATCATGACTGAAGGCCCACTGGGCGGCGCAGCGTTCAACAACGAATTTGGCCGTCCTGCACTGAACGGATACTTCCGTACTTATGAAGAGCGCGTGAACAGCCATAATGGCTCAGAACTGCGTGGCTACCATAAGCCGATCATGCTGGCGGGCGGTATTGGTAACATCCGTGCTGACCACGTGCAGAAGGGTGAGATCGTCGTCGGCGCGAAACTGATCGTGCTCGGCGGGCCCGCGATGAACATTGGCCTCGGCGGCGGAGCAGCCTCTTCAATGGCCTCTGGTCAGTCTGATGCGGATCTGGATTTTGCATCTGTCCAGCGTGACAACCCGGAAATGGAGCGTCGCTGCCAGGAAGTGATCGACCGTTGCTGGCAGCTGGGCGAAGCCAACCCGATTCTGTTCATCCACGACGTCGGTGCTGGCGGTCTGTCTAACGCGATGCCAGAGCTGGTGAGTGATGGTGGCCGTGGCGGCAACTTCAACCTGCGTGACATCCTCAACGATGAGCCAGGCATGAGCCCGCTGGAAGTGTGGTGTAACGAATCCCAGGAACGTTATGTACTGGCGGTGGCACCGGCTCAACTGGCGCTGTTTGACGAGCTGTGTAAGCGTGAGCGTGCACCTTATGCGGTGATCGGTGAAGCCACCGAAGAGCTGCACCTGAACCTGGCGGATAGCCACTTCGATAACAACCCTATCGACATGCCGCTGGACGTGCTGTTGGGCAAAACGCCGAAGATGACGCGTGATGTTGCCACTCAGCAGGCCAAAGGCGATGCGCTGGTGCGTGACGGCATTACCGTGGCAGATGCCGTTAATCGCGTACTGCATCTGCCAACTGTGGCAGAGAAAACCTTCCTGATTACCATCGGTGACCGTTCGGTAACCGGTATGGTGGCGCGTGACCAGATGGTCGGCCCATGGCAGATCCCGGTAGCGAACTGTGCAGTGACCACCGCCAGCCTGGATAGCTATCACGGCGAAGCCTTCTCACTGGGCGAACGTGCTCCAGTCGCCTTGCTGGACTTCGCTGCCTCAGGCCGTTTAGCGGTCGGTGAAGCGCTGACCAACCTGGCAGCCACCTCGATTGGTTCCCTGCAGCGCGTGAAGCTCTCTGCAAACTGGATGGCCGCAGCAGGTCACCCAGGCGAAGATGCCGGTTTGTATGCCGCAGTGAAAGCGGTTGGTGAAGAACTCTGTCCGGCGCTGGGCATCACGATTCCAGTGGGCAAAGACTCGATGTCGATGAAAACCCGCTGGCAGCAGGGCACCGAAGAGCGTGAGATGACCTCGCCGCTGTCGCTGGTGATCACCGCCTTTGCGCGTGTAGAAGATGTGCGTCGCACCGTAACGCCTCAACTGCAAGCTGACCAGGATAACCTGCTGTTGCTGATTGATTTGGGCAACGGCGCAAACACCCTGGGTGCTACCGCGCTGTCACAGGTTTATCGTCAGTTAGGCGACAAACCAGCCGACGTACGTGATGCATCGCAACTGGCGGGCTTCTTCAACGCCATTCAGGCACTGGTGGCCGAGCAGAAGCTGCTGGCTTACCATGACCGTTCTGATGGCGGCCTGCTGGTAACACTGGCAGAAATGGCTTTCACCGGTCACTGCGGTATCGAAGCCGATATCGCCGCGCTGGGTAACGATGCGCTGGCAGCACTGTTCACCGAAGAGTTGGGTGCAGTGATCCAGATTAATGCCGCTGATCGTGCAGCCGTTGAGAAAGTGTTTGCCGACCATGGTCTGAGCAGCAATGTGCATGTGATTGGTCAGGCGCTGCCGGGCGATCGCTTTGTCATCCGCTCTGGTGAGAGCGCGGTGTACAGCGAAAGCCGTACCACGCTGCGTACCTGGTGGGCAGAGACCACCTGGCAGATGCAGCGTCTGCGTGACAACCCTGCCTGTGCCGATCAGGAGCACGAAGCGAAGAAAGACGACAACGATCCTGGCCTGAACGTTCATCTGACCTTCAAGCCAGAGGAAGATGTTGCTGCGCCGATGATCGCCACAGGCGCGCGTCCTCGTGTTGCCGTTCTGCGTGAGCAGGGCGTGAACTCCCACGTTGAGATGGCCGCTGCCTTCCACCGTGCTGGCTTCACCGCTGTCGATGTGCACATGAGTGACCTGCTGGCGGGCCGCCATGGTCTGGAAGAGTTCCAGGCGCTGGTCGCGTGCGGTGGCTTCTCTTACGGTGACGTATTGGGTGCCGGTGAAGGTTGGGCGAAGTCGATTCTGTTCAACGGCCGTGTGCGTGATGAGTTCGAAAACTTCTTCCACCGTCCACAGACGCTGGCGCTGGGCGTATGTAACGGCTGCCAGATGATGTCGAATCTGCGTGAGCTGATTCCGGGCAGCGAACTGTGGCCACGCTTTGTACGTAACCAGTCAGAGCGGTTTGAAGCCCGTTTCAGCTTGGTTGAAGTGGCTGCGAGCCCATCGTTGCTGCTGGACGGCATGGCCGGTTCTCATATGCCAATCGCCGTGTCGCACGGTGAAGGCTTCGTGGAAGTGCGTGACGGTGCGCATCTGGCTCAGCTGGAAAGCAAAGGTCTGGTGGCGCTGCGCTTCGTGGACAACTTCGGTAAAGTGACCGAAAATTACCCTGCCAACCCGAACGGCTCGCCGAACGGTATCACTGCAGTCACCAACGAAAGCGGTCGTGTCACCATTATGATGCCGCACCCAGAGCGTGTGTTCCGCACCGTGAGCAACTCCTGGCACCCAGCAGAGTGGGGCGAAGACAGCCCGTGGATGCGTATCTTCCGCAACGCACGCAAGCAGCTGGGCTAATTTAGCCGACTGCATCAGAGGCCGCCGCAAGGCGGCCTTTCTTTTAGCCAGCTGGTCCAGACTCACTCACTCACTCAATCCATTACGCCATGACCTACTTTGGCTGGCTCGCAAAATTGTCGGAAATTAGCGACAAACACGATATTGATGTGTCGCTAAATGGTGACATTTAAATTATTGATTTATATTGGATCAATTTTTCATCCTCTAACTCGTTGCTGATCAGCGACACTTTCGCCAGACCAGCCGGTCCGCTTTTTCATAAAAAAACTGCGTCACACCTCGCATTACTCTGATAATCAATGCTATTTCATTTCTGGCACGATAGTTGCTATACTCACTGCGTTGCTCATTCTCCTGTCTATGATTGCCCCGCACTGCGGTTGAGCTCATAAAATTCGAATGACGCACCAAACGGAGCCTGCCGTCCACCCAACCGATAATCGCTTGCTTTGCAACGTTATCAAGCATCGGACGCAACGTTGAGTTAGGCTCCACCTATTTTGCAAGCGATGCTGCGGCGTCGCTCTCACGGCAGCCCAAAAGGGCTGCCGTTTTCCTTTCGGTACTTTCTTCCCTATTGATACTTCGTTAGCATGCCAGCAGCTCACATTAAAGGATGCGCGGTAGTGAAGAGATGGCGTCTGTTTCCCCGATCCCTGCGGCAGTTAGTCTTGATGGCTTTTTTACTGGTCCTGTTGCCATTGCTGGTGCTGGCGTGGCAAGCCTGGGAAAGTTTGTCTGCGCTCAGTAATCAGGCCGCAGATACCAATCGCAATACCTTCACCGACGTACGCCGCAGCGAAGCGATGGCGCGCACGGCGCTCGAGCTGGAGCGCAGTTATCGTCAATATTGCGTGTTAGGGGATGCCACCTTGCAAAAGCTTTATCAGACGCAGTGGACGCGGTACGGTCAGATGCTCACCAGCCATGCGGATAGCCTGCCGGATCTTCCTTCCTTCAAAGCGTTGCAGGAAACCTTGCCGCAGCTCGCCAGCGTGCAGTGCGACAACGGTAACCCAGTGGCAAAAGCCGCAACGGCCCTCGAACATTTTTCTGATGCCAATGCGCAAATGGTGCAGGCGACGCGTGAAGTGGTATTTTCGCGTGGCTTGCAGCTTCAGCGCGAAATCGCCGATCGCGGCCAGTTTTTCGGCTGGCAGGCGCTGATTCTGTTTCTGATCAGTCTGGCACTGGTGCTGCTGTTTACCGGCATGATCATCGGCCCGGTTAAACGCGTTGAACGGATGATTAACCGACTGGGGCAAGGCAAAGCGCTGGGTGACAGCGTGAGTTTTCGCGGTCCGCGTGAAATCCGCTCACTCGGTCAGCGCATCGTGTGGCTGAGCGAGCGCCTAAGTTGGCTGGAAGAGCAGCGACATGAGTTTCTGCGTCATCTCTCGCACGAACTGAAAACCCCGCTTGCCAGCTTGCGTGAAGGCACGGAATTATTGGCCGATCAGGTGGCCGGGCCGCTCAATGCGGAACAGCAAGAAGTGGTCGCGATTCTTGATACCAGCAGCCGCCATTTGCAGCGTCTCATCGAACAACTTTTGGATTACAACCGCAAACTGGCGGATGGCCCCATGGCGCTGGAGCCGGTAGCAATCAATGACATCGTTGATGCGGTCGTTAAAATCCATTCATTGCCCGCCGGTGCACGTCAGATCACCACCCATGTTGATCTTCAGGTGGTGCACTGTCTGGCAGAGGCATCATTGCTGCAAAGGGTCATCGATAACCTCTATTCGAACGCCGTGAACTACGGCAGCGAATCCGGTAACATCTGGCTGCAGAGCCAACAGAAAGGCAACCAGGTGTGGATTGAGGTGGCGAACACCGGCACACCGATTCCGGCTGAAGAGCAGGCGATGATTTTTGAGCCCTTTTTTCAGGGCAGCCAGCAGCGCAAAGGGCCAGTTAAAGGCAGCGGGCTGGGGTTAAGCATCGCGAAAGATTGCCTGCGCAGGATGCAGGGCGATTTGCAATTGGTAACGCGCAAGGATGCGGATGTCTGTTTTCGAATCATTTTGACGACCAGCGCCGGGAATGCCTGATTAATGAAACACACCCTGATTAAACTTTTTAGCTGCGCGTTGGTGGCATTTGGCTTGAGTGCCTGCCAGACACCGTCCACGGGCAGCGCGTTACACGATGGCACCAATCTTCCTGAGCCAGAAGTGCGGCTGCCTGATTATCTGGCGACCGATTGTCAAAACGTGTGGAAGATTGAAACGCCAACAGCCATGAGCAACCCCCTCTACTGGCAGCGTGCTATCGACTGTGGTGAGCGTTTATCCCCAGCGGAAGCGCGTGCTGAGGCACGGCGCTGGCCAGTACAAGGCTGGTCGCGTGCTTTTAAACAAGGCATTCTGCTGGCAAATGGCAATGTGACGCCCTTTGAGCGCCGTCAGTTCGTCGATACGCTAGACGGCTACAGCGCTTCCTATCCAGCCTCCGTGCGTCCGTTATTAATGTTGTGGCGTAGTAATCAGGCGGCGCAGCTGGCGTTAAGCGGTGAACGCAGCCGCTATGCTGCACTCCAGCAAAGCCACGATACTGAGCTGGATAGCCTGCGCCAGCAGCAAACCAAACTGCGTCAATCACTGGAGGAGACTCAGCGTAAGCTTGAGCGCTTAACTGACATCGAACGCCAGCTGTCGTCCCGTAAACCGGCGGACAGCAGCGATACATCGCACGGTGCCAGTGATGCACAAAGTGAGGATCAGTGACCATGAAACAGTCTGCACGTTTACTGCTGGTGGATGACGATCCCGGCCTGCTTAAACTGCTTGGCATGCGCTTAAGCAGTGAAGGCTATCAGGTGACCACCGCCGCAAGTGGTCCGGATGCGCTGCGCCAGTTGCAGAAAGAGAAAGTTGATCTGGTGATCAGCGATCTGCGTATGGATGAAATGGACGGACTGGCGTTATTTGGCGAAATCCAGAAACGCCATGCGGGTTTGCCGGTGATCATTCTTACGGCGCACGGCTCGATCCCCGAAGCGGTTTCTGCCACGCAGCAGGGCGTATTCAGTTTCCTGACGAAACCGGTGGATCGTGACGCGCTGTATAAAGCCATTGATGAAGCGTTAGCACAGCGCGCGCCCGTCAGTGATGATACCTGGCGTGAAGCGGTAGTGACGCGCAATCCACTGATGCTGCGTTTGCTGGATCAAGCGCACATGGTGGCGCAATCCGACGTCAGCGTGTTAATCAATGGCCAGAGCGGTACCGGAAAAGAAGTGCTGGCTCAGGCGATTCACGCCGCCAGCCCGCGTGCAAACAAGCCGTTTATTGCCATTAACTGTGGTGCGCTACCGGAGCAACTGCTGGAGTCTGAGCTGTTTGGTCACGCCAAAGGGGCTTTCACCGGTGCCGTGAGTGCGCGTGAAGGGCTGTTTCAGGCGGCGGAGGGTGGCACGCTGTTTCTTGATGAAATTGGTGATATGCCACAGGCGTTGCAGGTCAAACTACTGCGCGTCTTGCAGGAGCGAAAAGTGCGTCCGCTGGGCAGTAATCGGGATGTCGATATCAACGTGCGCATCATCTCGGCCACCCATCGCGATCTGCCCAAAGCGATGGAGAAAAAGAGTTTCCGCGAGGATCTCTACTATCGCCTCAATGTGGTGAATCTGAAGATTCCCGCACTACATGAACGTGCAGAGGATATTCCGCTGTTGGCGAACCATCTCTTGCGCCAAT
Organism: Pantoea sp. EABMAA-21; assembly: GCF_030053335.1. Taxonomy (NCBI): domain Bacteria; kingdom Pseudomonadati; phylum Pseudomonadota; class Gammaproteobacteria; order Enterobacterales; family Erwiniaceae; genus Pantoea; species Pantoea sp. EABMAA-21. The sequence goes on from NZ_JASGBX010000002.1 coordinate 90,319, forward strand.
CGGCCGAACGCCATAAACCCTTCGTGCGCAGCTTCTCTGTGGATGCGATGAAACGTTTAGTGGGGGCTAGTTGGCCTGGCAACGTGCGGCAGCTGGTCAACGTGATTGAGCAGTGTGTCGCGCTGAGCACGTCACCCGTGATCGGGGATGCGCTGGTTGAGCAGGCGTTAGCGGGTGAAAATACGGCGCTGCCGACTTTTGTTGAGGCACGTAATCAATTTGAGCTCAACTATCTGCGCAAATTGCTGCAAATGACCAAAGGAAATGTCACTAACGCTGCGCGTCTGGCTGGACGTAACCGTACAGAATTCTATAAGCTGCTGTCACGCCATGAGCTGGACGCCAGTGAATTTAAAGAGTAGCTTGCTGCGGCATATTGATTCATCCATTGACTACCCCAAATAATTTGAGTTGCAGTCAGACGGCAAACGAAAGCATCCCGATGAGCTTACTTCTTCAAGCGATTTGGGGAAAAGAGAGCCGCCAACCCCTCTGCAACTTGAAGCAGGACGGGTATATACTACTTGTTATCCGTCCATCATGGAGGGAGTGAAAAAAGGATCTGTCATGAAAAAGATCGATGCAATTATTAAACCATTCAAACTCGATGATGTGCGCGAAGCGTTGGCTGAAGTGGGCATCACCGGGATGACGGTCAGTGAAGTGAAGGGCTTTGGTCGCCAGAAAGGCCACACTGAGCTGTATCGTGGCGCGGAGTACATGGTCGATTTTCTGCCAAAAGTGAAAATCGAAATGGTGGTCGGTGATGACATCGTCGACACCTGCGTTGAAGCCATTATGAATACCGCGCAGACCGGCAAAATCGGCGACGGCAAAATCTTTGTGTTCGACGTGGCGCGCGTGGTGCGAATCCGTACCGGTGAAGAGGACGAAGAGGCGATCTAAGCCCCTTCGTTAGCCTGTTGAAAAGCCTGCATGATGCAGGCTTTTTTGTTTACAGCACTTTGTGCGGGCCAAAAACTTCATAATGGATACGATCGGCACTGATACCGGCATCGACCAGCTGCCGCGCGACAAACTGCATAAATGGCAGAGGGCCGCAAAGCCAGAACTGGCGGTCGGCCTGATTCAATTGGCTGGAGATGCCTGCGAGGTCCATGAATCCCTGCGCATCAAAACGGCCACTGTCCACGCTTTCCGGCTCGCGATACCAGATATGGCTGGTGAAATGTGGCAGGCGAGCACCTGTGGCTTGCACTTCATCCGCGAAAGCATGCTGTGCACCACATTCGGCCGCATGTAGCCAGTTAACCGCGCCCGCATACTGCTGCTCAGCCAGGCTGGCTAACATTGCCAGCATCGGAGTTTGACCCACACCGGCAGAAATCAGCGTGATCGGCGCGGTTCCCTTTGTTTGCAAATAGAAATCACCCGCCGGTGCAGCACATTGCACAATATCACCGACCTTCGCATGGGTGTGCAGCCAACCGGAAACGCTGCCGTGTTCCTCGCGCTTCACTGCGATACGATAGGATTTACCGTTAGGTAGATGGGTGAGTGAATACTGGCGATGCTGGATATTTTCGCTTCCTTCAGGTCGCAGACTAACAGCCAGATATTGTCCGGGCAGGAAATCGGCGACGGGCTGACCATCGTTAGGTACCAGCTCAAAACTTTTAATTACTGAGCTTTCAGTGTTGATGGTGCGAATACGGAAGTCACGCGCGCCACGCCAGCCGCCGACTTTCTCTTCTGAGGCGCAATAAATCGCCTCTTCACGCTGGATAAACACATCCGCCAGCACCCCGTAAGCTTTGCCCCACGCCTGTAAGACGTCATCGCCGGGATTGAGTAACTCTTCGATGGTGGCCAGCAACGTTTCACCGACTACCGCATATTGTGCGGGCTGAATATTCAGGCTGGTGTGCTTCTGTGCAATTTTCTCTACCGCCGGCAGCAGCACCGCCAGGTTCTCCAGGTTGCTGCCGTACGCGACAATGGCATTAAACAGCGCCTCACGCTGATTGCCACTGCGCTGATTATTCATGTTGAAGACGTTTTTCAGTTCCGGATGTGCCGTTAACAAACGTTGGTAGAAGTGGCCAGTGAGTTGCGGGCCAAGCTGAGCAATAGCGGGCAGGGAAGACTTTACGGTAGCGATAGTTTGCGCATCAAGCATGGTGAATGCCTCACAGTGAATTTAAACATGTATTTTAAATGCATCTTATGATCGTTCATCTAGCCTGTAAATCCCCTGTTTTGATTGCGGGTTAGGTGCTGAAGCTGCAAGCTGGCCCACAAACCTGAAAAATATTCCTCTCCAGCGTGAGCAAATATCGTGATTTACAGGCTTGCAAAAAGGCGTAAAAAACCCGTTCCAGCGCCGTGCCAATCGTTTGCGTAAAAAGAGGGGATTGGCGCTACCGTCACCTGTCAAAACCGTTTACACTGTTGGCCTTCGCCCCTTGCCGGGGCCTAAACTGCCGTTAAAAAAGTTAGCTAGTCAGGAGATGCCGGATGTTAAAGCGTGATATGAACATTGCCGATTATGATGCCGAGTTGTGGCAGGCTATGGAGCAAGAGAAGGTGCGTCAGGAAGAGCACATCGAACTGATTGCTTCTGAAAACTACACCAGCCCACGCGTTATGCAGGCGCAAGGTTCACAGCTCACCAACAAATATGCCGAAGGATATCCGGGCAAACGCTACTACGGCGGATGTGAATACGTTGATATCGTTGAGCAGCTGGCAATCGATCGCGCGAAAGCGCTGTTTGGCGCAGACTTTGCCAACGTACAGCCGCACTCTGGCTCACAGGCTAACTTCGCGGTTTACACTGCGCTGTTGCAGCCGGGCGACACTATCCTCGGTATGAACCTGGCGCACGGTGGTCACCTGACGCACGGTTCACCAGTGAACCTGTCAGGCAAGCTGTATAACGTCATCCCTTACGGCATCGACGAAACCGGCAAAATCAACTACGACGAACTGGCTGAACTGGCTAAAACGCATAAGCCAAAAATGATCGTCGGTGGCTTCTCTGCATACTCTGGCGTGTGCGACTGGGCAAAAATGCGCGAAATCGCTGATAGCGTGGGCGCTTACCTGTTCGTTGACATGGCGCACGTTGCCGGTCTGATCGCCGCTGATGTCTACCCGAACCCGGTTCCGCATGCACACATCGTGACTTCAACCACCCACAAAACCCTCGCGGGTCCACGTGGTGGCCTGATTCTGGCGAAAAACGGCGACGAAGATCTGTACAAAAAACTGAACTCTGCGGTGTTTCCGGGTGGTCAGGGTGGTCCATTGATGCACGTGATCGCGGGTAAAGCGGTGGCGTTCAAAGAAGCAATGGAGCCAGAGTTCAAATCTTACCAGCAGCAAGTGGCTAAAAACGCCAAAGCAATGGTTGAAGTTCTTTTGGAGCGTGGCTACAACATCGTTTCAGGCGGTACTTATAACCACCTGTTCCTGATCGATCTGGTGAGCAAAAACCTGACCGGTAAAGAAGCGGATGCCGCGCTGGGCCGTGCTAACATCACTGTGAACAAAAACAGTGTACCTAACGATCCGAAGAGCCCATTCGTGACCTCCGGTGTGCGTATCGGTACGCCTGCAGTGACACGCCGTGGCTTCAAAGAAGCAGACGTGCGTGAGCTGGCTGGCTGGATCGCTGACGTGCTGGACAACATCAACGACGAAGCGACCATCGAGCGCACCAAGCAGAAGGTACTCGATATCTGTGCGCGTCTGCCTGTGTATGCCTGATTTGGCACCATGCTGATGTGATTAAAGAGGATGGCGCTTGCCATCCTTTTTTTATGCACGCGACCCATGCTGTATAGAGTCAACACACACCGCACACACCGCACACACCGCACACACCGCACATGAAGCGTTCACGCAGACCTTGTTATTACGGCGTCTGAGGTACGATTTCCGATACGAAGCCTGTCGCAGAAAAAGCGATTCCCCGACCTTTCATTTCACTTTTGTTCAAGCCTCTGACAAAGTAGCGGCCCAATGGGCTGCGGGCGCAGCTGACATGCCTGTGGGAGGCAAAATGACCATCGGATCGGCCAGATGGCTGGGACTCAGCTACTTCACCTACTTCTTCTGTTACGGCATCTACTTACCTTTCTGGAGCGTCTGGCTCAAAGGCATAGGCCTGGACGCTGAAAAAATCGGCTTACTGCTCGGTTGCGGCATGGTGGCGCGATTTGTCGGTAGCCTGCTGATCGCCTCGCAGGTTAAAAACCCTTCTCAGCTGATTCTGGCGTTGCGGCTGCTGGCATTGATGACGTGCCTTTTTGCGTTAGGTTTCTGGTTTGGCGGCCAATGGTTATGGCTGTTACTGGTCATGGTGGGCTTCAACCTGTTTTTCTCGCCGTTGGTGCCGCTCAGCGATGCGCTGGCAGCGACCTGGACGCAGCAAATTGGTCTGGCTTATGGCCCGGTGCGGCTATGGGGTTCGCTGGCGTTTGTGATTAGCTCTGCGCTGACGGGGATGCTGGTGAGTGCCTGGTCATCACAGGCGATTCTGGCACTGCTGAGTGTGGGCTTGCTGGCCATGCTTAGCGGCATGATGTTAGTACCCAAAACCCGGCCACAAGGTGATGTGCGGCAGGGGGCAAGCGGCGGTTGGACGGCGTGGCGCGATATGCTACGGGAGAACGCGGTCTGGCGCTTTATGTTATGCGTGACGCTAATGCAGGGGGCACATGCAGCTTATTACAGCTTCAGTGCTATCTGGTGGCAGGAAGCAGGCTATTCCGCATCGGTGATTGGCTATCTATGGTCGTTGGGCGTAATGGCGGAAATCGTCATCTTCGCGCTGAGCAATCGTCTGTTCCGTCGCTGGAGTGCCCGCGACTTGCTGCTGCTTTCTTGCTGCTGTGCGTTAGTGCGCTGGGTGATGCTGGGATCCAGCACCGCGCTGCCGCTGCTCATTGCTGCTCAGATTTTGCATTGTGGCAGCTTCACCGTATGCCATCTGGCAGCGATGCGCTTTATTGCCGCGCGCAAAGGGGCCGAGGTGATTCGATTGCAGTCGCTTTACTCTGCACTGGCGATGGGCGGCGGGATTGCCGTGATGACGATGATCAGCGGTGAGCTGTTTACCCATTTACAGGGACATCTGTTCTGGGTGATGGCACTGGTGGCGCTTCCTGCATTGTTCCTTCGTCCGCGCGCCGCTTAAGCTTCCAGCAGTTGACGAATGCGCTGCTGCTGATGGTAGCTCAGCGGCAGCTCGGCGTGGATCAGCGGCGGTGAAAACAACGGTAACGATGTGGCGTAGGGTGTGATCACCAGCGCCACGTCACGCGGTGCACCTTCTCGTTGAAAGTGCAGCATATCCTGATAAGTGATGTTGATTGGCAGCAGCGTTATCTCGCGGATTTGCTGCTCCAGTAATTGTTCCATTGCCGCATCCGCGCCGGTCAACAGGAGTACCTGCTTCTCCTGCAGTGCGCTATCCTGCATCAGCCAGGCACCGAACAACACTGCCACCAGACTCACTTCCTCCGCGCTAAATTCCGTGCCGAAATCACTGCTAAAGTGATACAGCGCGCGTTCGGTGGTGCGCAGTAAACGTGGATAAAGACGTGCCACGTCCAATGCCACACTGTTATCAATCCCAATGGCAAAGTGACTGCGATCCAGCGCTTGCGCCAGATGCGTGAATAATTGCAATTTCAGCTCGTGCTGATTTTTGACGCGTGTCTGTGCCAACTGTTCAAAACGGGCGATTAACGCTTCTACGGCCAGCATGAGCTGCTGTGCCTGGTGGTCTTCAAGCTGATTCCCATCCGGCGCATGAATCAAACTGAACAGCAGCGTCCAGAAGTCGGTTTCGCTAACGTCCGGCGCTAAATGGCAGCGTTTCTGCCAGTGGTGAATCACATCATCTGCGGCAGCACGCTCGGTTTTTGCTGCCAGCCATGCCCGCTGTTTTTCATTAAACAGTGCATTTTGCCGTTGGCAAAGCGCGTACTTCATAAAGATTTGCAGGAACAGGCGATCGCGCGGCGTGAAATCGCGGCTTAGTCGCAGACTGCAATGTTGAATTAACGCCTGCAGATTGGTTTCATCCCACAGCGCCTTTTCGATATTGAGGACTTTCAGGCGCTGACGCAGCACGGGAGCAAAATGTTCGCAGACGAAATCCTGCGACAGACGCAGCGAGCGTCGCAGCCAATGGAGCAGGCAGAGCCGCCTGTCCAGTTCCGTCCCATGTATGCGGAAGCTGCCATCCACCATCTGGTGTAACTCCAGTTGATGGAAGCGCTGTATCTCATCACCGACATCCGCGATATCCTGTCGGGCAACGGCAGGATCAACACCATTTAACTGGCAGAGCTTTTCAAGCGTTAGCGCGGGAGCAGGCAGAAACAGTAGCAATAGCAGATGACAACGACGCTGGGCACGGCTGAAGAGTGGTGCAGATGAAGGTGCAGAACTCATCAATAGTATTATCCGCGGGTCATTTTTGAGTTAAGAATAGCTAACTCCACGCGGTAACCCTGCACTTTGTCGTGACTTTTGCTCAGAGCTTTTAGGCGGGTCACAGTTTTTCTGGACCAGTATAATCTTCACTTGAGAATTGTTACTTTATAACACATGAAAATTGCACTCATTCCTTTTACGCTGTTGTTCAGCGCTGCAGCCTGGTCTCATCCGCACAGCTTTATCGATATGAAAAACGAGTTTGTCAGCGAAAACGATCACCTGACAGGCATGAAAATGGTGTGGACCATGGATGAAATTACTTCAGCCGATCTGCTTTACGATGCCGGCAAAGCGAAACCCGGTGACGTGGTATGGAAAAAGCTGGCGGCGCAGGTGATGGCGAACGTGTTGGGGCAACATTACTTCTCAGAGGTATGGCAGGACAAAACGCGGGTGAAGTTCCTGAATTTGCCCAAAGAGTACAATTTGTCGCGCAACGGCAACAAAGCAGTGCTGGAGTTTATTGTGCCGTTTGGCGAACCCCAGTCGCTGAGTGCGAAACAGTATCGTATTCAGACCTTCGATCCGAGCTACTTTGTTGATATGTATTACGATAACCCACAGGCATTAACCATGGACGACGGCGTAAAAGCACACTGCCAGATAGACTTACACACCCCCAAACCGGATGACTCGCTCAAGCAATATGCGCTGTCGCTGGATAAAGCCGATGCGCCGCCGGAAGACATGGATCTTGGTCAGCAATTCGCGCAAACGGTAACCCTGACATGTCATTGATTTCTCTGCCTTCTCGTTCACGCAGACTGTGGCCGCTTTGGTTGCTGGCCATAGTGATGCTTGCTGCCGGATATACCCTGTGGCAGCACTGGTCGCAAATTTTGCTGCAAAGCGTGTTGTGGCAGAAAGTCCTCAATCGCGAAATGACCCAACTCCTGCAACAAGTCGCTGACCAGCCTCAGCAGGCGGGCGTGACTTTAATGCTTTTTAGCCTGGCTTATGGTGTGCTGCACGCGCTGGGCCCAGGGCACGGCAAAGTGGTGATCAGCACCTTCCTGGCGACGCATCCCGCGAAGCTGAAAACCAGCATGAAACTGACGCTACTGGCCGCACTGTTACAAGGCGGTGTGGCGATTGGTTTGGTCACAGTGATGCTGGTGGTATTGCAAACCTCATCGCGGCAAATGCATCTCGGCAGTTACTGGCTGGAGAAGGGCAGTTATCTGCTGGTGATGGCGTTGGGCGTGTGGGTCGGCTGGCGTGCGCTGCGTACATTACTTCCGCTATTACGTCCCGCGTCGGCGAAGATTCAGATTCACGCCATTCGCCCACATCACCAGCATGATGAACACTGCGGATGCGGTCATGCGCATCTGCCGAGTGCTGAACAGATGGATCGCGCGGTGAGCGGGAAAACCCAGGCGCTGGTAGTGTTCTCCATGGGCATGCGTCCCTGTTCTGGCGCCATCATGATGCTGCTGTTTTCTAAGGTGATTGGTGTTTATGCGTGGGGTGTGGCCTCGGCGGTGGCCATGGCCATCGGTACGGCGGTCACGGTCTCCGCAATGGGCTTATTAGTTCAACGATCGCGGCGATTAGCTGAAAAGCTAGGGGCAAACAGTGCAATGTCGCACGGGGCGAAAATCATTATGCCGGCATTAGGATTAGCAGGTGGGATTCTGCTGGTACTGGCAGGGTGGTTACTGTGGCAAAGCGCACAGCCGATGATGAGTAGCGGGTTACGACCGTTTTAACGGCGTAAAAAAAGGCGGATATGATATCCGCCTTTTTGGTGCTTAGCGCTTCAGCGCTTCGCTCAGTTCTTCACGCATGGTCGCCAGCATGGCTTTCACAACGCGTGGGTTACCTGCAACGATGTTACCTGACATCATGTAGCCATGGTTGCCGGTGAAGTCTGTCACCAGGCCGCCCGCTTCACGTACCAGCAGTTCACCCGCAGCGAAATCCCATGGCTTCAGACCGATCTCAAAGAAACCGTCCACGCGGCCAGCGGCCACGTAAGCCAGATCCAGCGCAGCAGAACCGGTGCGACGGAAGTCAGCACATTGAGTGAACAGTTTGCCCACGATGTTGATGTAAGGGGTTGCGTGCTGTTTCAGCTTGAACGGGAAGCCGGTTGCCAGGATGGTGCCATCCAGGTCACGCGCGGTGCTGCCACGCAGACGATAACCATTGAGCTGTGCGCCCTGACCGCGTACAGCGGTGAACAGTTCGTTGCGCATTGGATCGTAGACCACAGCCACTTCGGTGCGGCCTTTGATGCGCACAGCGATAGATACAGAGAAATGTGGTAAACGTTTGATGAAGTTGGTGGTGCCATCCAGCGGATCGATTACCCATTGAATGTCCTGATCATCGCCCGCCAGTTCACCGCTTTCTTCGGTGATGATGGAGTGTTGCGGGTAGGATTTACGAATCACTTCGATAATCAGACGTTCTGCGTCACGGTCAACATTGGTAACGAAGTCGTTGCTGCCTTTCTGGCTGGCTTCGACAGCGTCCGGGGTTTCATAATTCTTGGCAATTAAATTTCCGGCCTTGCGCGCTGCGCGCACGGCGATGTTGAGCATCGGATGCATCGGTATCTCTCGCTGGATGTTAAAGAACGGGTGAAAACGGCGCGGAGTATATCAGGGTGTTCAGCAAATGTCCTGCTTTTATGCTAGGCTACGCGCCATCATTTTCTCACCGCTCACTATTATGCTGCAAAATATCCGAATCGTACTGGTTGAAACCTCGCACACTGGCAACATGGGCTCTGTTGCTCGCGCCATGAAAACCATGGGCTTAACCAATCTTTATCTGGTCAACCCGCTGGTCAAACCTGACTCGCAGGCCATCTCTCTTGCCGCCGGCGCCAGCGATGTAATTGGCGATGCAAAAATCGTGGATACGCTGGACGAAGCGATTGCGGGCTGTAGCCTGGTTGTCGGCACCAGCGCGCGTTCCCGATCGCTGCCCTGGCCGATGCTGGATTCGCGTGAATGCGGTATCAAAAGCGTGGAAGAGGGCCAGCAGGCACCGGTTGCACTGGTGTTTGGTCGTGAACGTGTGGGCCTGACCAACGAAGAGTTGCAGAAGTGCCACTATCACGTCGCCATTCAGGCAAATCCGGAATACAGCTCGCTAAACCTGGCGATGGCAGTGCAGATCATTGCTTACGAAGTGCGTATGGCATGGCTGGATGCGCAGGAGAAAGCCAGCCCACAACCGCAAGAAGAAGAATCCCCTTATCCTTTGGTGGACGATCTGGAGCGCTTCTATCAACACATTGAGAAGATGATGCTGGAGAGCGGCTTTATCCGCGAAGGCACCCCGAGTCAGGTGATGAGCAAACTGCGCCGTCTCTACACCCGCGCGCGTCCGGAACGTGATGAACTCAATATCCTGCGGGGTATGCTGGCTTCGTTCCAAAAGCCTAAAGGTAATAAGGGTAATAGTTGAGTAAAACAGTTGGTTAAATAGTTGAGTAAATTACTTGGTTAAATAGTTGACCGTTTTACTCAGGAATGGCAGACTGGCGTCAATTCATCAGATAGCCCGCCGATACCCGGACGGACGCTTACGAGGTTGTATGCTATGAGACTGACATCCAAAGGACGTTATGCCGTAACCGCTATGCTGGACGTTGCACTGCACTCAAACGAGGGCCCGGTGCCGCTGGCTGACATTTCTGAGCGTCAGGGCATTTCGCTCTCCTATCTGGAGCAGTTATTCTCACGTCTGCGTAAGCACGGTTTAGTGGCCAGCGTTCGTGGTCCAGGTGGCGGTTATCTGTTAGGTAAAGATGCTGGCGCGATTGCCGTTGGCGCGGTGATCACGGCGGTTGACGAATCTGTTGATGCCACCAAGTGCCAGGGCAAAGAAGGCTGCCAGGGTGGCGAGCGCTGCCTGACTCACGTCCTGTGGCGTGACCTGAGCGAACGTATCAGCGAATTCCTCAACAACATCACGCTGGCTGAACTGGTAAACAACCAGGAAATCCTGGATGTGGCAGATCGTCAGAACATGAACGACACTCGCCGCTTCCAGCAGCATCGTATGCAGGAAACCATCAACGTTAATCTGCGTGCTTAATCCGCTCCCCTTCAGCCCTTGCTGTTCACACAGCCGGGGCTGAATCGTGCTATAAAGACGTATGATTTTTTATACGGAGTTTTAGCGCAATGAAATTACCGATCTACCTGGATTACGCAGCGACAACGCCTGCCGATCCGCGTGTCGCCACCAAAATGATGCAGTTTCTTACTTTGGATGGCACCTTCGGTAACCCCGCTTCCCGTTCTCACCGTTTTGGCTGGCAGGCAGAAGAAGCCGTTGATGTGGCGCGCAATCAGATTGCAGAGCTGGTCAATGCCGATCCGCGTGAAATCGTTTTTACTTCCGGTGCCACCGAAGCTGATAACCTCGCCATTAAAGGCGCGGCTCAATTCCATCAGGCGCGCGGCAAACACATTATTACCAGTCAAACTGAGCACAAAGCAGTGCTCGATAGCTGCCAGCAACTGGAGCGTGAAGGCTTCGACGTCACCTATCTGCAACCCGGCAGCGATGGCATTGTCACGCCTGCGATGCTGGAAGCCGCACTGCGCGATGACACGGTGCTGGTTTCCCTGATGCATGTGAACAACGAAACCGGCGTGATTCAGGATATCGCCGCGCTCGGAGCCTTGTGCCGCGCGCGTGACATCCTGTTTCATGTTGATGCCACCCAAAGCGTCGGCAAATTGCCGATTGATGTTGCGGCACTGCCGGTGGATCTGATGTCGTTTTCAGCGCATAAAATCTACGGTCCGAAAGGCATTGGTGCGCTGTGGGTGCGTCGTAAACCTAAATTACAGATCGATGCGCAGATGCACGGCGGCGGTCATGAACGCGGTATGCGATCCGGAACCTTGCCGGTGCATCAAATCGTGGGCATGGGCGAAGCGTATCGCGTTGCACGTGAAGAGATGAGCAGTGAAATGGCGCGTCTCGCAGCCATGCGCCAGCGACTGTGGCACGGCATCAGCCAGTTAGAGAATGTGAATATTAACGGTTCGCTTGAGCAGGGTGCACCGAATATCCTCAACCTCAGTTTTGCTCAGGTCGATGGCGAATCACTGATTATGGCGCTGAAAGATCTGGCGCTGTCGTCCGGTTCTGCCTGTACCTCGGCCAGTCTCGAACCCTCTTATGTACTGCGCGCCATGGGGGTTGAGCAGGAGCTGGCACACAGCTCGCTGCGCTTCTCGCTGGGACGCTTCACTACCGAAGAGGAAATTGACTATGCCATTGAGCTGGTCAATAAAGCGGTAAGCCGTTTACGGGCATTAACGCCCGCCACGTCCCGCTAATTCATGCACCCCTTGCGTCGGTTCTGGCGTAAGGTGACACCTAACGCAAACGGAGCCACGCGATGACAACACAACCGATGACAATTACGCTCAGCTCCCAGGCCGCCGATGCGCGCTGGGGTGAAAAAGCACTGCTGAGCAGCACTGAAAGTGGCATGACCCTTCACCTGACTGGCGCCGATGCGCTGATGAGCATCCAGCGCGCGGGGCGTAAGCTGGACGGTCAGGGGATTCGCCACGTTGCCCTGAGCGGCGAAGAGTGGGATTTAGAGAAGTGCTGGGCATTCTGGCAAGGCTATCGCAGCCCGAAAGGCAAGCGCCAGGTAGAGTGGCCAGCATTAAGCGAAAACGATCAAACTGAATTTGATCGTCGTCTGAAGATCGTTGACTGGGTGCGCGACACCATTAACCTTCCAGCGGAAGATCTGAGTCCGGAACAACTGGCGCACAGCGCGATCGATCTGATCAGCGAAGTGGGCGGTGACGCAGTGAGTTATCGCATCACTAAAGGCGAAGATCTGCGTGAGCAGGGTTATGCCGGTATTCACACCGTGGGCCGTGGTTCAACCCGCGCACCTGTGCTGCTGGCGCTCGACTTCAACCCCACCGGCGATGAAAATGCGCCGGTATACGCTTGTCTGGTCGGAAAAGGCATCACCTTTGATACCGGTGGTTACAGCCTGAAGCAGAGCGCGTTTATGGATTCGATGAAATCCGATATGGGCGGTGCGGCAACGGTAACTGGCGCGCTGGCGCTGGCGATTGCGCGTGGCCTGACCAAACGTGTGAAGCTGTTCCTGTGCTGTGCTGACAACATGGTGAGCGGTAACGCGTTCCGTCTCGGCGACATCATCCGCTATCGTAACGGTAAAACCGTGGAAGTGATGAACACCGATGCGGAAGGGCGCCTGGTGCTGGCTGATGGCCTGATTGATGCCAGCGAGCAAAATCCTGAACTGCTGATCGATGCCGCGACCCTGACCGGTGCCGCGAAAACGGCGCTGGGCAACGATTATCACGCCCTGTTTACCTTTGACGATGTACTGGCGGAATCTCTGCTGGGCAGTTCAACTGGTGAAAACGAAGCCTTCTGGCGTCTGCCGCTGGCGGAGTTCCATCGCAGCCATCTGCCGTCAAACTTTGCCGATTTGAACAACATTGCCAGCCCTGCGCATGCAGCAGGCGCCAGCAGCGCGGCGGCGTTCCTCTCTTACTTCGTTAGCAAGTATCAGCAGGGTTGGCTGCACATTGACTGTTCTGCCACTTACCGTAAAAGCGCGGTGGATCAGTGGTCAGCGGGTGCCACCGGTCTGGGTGTGCGCACTATAGCCAATCTGCTGCTGAAGTAAAACCGGCGCGCATCAATGCGAACCCTAAGTCAGGTCGCAGAGAGATGTGTAACCCACGTCAGGCCGCCATTGATGTGCATGCACCTTTCGTCTGGTCGCCATTGATGTGCAACCTACGTCAGGTCGTCGTTGATGTGCATCCTTCATCAGTATTGTGTAGGGTCGTCATTGATGGCGACCGAACAGCGCTTAAGCGGCAAACCTCATGCATGAGCTTGCCGTTTTTTTGGAACTTGATAAATGAGCAATCGTCTTGAAGAGGTGCTAAAGCTGGCCGCCACTGAGCCTGCGCACCGTCCGGAATTCTTTCAACTGCTGCTGGAATCTGACATTTGGGTGCCAGGTGAAAGTCCTGCAGAGCAGTTTGATGCCACTTCGCCCGTGGAATTGCTGCATTGGGAAAAAGAGGGTGGCGGCAGCGTTATCCCGTTCTTCACCTCAGAAGAGGCGATGGGCGAAGCAATTAAAGAAGAGCAGCCTTATCTGCGCCTGCCCGCGCGCACGCTGTTTGAAATGACCCTGGGTGAGAGCTTGTTCCTCAATCCCAAATTACCGGCGGGTAAAGAGTTTTCGCCAGGTGAAATCGCCCATCTGATCGGTGAAGAGGGCAGTGCGCTGAGTCAGCAAACGGTGTTGGAAGGCGGCCATGCCCTGCTTCTGTCGGAAGTGGCTGAACCGCCCGCGCAGATGATTGATTCTCTGACGCAGCTATTTGCTAAATATAAACAGGTGCGTCGTGCTTACATCGCCAGCATTCGTGAGAATGCTATGGAAGAGCCGAATCTACTGATCGGTATCGAAGCCGATAGCAATATCGATGAGATTATTCAGGCGGCAGGCAGCGTGGCAACCGATACGCTGGCGGATGACGCACCGATTGATATCTGCGAAGTGGTGGTCGACGAGAAAGGCGTCAGCCACTTCTTTACCGCGCACATCACGCCATTTTATGAACGTCGCTGGGGGAGTTTCCTGCGCGACTTCAAAGGCAGTCAGCGGATTATCTAAACATCGCTAGCTGCGGTGCAATTTATTGCGCATCTGACAGCCATTGTCCGGCTTAAGATACGCGCGATAAATCGCGCCGCTACGGATCGCACTTATCTGATCGCGCCGCTACAGATCGCACTTATCGGGTAGCGGCGCAATTTATTGCGCGGTAGTCAAATCATCATTAGCAGGCTCAGAAGTTTGTTCTGCAACCCCCTTCATTGCCATGCTCAGCAGTTTAATCGGCTAGCTAAACTTTATTTCTCAATCGGTAAATCGTCGCGGCTACCCCATTCGCCCCAGGATCCGTCATACAGGGTGACGTCACGCACGCCCAGCGAGGTTAGTGCCAGAATCACCACCACCGCCGTTACACCCGAACCGCAGCTGGCGATAATGGGCTGATCCAATTTAATGCCGGCTTTTTCAAACAAATCGCGCAGTTCAGCCGCCGGTTTCAGCTCGCCGTTCGCCACAAGATTGTTCCACGGCATATTCAAGCTATTCGGGATGTGCCCGCGCAGCAGGCCCGGACGCGGTTCATCCACTTCTGCGTTAAAGCGGTTAGCCGCTCGGGCATCAACGATCTGCGCGCCGCCTTCATGGCTGATCAACAACACATCGGTCAGGCGTTTCACCAGCCCCTGATCGTAATGAGCTTCGAACTCGCCTTCCTGCAGGTTGACTGGGCCTGAAGCGACATCAAAGCCTGCCGCTTTCCAGCCCTGCAAACCGCCCGCCAGAATCGACACATTGACGCAGCCAAAGGCGCGCAACATCCACCATGCGCGGGGTGCAGAGAACAGGTTGCCCTCGTCATACACCACCAGGTGTTTATCCTGATTAACACCCAGTTCGCGCATCGCCACGGCAAAAGCTTCCGGGCGCGGCATCATATGCGGGTAAGCGCTGGTGTGATCGGACAAAGCTTCGATATTGAAATAAGGCGCATCGGGCAAATGCCCTGCCAGATATTCCGCCTGGATATCACGCACCGCTTCCTGACCTGGCGGCAACATGCGCGCATCTAATACCTGCAACGTTTCATCGGTGTAATGCTCTTTTAACCAATCGGCAGAGACAAACAGGGGAGCTGTCATCGCAACAACCTCTTCTCAATCATCAGAAAACGGAAAGGACCAGTGTCCGGGAATGTGAACGCTATCTCAAGGGTATCGTTGCTAAAGTGAGTAGGTTGATGTGAAATTGCGCAGCACACTATTTTAACCTTTGGGGCTGGTGAGGGACTTACCATGGCAAAACGCGTTAATCGACTGCTGCTCAGCGTGCTGATCGGCGGAACACTATTGGGCGGCGCTTTGCTGCCTGCGCAGGCTGAGGATACGCCTGTGGTGCAAAATGCGGCGAAAACGATCTCGGTGATCGACCTTTCCGAGCTGCAACTGGATGGCGCATCAGCACTGGTGCTGAGTTTCAATACTGCCATCGATAGCAAACAGGACTTGAACGCGCGGGTCCATATCAGCGATGAGAAAAGCGGTAAGGTCGATGGCGGCTGGGAACTGGCGCAAAATGGCAAGGCGCTACGCTTCCGCCATCCTGAACCGTCGCGCAAATTAACAGTGACCGTCGATGCCGGCCTCAAGGCCGCCGATGGCAGTACCTTATCCAGCCCTTTCAGCCAGACGCTGACTACCCGCGATATCCAGCCGATGGTGGGTTTCGCCAGCCGGGGATCACTGCTGCCGCTGCGCCTGACGCAGGGATTACCGGTGCTGGCACTCAATGTGAACAACATTGATGTCGATTTCTTCCGGGTGAAAAGCGCCGTACTGGCCGATTTTCTCGCCCTGTGGAATTACGGTAATAACCTGTCGTACTGGGAATCACGCGATTTACTGAAAAATGCCGATCTGGTCTACAGTGGACGTTTTGATCTCAATCCGGCCCGCAACACGCGTGAGAAGATGCAGCTGCCGCTCAGCGATGTGGATGCGCTCAAGCAGCCCGGTGTTTATCTGGCGGTGATGAAACAGGCCGGAACCTACAATTACACACAGCCAGCAACCCTGTTTACGCTCAGTGACATTGGTTTATCGCTGCATAGCTTCCCGGATCAACTGGAACTCTTTACGCAAAGCCTCGCCAATGGCGCACCGCTAGATGACGTCAATGTGCAACTGCTGGACGAGAAAGGCCAACAGCTGGCGAGTGGCACCAGTGACAGCAATGGCCATCTGCGCCTGCCCGCCAACGCCAAAGGCAAGTTGCTGCTGGCAACGCAGAAAGGGCAAACCTCTCTGATCGATCTCAATCGTCCGGCGTTGGATCTCGCCGAATTCCCGATTGATGGTCCGCAGGGTTATGACAAGCAGTTCTTCCTGTTCGGCCCGCGCGATCTCTATCGCCCCGGTGAAACGGTGATCGTTAATGCGCTGCTGCGTGATGCCGATGGCAAGCCGTTGCCGCCACAACCGGTCAAAGCCGAAGTGGTGCAGCCTAATGGTGAAGTCACCCAGACCTTTGTCTGGCAGCCGGAGAACGGTGTGTACCAGCAGCGCTTTGCTCTTCCAGCTTCAGCCATGACCGGTGAATGGACGCTGCGCATCAACAGCGGTGATAACCAGCCGCGCAACTGGTCGTTCCATGTCGAAGATTTCCTGCCAGAACGTATGGCGCTGGCATTGAGCAACAGCGAACAGCCGCTGGCACCGGACGCCTCAGTGACCTTTGATGTTGAAGGCCGTTATCTGTATGGCGCTCCAGCGGCGGGTAATGAGTTGCAGGGGCAACTGTTCCTGCGCCCGGCGCGTGAAGCTGTGGTAGCGCTGCCAGGCTATCAATTTGGCGATATCACTGAAGATCTGAAACGCAGTCTCGATGACGTTGATGAAAAGCTGGATGAGAGCGGCAAACTGCAGCTCAACGTGGAAAGCAGCTGGGCAGAAAGTCATTCGCCGCTCAACCTGATACTGCAAGCCAGCCTGCTGGAAACCGGTGGGCGTCCGGTGACACGTCGCGCGACTCAATCGATCTGGCCCGCGCCTGCACTGCCGGGTATCCGTCCACTGTTTAACAGTGAGTCAGTTTATGACTATCGCACCGATCGTTACCGCGATGAGCCGACTGTACCTGAAAACGGCCTGGCGGAATTTGATGTGGTGTATGCCAACCCGCAAGGCGAAAAACTGGCGGCGCAGGATCTGGATGTGCGCCTGATCCACGAACGCCGTGACTACTTCTGGAGCTTCTCAGACAGCGAAGGTTGGCAGTCGCGTTATGACCAAAAAGATCTGCAGGAAGACGAGCAGCGCATCACTATTGCCGCGGGCGGCAGCCAGAAAATCAGCTTCCCGGTGGAGTGGGGCACCTATCGTCTGGAGGTGCATGCGGGAGAGAACATTGTCAGTAGCGTGCGCTTTAATGCGGGCTACTGGTGGCAGGACAACACTGATGGCACCGGTGCGTTACGTCCCGATCAGGTCAAACTGAAAATTGATAAAAGCGCCTACCAACCGGGTGATACCGCTAAAGTACAGGTGGAATCACCGGCTGCCGGTAAAGGGTATCTGATGGTGGAATCCAGCAGCGGAACGCTGTGGTGGCAGCCGCTCGACGTTCCTGCCGGTGGCACGACCATTGATGTACCGATTAATGAGAGCTGGAAGCGTCACGATCTCTATCTCAGCGCCATCGTGGTGCGTGACGGCGATAAAGCCAACGGCTCCACGCCGAAAAGGGCAGTGGGGCTGCTGCATTTGCCGATGGCGACCGAAGCGCGACGTCTCAATCTGGCGATGGATGCGCCTGAAAAAATCCGCCCTGAGCAGACAGTCAAAGTGAAGGTGAAAGCCAGCCGTGAAGGCGGCGAGTTACCTAAGCAGGTTCAGGTCTTGCTGTCAGCGGTGGACAGCGGCGTGTTGAGCATCACTGATTACAAAACGCCAAATCCATGGGACGCGTTCTTTGGCCGTAAGCGTTACAACGCCGATCAATATGATGTCTATGGTCAGCTCATCGAAGGCGGTGGCAAGCTGGCGGCACTGCGCTTTGGTGGTGACGGCGATGATGCCGATGCGCTGTCGCGAGGCGGTAAAAAGCCGGTCACCGATGTGCAGATCGTCGCACAACAGTTGCAGCCAGTCACGCTGGATGCCAACGGCGAAGGCACCATCGATCTCCCGATTCCGGCCTTTAATGGCGAGTTACGCTTGATGACGCAGGTATGGAGCGCAGACAGCTTCGGCTCAGCGGAGCGTAAAATGGTGGTGGCCGCGCCGCTCATCAGTGAACTGGCAACGCCGCGCTTTATGGCCAGCGGTGACCAGTCAACGCTGGCGCTCGATCTCACCAACCTGACCGATCAGCCGCAGACGCTAAAAGTCGACGTAACAACGCAGGGTCTGATCGCCCTGAACGGCACTGTCACTTCCAGCGTGCAACTGGCGAAAGGTGCGCGCACGACCTTGCAAATCCCGGTTAAAGCGCAGGGCGCTTTCGGTGAGGGGGCGGTGCAGGTCAAGGTCTCTGGCATGACTCTGCCCGGTGAAAACCTGGCGCCCAGCGAGCGTAAATGGACCATCGGCGTACGCCCGGCTTATCCAGCCCAAACCCTGAGTTTCGACAATGTGATGCAAACTGGCCAAAGCTGGCAGGTGGTGGCGAGTGCCTTTAGCGGCCTGCAAAAGGATACGCTGACCGGGCAGCTGTCGCTCAGCAATCGACCGCCGCTGAATATTGCCAGCTTTATTAGCCAGCTGTATGCCTATCCTTACGGCTGCCTTGAGCAGACCGCCAGCGGCATCTGGCCATCGGTGTTCACCAACAAAGCACAGCTGGATGCGCTGGGTATCAAAACCAGCACCGACGAGGTGCGCCGGGCGTCGATCGCAACCGGTATTGCGCGCCTGGCAGGTATGCAGCGTGGTAATGGCAGCTTTGGCTTGTGGAGCAAAGAGAGTCAGGAGGAGTTCTGGTTGACGGCTTACGTCACCGATTTCCTGCTGCGTGCCAGTGAAGCGGGCTACAGCGTGCCGGAAGGGGTGATCAGCCGCGCCGATGAACGCTTGCTGCGCTATCTGCAGGACCCGGCACAAATAGAAACCAGCTGGAGCAGCGATGCCGATGGATTGCGTTTCAGTGTGCAAGCTTACGCCGGGCTGGTATTAGCAAGACAGCAACAGGCGCCGCTCGGTGCATTGCGTGCACTGTACGACAAGCGTGAGCAGGCAAAATCAGGTCTGGCGCTGGTGCAACTGGGTGTGGCGCTGAAACTGATGGGTGATCAACAGCGTGCGCAGTTGGCGCTGGCACAGGGCATAGGGCTGGAGCGCAAACCCAACAGCTGGTTGGGTGATTACGGCAGCCCGGTGCGTGACCGCGCGCTGATTGTTGCGCTCATCACTGAAAACCAACTGCTGCCCGATATGCAGGGACCATTACTGATTGATCTGGCGAAAGCGGTACATGGTCAGCGCTGGTTCTCCACCCAGGAAAACAATGCGCTGTTCCTCGCCGCTCGCACCTTGCAGCAGCACAAAGGTGAACAGTGGCAAGCCACATTGCAGGGCAGAAGTGAGCCGCTGAGCAGCAATCAGACGCTCAATATGGGCATCAGCGAAGATCAGCTACGCCAGGGCTTGTCGGTGAAAAGCGACAATAATTCGCCGCTTTACGGCACGCTCAATGTGGTGGGTTATCCGCAAACAGCACCGTCGCCAATCAGCAACGTGCTGAAGATCACCCGCGAGTATTTCACCCTCGACGGTAAGCCAGCTGACCTCACCAACCTGAAAAGTGGTGAATTGCTGGTGGTGCGGTTGAAAGTGACGGCCAGCGAGCGGGTGAGCGATGCGCTGGTGGTGGATTTACTGCCTGCAGGACTGGAACTGGAAAACCAGAACCTGAGCGATAGCAGCGCCAGTCTGGGCGACAGTGCCGATGCGCTGAAAGAGAGCATGATGGATATGCAGCAAGCCAACATCAAACACATTGAGTTCCGTGATGACCGCTTCGTTGCGGCACTGGCGCTGGATGGCTACACACCAGTCACGCTGCTGTATCTGGCACGCGCGGTGACGCCGGGTAGCTATCGTCTGCCGCCTCCGCAGGTCGAATCAATGTATGTGCCGGAGTGGCGCGCGATTGGCATCACGCCGGAAAAACTGAATGTGCGCTAAGCGGTAATGAAAAAAGGTCATGCACTGAAGCGGTGGCGCTGGCTGCCGCTTTTTTTACTGCTGATGCTCGTCGGTATATGGCTACTGGATCGACTCGATCCCCTGCCGCTGCAGGAAGTGCAACCTGCACGCGTGGTGGTCGCGGAGGATGGCACGCCGCTGTGGCGCTTTGCCGACAAGCAAGGCGTCTGGCGCTATCCGGTGACGCTGGAGGAGGTCTCGCCCGAATATATTCAGGCGCTGCTCACTTACGAAGATCGCTGGTTCTGGCACCATCCCGGCATCAATCCGATGGCGATTGTGCGTGCCATCGGGCAAAACCTGCTGCATCACGGCATTGTGTCAGGCGGCAGCACGCTAACGATGCAGGTAGCGCGATTGATCGACCCACAACCGCGTACGCTGCGTGGTAAGTTGGTTCAGGCCTGGCGAGCGCTACAGCTGGAGTGGCATTTATCCAAGCGTGACATTCTCACACTCTATCTTAATCGTGCGCCGTTTGGCGGCACGGTGGAAGGCATTGGCGCAGCAAGTTGGATGTGGCTGGGTAAGCCGCCATCTCAGCTCACCAAAGGTGAAGCAGCGTTGCTCGCCGTGCTGCCACAGGCCCCGAGCCGTCTGCGCCCGGACCGCTGGCCGCAACGTGCGGAAGCGGCGCGCAATAAAGTGCTGGATCGACTGGCAGAATATCAGGTGTGGTCGGCGCAGGATGTGGCGGATATTAAACAGGAAGCGATCTGGTTGCCGCCGCGACAAACGCCGCAAATGGCACCGTTGCTGGCACGCCGCCTGCTGTCGCTCTCTCCCGACAACAAAATTACCTCGACCATCGATGTGTCGCTGCAGCGCGAACTGGAGAGTCTGGCGTCAGCGATGAAAACCCAGTTGCCGCCACGCACCTCGCTGGCGCTGCTGGTAGTGGATCATCAGGATATGAAAGTGCGTGGCTATATTGGCTCGGTGTCATTCAATGACGACAGTCGCTTTGGCCATGTCGATATGATCTCCAGCGTGCGATCGCCCGGATCGGTGCTGAAACCTTTTGTTTATGGCATGGCGCTGGATGATGGCCTGATCCACGGTGAATCACTGCTGCAGGATGTGCCGCGCCGTTTCGGTGATTATCGCCCCGGAAACTTTGACTCCGGTTTTCACGGTCCGGTAAGTGCCAGCGAGGCGCTGGAGCGTTCACTGAACCTGCCAGCGGTGCAACTGCTGGACGCGCTTGGCCCGAAAACGGTGGCGGCGCGTCTGCGCAATGTCGGCCTGAACCTGCGCTTTCCGGCAGGATCTGAACCGAATCTGTCGCTGGTGCTCGGCGGCACGGGCGCGCGGCTCGATGACATCGTGGCGGCTTATAGCGCTTTTGCCCGTCAGGGGAATGCCGCCCAGCTGCGCTGGTTGCCCAATCAGCGATTACAAGAGCGGTCATTGCTTTCGCCGGGCGCTGCCTGGATTGTGCGACGTATTCTGGCCGGCGAAGCGCTGCCATCCGCGGCCATTCCTGATATTGCACCACTGGCCTGGAAAACCGGCACCAGTTACGGCTATCGCGATGCCTGGACGATTGGCATCACGCCGCGCTATTTAATCGGCGTATGGGTTGGCAGGCCCGATGCCACGCCGGTTGCCGGGCAGTTTGGCTTTGCCTCTGCGGTACCGGTGATGAATCAGGTTAACAACCTGCTGGCGGGGCATATGCCGCTGCACGGCGTACCGCGCGACCCACGGCCGAAAAGCGTCAGCGCCATGAGCATTTGCTGGCCCGTAGGACAACCTTTGCCGCAGGGCGACGAAAATTGCCGCCAGCGCCGTCAAAGCTGGATACTGAATCAAACCGTGCCGCCGACACTGTTGGCACCCGGTCAGGAAGGGGTGAATGGTTTACGTCAGCGTTATTGGATCAACCCGCAGGGCTTACGCGTGGCGGCAGATTGCCCTGAGGCGCAGAGTCACGAACGTTTGATGTGGCCACTGCCGCTGGAACCCTGGTTGCCGATGGCGGAACGCCGCCAGCAGCGCCTGCCGCCTGTTGATCCTCGCTGCCCACCCTTAAATCAGGGCAGCGCGCCACCGCTCTTGATCACCGGCGTGATTGAGGGGCAGCGTGTGCAGCCGCTGCCAGGCAAAGTGGTATTGGTGCTGCCGGTGGCCGTTCAGGGCGGAAAGGGGGCGCAGCGCTGGTGGTTTTTGAACGGGCAACCGGTGGAACAGAAGGCAGAACAAAACAGTGCGGCGCTGGTGCTCAGCGAACCGGGCCAGTATCAACTGGTGGTGATGGATGAGGCGGGCCAACTGGCATCCGTCTCATTTATTCGGGGTTAGATATCCGCGCAAGCCAGATTTTGCGCGTGTTCGCCCCGACAAAAATCAATTATTTTCGATAATTCCACCAATCGGCAATAGGCAACGCCCGATGATGTCCCTATAATCGGCGCGTTTTCTTACCGGGAGCGAATTCCCGGTTTCTTCAGGATGCTAACTAGAGGTCATCATGGCAATCGAACGTACTTTCTCTATCGTTAAACCAAACGCCGTCGCTAAGAACGTGATTGGTGCTATCTACAACCGTTTCGAAAGCGCAGGCTTCAAAATCGTTGGCGCAAAAATGCTGCACCTGACCAAAGAGCAGGCTGAAGGCTTCTACGCTGAGCACAAAGGCCGTCCATTCTTCGATGGTCTGGTTGAGTTCATGACTTCTGGTCCAGTAGTTGTTTCTGTTCTGGAAGGCGAAAATGCCGTTCAGCGTCACCGTGATCTGATGGGTGCAACCAACCCAGACAACGCACTGGCCGGTACTCTGCGTGCTGACTACGCTGACAGCTTCACTGAGAACGCAACCCACGGTTCTGACTCAGCTGAATCTGCTGCACGCGAAATCGCATACTTCTTCGCAGAGAACGAAGTCTGCCCACGCACTCGCTAAGTGCGTTGCTGCCAATGCGGATAAACGACTTTACACCTTTTCATCATCGGTAAAGTCGTTCCCCTGGCATCATGCAGCAGATGTAGTACAATAATGCGCCCTTGTTGAGCCTGGCTCAGCGAGGGCGTTATTTTTTTCCTATTCTTAACCAGAGCCGTAACGTGTAACAACGAGGCCAGAGAACATTATGTCCGAACAGATTGTGACGCCGTCGTCCGCTTCCCCCGTGGTTGTTTCCCCAAAAAACGAAAAAATTAACCTGCTGGATCTTAACCGTCAGCAGATGCGCGAATTCTTTTTAGAGATGGGTGAAAAGCCGTTCCGCGCCGATCAGGTCATGAAGTGGATGTACCACTACTGCTGCGATGATTTCGAGCAGATGACTGACATCAACAAAGTGCTGCGTGGCAAATTGATGCAGCGCGCTGAAATCCGTGCGCCGGAAGTAGCGGAAGAGATGCGTTCCAGCGATGGCACTATCAAGTGGGCGATTCGCGTGGGCGATCAGCTGGTCGAAACCGTGTATATCCCGGAAGCTGACCGTGCAACGCTGTGTGTCTCTTCACAGGTAGGCTGTGCGCTGGAGTGCAAATTCTGTTCGACTGCGCAGCAGGGCTTCAACCGTAACCTGCGTGTTTCCGAAATCATTGGTCAGGTATGGCGCGCGGCGAAAATTATCGGCGCGGCGAAAATTACCGGCCAGCGTCCGATCACCAACGTGGTGATGATGGGCATGGGCGAGCCGTTGCTCAACCTGAACAACGTGGTGCCAGCAATGGACATCATGCTGGATGATTTCGGTTTTGGTCTGTCAAAACGTCGCGTGACGCTGTCTACCTCGGGTGTCGTGCCGGCACTGGATAAGCTGGGCGATATGATCGACGTGGCACTGGCGATTTCGCTGCACGCACCGAACGATGCGATTCGTGACGAAATTGTGCCGATCAACAAAAAGTACAACATCGAAACCTTCCTCGCGGCGGTTAAACGCTACATTGGGAAATCGAACGCCAATCAGGGCCGCGTGACCATCGAGTACGTGATGCTGGATCACATCAATGACAGCACCGACAACGCGCATGAGCTGGCTGCACTGCTGAAAGAGACGCCGTGCAAGATTAACCTGATCCCATGGAACCCGTTCCCGGGCGCGCCATATGGCCGTAGCTCCAACAGCCGTATCGATCGTTTCTCCAAAGTGCTGATGGATTATGGGTTTACCACTATCGTGCGTAAAACGCGTGGCGACGATATTGATGCGGCTTGTGGTCAGTTAGCGGGTGACGTTATCGACCGTACCAAGCGCACCTTGCGTAAGAAAATGGCCGGTGAAACCATCTCTGTGAAGGCGCTCTGAAACACGGCGCCTGGTGATACCCACCGGGCGTAAGCCGTGCCAGTCTCTCCTCTCAATGTCAGAGGGAGAGACTGAAATGCACAAAGGATTATCGGCAGTGTTGTTGGCGGGCTTTGTTGTAACCGGTTGTGTCAATCCACCGGTCCAGCAAGGCGCTGCGGATATCAGGCTACAGCTAGGGTTGCACTACCTGGCGGTGAAAGATTTTGCTGCAGCACAGCGTAATTTATTACGCGCTGAGCGGGCCGCACCGCAAGATTATCGTGTGCCGTTGGCGCTTGCGCGGCTGGCACAGGCGCAGCAGAATAGCGCGCAGACCCATTGGCACTACCAACGCGCCCAGCAGTTAGCGCCAGCGAATGGCTACATCGCTAACAATTACGGTGCGTTTCTTTGCGGTTTAAGGCAGTATGGCGAAGCGCATCAACAGTTTAAGCTGGCGATGGCTGCACAGGAAATCGAAGCTCGTCAGGATGCATTTCTGTTTTCGGGCTATTGTTACCTGCAGGCTGGAGAGAGTGCCTCAGCGCGCGAGTCTTTGAGCAACGCGCTGATTGCCGCACCGGAGCAGGGCAGTCAACTGCTTCTGGAAGTGGAAAGGCGGCTTGAACAGCAGGATCGCATGGCGGTTCCGCTGCTATTAGAAGTGTACCACCAGCGTTTGCCCGCAACGGCAGAGAGCCAGTGGTTACAAATACGTTTCGCCGCGCAACAGGGAAACGCTGCTGACGTTACACGTTATGGCGACCGGTTGGCGCGAAGTTTTCCACAATCGATACAGTACCAGCGTTATTTAGCTAATGAATACTGAAGCCACTCAAGAGAATTCTGCAGTACATTCCACAGGTGAACGCCTGCGTCTGGCCCGTGAGCAGATGGGGCTGACTCAGCAAAATGTCGCTGAACGCCTGTGCCTGAAACTTTCTACCGTACGAGACATTGAAGAGGATAAGTCGCCAGCTGATTTAGCTTCGACGTTCTTGCGCGGTTACATTCGTTCTTATGCTCGTCTGGTGCATGTGCCGGAAGATGACCTGTTGCCGATGATGGCGAAGCAGGCTCCCGTGCGCGCGGCCAAAATTGAGCCAATGCAGAGCTTCTCGTTAGGTAAGCGCCGTAAAAAGCGTGATGGCTGGCTGATGATTTTCACCTGGCTGGTGATTTTTGTGGTCATTGGTCTGACCGGCGCGTGGTGGTGGCAAAACCATAAAGCCTCGCAGGCCGATCTGGTCTCAATGGCCGACCAGAATGGCAGCAGCAGCGATAACAGTCAGTCTATTCCGCTGGGTGAAAACAGCACTGACAGCGCGACTGACAGTGATACCAATGCCGCCGGTACGCCGGTGGATAACGGTGCAGGTGCGGTTGCGACACCGAGTACCAGCAACAACGCGGCTTCGGCTGCCAACACCACTGCGCCTGCGACCAGCAGCGATAACGCCGTGGTTTCACCGAGCCAGGCACCGATCGATAACGCACCGCCAGCAGCCACCTCTCCGGCACCTGCCAACAGTGTACCAGCAGGTCAAATGCCGACCAGCAACGCGGCGGTAAGCCAGCCAGCGGGTGACCCAAATGCGGTGGTGATGAATTTCAAAGCCGACTGCTGGCTGGAGGTCACCGACGCTACTGGCAAGAAGCTGTTCAGCGGATTGCAACGTAGCGGCGGTAAGCTCAGCTTGTCCGGAACGGCTCCGTATCGTCTGAAAATTGGCGCTCCGAGTGCGGTTGATGTGCAATATCAGAATCAGCCCGTTGATTTAAGTCGTTTTATCCGTAATAACCAGGTTGCCCGTCTGACGCTGGGTGCGCAATAACGCGCAGCGCGCTTTCCGGGTAATTGTGGAGAGAGAATATGCATAACGAAGCACCCATTATCCGTCGCAAATCAACACGGATTTACGTCGGCAAGGTGCCGGTTGGTGATGGTGCGCCCATTGCCGTTCAGTCAATGACCAACACCCGCACCACGGATGTGGACGCCACGGTTAACCAGATTCGCCAGCTTGAGCGTGTCGGTGTCGATATCGTGCGCGTCTCTGTTCCGACCATGGATGCGGCGGAAGCGTTCAAACTGATTAAGCAACAGGTCAATGTGCCGCTGGTGGCGGACATTCATTTTGACTATCGTATCGCACTGAAAGTCGCCGAATATGGCGTCGACTGCCTGCGCATCAACCCCGGCAATATCGGCAACAATGAGCGTATCCGCCAGGTCGTGGATTGTGCCCGTCATTACAACATCCCTATCCGTATCGGCGTAAATGCCGGTTCACTGGAAAAAGATCTGCAGGAAAAATACGGTGAGCCAACGCCACAGGCGCTGCTCGAATCCGCGATGCGCCATGTTGATCACCTCGATCGCCTCAACTTTGATCAGTTCAAAGTGAGCGTAAAAGCTTCTGACGTGTTCCTGGCCGTTGAATCTTATCGCCTGCTGGCAAAAGCCATCGATCAGCCACTGCATCTCGGTATTACCGAAGCGGGTGGCGCGCGCGCCGGTTCAGTAAAATCAGCGATTGGCCTGGGCTTGCTGCTGGCAGAAGGGATCGGCGATACGCTGCGCATCTCGCTGGCGGCGGATCCGGTGGAAGAAGTCAAGGTCGGTTACGACATTCTGAAATCGCTGCGCATTCGATCACGCGGTATCAACTTTATTGCCTGCCCAACCTGTTCACGTCAGGAATTTGATGTGATTGGGACGGTGAATGCGTTGGAAGAACGTCTCGAAGACATCATCACGCCAATGGATATCTCGATTATCGGTTGTGTGGTGAACGGTCCTGGCGAAGCCACTGTTTCGACCATGGGCGTGACGGGCGGTAGCCGTAAAAGTGGTTTCTACGAGGACGGTGTGCGTCAGCGCGATCGCCTCGATAACGACAATATGATCGACCAGCTGGAAGCACGTATTCGTGCCAAGGCCAGCATGCTGGATGAAAGCCGCCGCATTAACGTGCAGCAGCTGGAAAAATAAGGGACGGTGCGCGCCCGCCGCGTGCCGGTTTGTGATTGAACCTGTGCGGTTTCATCCTCATAAGGTATGATGCCGGACAGGTTTTTTTGTATTAAGAGATTCTAACGTGGCGAAGAATATTCAAGCGATCCGTGGGATGAACGACTACCTGCCGGCGGATACTGCGATTTGGCAGCGTATTGAGGGCACCCTGAAGCAGGTGCTGGCCAGTTATGGCTTTAGCGAAATCCGTTTGCCGATTGTAGAGCAGACCCCGCTATTTAAACGCGCTATCGGTGAAGTCACCGATGTGGTTGAAAAGGAGATGTATACCTTTGACGACCGCAACGGTGAAAGCCTGACCCTGCGTCCGGAAGGCACCGCGGGCTGCGTGCGCGCCGGTATTGAGCATGGTCTGCTGTACAATCAGGAACAGCGTCTGTGGTACATCGGTCCGATGTTCCGCTACGAACGTCCGCAGAAAGGTCGTTACCGCCAGTTCCATCAGATTGGTGCGGAAGTGTTTGGTCTGCAAGGCCCGGACATCGATGCTGAACTGATTATGATGACCGCACGCTGGTGGAAAGCGTTAGGTATCGCTGAACACGTGAGTCTCGAACTCAACTCTATTGGATCACTGGAAGCGCGCGCGAACTACCGCGACGCACTGGTGGCCTTCCTTGAGCAGCACAAAGATAAACTGGATGAAGATTGCAAACGTCGTATGTACAGCAATCCGCTGCGCGTACTCGACAGCAAAAACCCTGACATCCAACTGTTACTCAACGATGCGCCGACGCTGAATGAATATCTCGATAAAGACTCACGCGCGCACTTCGACGGGCTGTGCAGCCTGCTGGATGACGCGGGTATCGCTTACACCGTGAACCAGCGTCTGGTGCGTGGCCTCGATTACTACAACCGCACCGTGTTTGAGTGGGTGACCAACAGCTTAGGTTCACAGGGCACCGTGTGTGCCGGTGGACGCTACGATGGTCTGGTTGAACAGCTGGGTGGTCGCGCTACGCCAGCGGTCGGTTTTGCCATGGGTCTTGAGCGTTTGGTATTGCTGGTCCAGGCGGTTAATCCAGAATTTGAACCGACGCGCATTGTTGATGTCTATGTTATCGCTTCGGGGCAGGGCGTTCAGTCCGCTGCGATGCAATTGGCGGAAAAACTGCGTGATGCAGATCCGGCGCTGAAGCTGATGACCAACTTCGGTGGTGGTAACTTCAAGAAGCAGTTTGGCCGTGCAGACAAGTGGGGCGCACGCATTGCGCTGGTGCTGGGTGAAGACGAAGTGAAAGCGGGCCAGGTCGTGATTAAAAACCTGAGCACAGGCGATCAGCAAACCGTTGCCCAAAGCGAAGCCGCTGCGACATTGCGCACGCTGCTGCAGTAAACGCAGCACTGCAACAGCCATTTAAAGGAGAGGGATTGCGTGGAAGTTTACAGCAACGAAAACGAACAGGTTGACGCACTGCGTCAGTTCTTTGCGAACAACGGCAAAGCGCTGGCTGTGGGTGTGATCATCGGCATTGCTGCACTGGGTGGCTGGCGTTTCTGGACCAGTCATCAGGATGGTGCGGATAAAGCTGCGTCGGCACAGTATCAACAACTGACCACTGCGATGCAGGCGGATAAGCCGCAAACGCTGGAAGCGGTTGCCGCCTTTGCCAATGAAAATAACAACACTTATGGCGCACTGGCTTCGCTCGATTTAGCGAAACAGTACGTTGAAGCAAATCAGTTAGATAAAGCCATTACGCTGCTTCAGAGCGGGCTGAAAGATACCAAAGATGCCAACCTGCAGGCGGTGATTAACCTGCGTCTGGCACGCATTCAACTGCAGCAAAATCAGGCCGATGCCGCACTTTCAACTCTTAACAATGTTAAGGGTGATGGCTGGACAGCCATTATTGCGGACATTCGTGGCGAAGCACTGCTGAGCAAAGGCGACAAGCAGGGCGCACGTGATGCCTGGAGCAAAGGTGCTGAATCGCAGGCCTCTCCTGCGTTGAAGCAAATGCTGCAGATGAAGATGAATAACTTAAGTTAAGCCAGTCAAGAGAGCGCACATGGAATTACGTAAATACCTGCTGCCAGGGCTGATTTCAGTCACTCTGCTCAGCGGTTGCTCGCTGTTCAGCGGCGAAGAAGATGTAGTAAAAATGGCTCCGCTGCCGAAAGTGGAAAACCAGTTTACGCCACAGACGGCCTGGAGCACCTCGGTGGGTGATGGCGTTGGCGATTTCTATTCCAATCTGCATCCAGCCTGGCAGGACGGTACCGTCTATGCGGCCGACCGCTTTGGCGTAGTGAAAGCCCTGGATGCCAGCAACGGTAAAGAGAAATGGAAAGTCGATCTCTCTGAGAAAACCGGTTTCTTCTCGAAAAACATCTCAGCTCTTCTCTCTGGCGGCATTACCGCTACCAGCGATCGCATTTATATCGGCAGCGAGCGCGGCCAGGTCTTTGCACTGAACAATAACGATGGCAGCATCGCCTGGCAGACGAAAGTCGCCGGTGAAGCGATGTCGCGTCCAGTTGTGAGTGATGGCCTGGTACTGATCCACACCAGCAACGGTATGTTGCAGGGGCTGGACCAGAGTACTGGCGCGATCAAATGGAGCGTCAACCTCGATATGCCTGCGCTGTCACTGCGCGGTGAATCTGCACCGACTGTGGCATTCGGTGGTGCGATTGTCGGTGGTGACAATGGCCGCGTGAGTGCAGTAATCATGAACCAGGGGCAGTTGATTTGGCAGCAGCGTATTTCGCAACCAAGTGGCGCCACAGAGATTGATCGTCTGAGCGATGTGGATACGACGCCGGTTGTGGTTAACGGTGTGATCTATGCGCTGGCTTACAACGGTAATCTGACCGCGCTGGAACTGCGTTCAGGCCAGATTCTGTGGAAACGCGAAATCGGCGGCGTGAAAGACATGGTGGTTGATGCGGGTCGTATTTACCTGGTCGATCAGGATGACCGCGTGATTGCGCTCAATGCCGACGGTGGCGTGGCCATCTGGCGCCAGAGCGATCTGCTGCATCGCAACCTGACTTCACCAGTGCTGTTTAACGGTTATCTGGTGGTTGGCGATAGCGAAGGTTATGTGCACTGGATTAACACCCTTGACGGGCGCTTTGTTGCGCAGCAGAAACTGGACAGCGATGGCTTCCAGACTGACCCGGTGGTTGCCGGTGACAAGCTGCTGATCCAGGCGAAGGGCGGCGAAGTTTACGCCATCACTCGTTAAGATTGGGCTTTGCAGGAACCGGCTTCCTGCTCGCTAATACGGCTCCTGATTCGTCAGGGGCCGTTTCGTTTTTAGTCAGGCATGGTATTCTTAGCGCCTTCAGCCTGACGCCTTCTGGCAAATGTCGTTATAATCACGCCATTCGGGCGATTTATTTTTAAAACTGAGGCAAGTGTTATGGTACCTGTGGTCGCGCTGGTTGGGCGTCCCAATGTGGGAAAATCTACGCTATTTAACCGCTTAACGCGCACTCGTGATGCGCTGGTAGCGGATTTTCCTGGACTGACTCGCGATCGCAAATATGGTCGCGCCGAAGTGGAAGGGCGCGAATTCATTGTTATTGATACCGGCGGTATTGATGGCACCGAGGAAGGCGTCGAAAACCGCATGGCAGAACAATCGCTGCTGGCGATTGAAGAAGCGGATGTGGTGCTGTTCCTGGTGGATGCGCGTGCGGGTGTGATGCCGGCCGATCAACAGATCGCCAATCACCTACGTTCGCGCGAAAAAGCCACCTTCCTGGTCGCGAACAAAACTGACGGTCTCGATCCTGATGCTGCCGTGCTGGATTTCTATGCGCTGGGCTTGGGTGACATTCATCCGATTGCGGCCTCGCACGGTCGCGGTGTGAACAACCTGCTTGAAGCTGCGTTGCTGCCATGGATGGAAGAAGCCGTTCCGGAAGTGGAGTTGACGGAAGAAGAAGAAAACGCCGCTTACTGGGCCGCGTTAGAAGAAGAAGAGGACGAGAAGGCGTTGGCGGAAGAGGAAGAAGAAAACTTCGACCCGACCACCTTGCCGATCAAGCTGGCTATCGTTGGCCGTCCTAACGTCGGCAAGTCAACGCTGACTAACCGCATCCTGGGTGAAGACCGCGTTGTGGTCTTCGATATGCCGGGCACCACGCGTGACAGCATCTACATTCCAATGGAACGTGATGAGCGCGAGTATGTGTTGATTGATACCGCCGGTGTGCGTAAACGCGGAAAAATCACCGAAACCGTAGAAAAATTCTCTGTCATCAAAACGCTGCAGGCCATTGAAGATGCCAACGTGGTGATGCTGGTGATTGATGCACGTGAAGGCATTTCCGATCAGGATCTGTCACTGCTCGGCTTTATCCTGAACAGCGGTCGCTCATTGGTGATCGTGGTCAACAAGTGGGATGGCATGACCCAGGAAGCGCGTGACGAAGTGAAAGAGATGCTGGACTTCCGTCTGGGCTTTATCGATTTCGCGCGCATTCACTTTATCTCGGCGCTGCACGGCAGTGGCGTAGGTAACCTGTTCGAATCCGTGACCGAAGCTTACGACTGCTCAACCAAACGTGTCGGCACCGCGATGCTGACGCGCATCATGACCATGGCTTCTGACGACCATCAGCCGCCGCTGGTGCGTGGTCGCCGCGTGAAGTTGAAGTATGCCCATGCTGGTGGTTATAACCCGCCGATCGTGGTGATTCACGGTAATCAGGTGAAGGATCTGCCAGATTCCTACAAACGTTACCTGATGAACTACTTCCGTCGCTCACTCAACGTGATGGGCACACCGATTCGCATTCAGTTTAAAGAAGGCGACAACCCGTACGCGGGCAAACGTAACCTGCTGACACCGACGCAGCAGCGCAAACGCCAGCGACTGATGTCGCATCTGAAAAAGAATAAGCGTTAAAGTGAAGAGGGCCCAAACGGGCCCTTTTTTTTCGCCCTGATGCCGCACGATAAGCTCATCATCCCTGACATATCGCCTTAACATCAAAAATTACACTTTGATTCAGCCTCATATTTATTAATAACTTATGACTGGTTTTGTAGCAAAAATGCTATTACGCAGTAACTCCTTCGTTATGGATGTTCACTTTCTAATGAACCAGGTGGTACAATCCTGCCGCCTTGTAGCGAGAATCACTCTCACCTGCGATGTGTCCTTGCTCACAAGCGCCGAATGACGGGCATTGCACCCGTACCAATAGATATAAAATAAAGCGTAACGGTTTGGTTCCTGTCCCCCATCGTTGGCAGGAGCATTGCTACTGGCTACAGCTTGTTAGCCGGCACCAGCGCGTTATTTTTTCAGGAGAGTTTTTGTTATGGCAGAAAATTCCGCTCGTCCCTGCAAAGGGTTGAGTATCTGGTCTGTATTGTTCGGGCTGGTCCTGCTGGCTGTCGGTCTGTTCTTCGCGATCGGCGGTGGCAAGTTGGTCGCTCTGGGCGGCAGCTGGTACTTCCTCATTTCCGGTATTGTGATGTTGCTGTCGGCGGTTCAGTTCTTCCGTCGCAAATCATCCGCCGTGACCTTATTCATTCTGGTCTTCGTTGGCACCCTGATTTGGGCGCTGTTTGATGCGGGCTTCCACTTCTGGCAGCTGGTTTCACGCCTGATGGTGCCTGCAGGCCTGATGCTGCTGGCGTTCCTGACCTGGCCAGCGCTGCGTAAGCGTGAAGGCAAAAGCTCTCTGGCGAAAGTTTCCTATGTCCTTTCAGCAGTTATCGCTGTTGGCATGGTGGCAACTTTCGTGCAGATGTTCCAGCCGCACCCAACCGTCGCTTTCGAAGGCAAACAGCTGCCGCTGATTCCGGTGGACAAGTCTAAACCACAGCAGGACTGGAGCAGCTACGGCCGCACGCCTGAAGGTGACCGTTTCGCGGCGATCGACCAGATCACCCGTGACAACGTAAAAGACCTGCAGGTTGCATGGACCTTCCACACTGGCGATACCCCGATCAGCCCAACCGGTAACGGCGCGGAAGATCAGGAAACGCCACTGCAGGTAGGCAACACCCTGTACCTTTGCACCCCGCACAACAACGTGATTGCGGTTGCAGCGGATACTGGCAAGCAGATCTGGAAGCGTGAAATCAACGCACAGGCAGAAGTGTGGAACCGCTGCCGTGGTCTGGCGTATTTCGATGCGACCAAACCCGTACAGCAGCCAACACAGCCTGGCTCAACGCCGGTTCCTGCGCCAGCTCTGGCGGCAGGTGATACCTGTCAGCGTCGTATTCTAATGAACACCATTGATGCGCGTCTGATTGCCATCAATGCTGACAACGGTGAATTCTGTGAAGACTTCGGCGACCACGGTGTGGTTGACCTGAAAAAAGGTCTGGGTAAAGCGCCCGATCCACAGTATCAGCTGACGTCTGCACCACAGCTGGCCGGCACCACCGTAGTGGTGGGTGGTCGTGTGGCGGATAACGTCCAGACCGATATGCCTGGCGGCGTACTGCGCGGCTTTGACGTCATCACCGGTCAGATGCGTTGGGCGTTTGACCCAGGTAACGATGACCCGAATGCCATCCTGATGCCGGGCAAAGACTACACCCGTAGTACCCCGAACTCATGGGCACCGATGTCATACGACCCGGCGATGAACACTGTGTTCCTGCCAATGGGTAGCTCGTCTGTGGATCTGTGGGGTGCGAATCGTACCAAACTGGATCACACCTACGGCGCATCAATTCTGGCGCTGGATGCGACTACCGGCAAGCAAAAATGGGTTTATCAGACCGTACATAACGATCTGTGGGACTTCGACCTCCCAATGCAGCCGAGCCTGGTTGACTTCCCGATGAAGGATGGCACCACTAAGCCAGCCGTCGTTATCGGTGCAAAAACCGGTATGATTTGGGTGTTGGATCGCCTGACCGGCAAGCCTTTGACGAAAGTTGAAGAGCAGCCAATGCCGCAGGGCCATATCCCGAACGAGCAGTACACCAAAACACAGCCGCACTCAGTGGAAATGCCTAACATCGGCAACCAGAAGCTGACCGAGTCTGACATGTGGGGCGCGACGCCGTTCGACCAATTGGTGTGCCGTATTGCCTTTAAAGGCATGCGTTACGATGGACTGTTCACTGTTCCGGACACTGACAAATCACTCAGCTTCCCAGGTTCACTGGGTGGTATGAACTGGGGCAGCATCTCGTTTGACCCGAACAACCAGTACATGTTTGTTAACGACATGCGTCTGGGCCTGTGGGTACAGATGATTCCTCAGGACACCACTAAGTCTGCTGCCAGCAACGGCGGTGAAGCGATCAACACCGGTATGGGCGCAGTTCCGCTGAAAGGTACCCCTTACGCTGTTAACAAAAACCGCTTCATGTCTCCACTGGGTATTCCGTGCCAGGCACCACCCTTTGGTACGCTGTCAGCTATCGACATGAAAACCCGTCAGATCGTATGGCAGGTGCCAGTCGGTACCGTGCAGGATACCGGTCCATTCGGTATCAAGATGCGCGCACAAATGCCAATCGGTATGCCAACGCTGGGTGGCACCTTGGCAACTCAGGGTGGCCTGGTGTTCATCGCCGGTACGCAGGATTACTATCTGCGCGCCTTCGATAGCTCAACCGGTAAAGAAGTATGGAAAGCTCGTCTGCCAGTCGGCAGCCAGGGTGGCCCAATCAGCTACGTTTCGCCGAAAAATGGCAAACAGTACATCCTGATCTCCGCAGGTGGTGCACGTCAGTCACCAGACCGTGGTGATTACGTGATTGCTTACGCGTTGCCAGACAGCAAGTAAGCCTCAGTAAGAAGAAAGGCCGACATCATGATGTCGGCCTTTTTTTATTAACCATCCGTGGCGCACTTCACTCCTTAAGGTACCTTATTCACTGCTGCTTGGAGGGGCGACGGCTTTTTTGACCTCCTTTTCTTCCAGCTTCCCTGGCTCTTTCAGGATCGTTTCTGAAATTGCCCCCACTGACTTTGCCGCCAGCACTGCCGGCTTCCCTGGCACGCTCTGGGTCCTCTGCAAAGTTCCCAGCACCGCCTCGTTGCTTTTTTTGTGTCATAGCAGAGACCTCATCTAAGGGTGTTTTCTTCGATGTGGACTAGCTAGCCACATTAATGATTATAGTCAGTAAGTTACAGGTTGCCTTGGGAGATCTCCGAGTTCTTCACTGGCCGTCGCGCCAGAGAGCCTCTAATTCTGGCGATGCCACAGTTTCTGGAATTAAAATCACGATGGATCCCGCCTCTTGATGGGTGGCATAGGTGATTTGAATGCGAAAATAGCGCTGATCGCCGCTGCCAAGATTCGCCGCCTGATCTTCCGGTTCCCCTAACGGTAATGCCTGCTCCAGCACGTTACACACCCGCTGTTTTTGTGGCTCCGGAAGTTGAGCCAGCGCAAAGCGGCGCTCGCCTCGCAGATTGGGGATAAAAGCAATGCCGCCTTCACGCGCCAGTTCGATAATGGCGTCATCAGTCAGTTGAATATTCACGTTACGCCTACCTGTTGCCAGGCGGATTGAATTGCTTCCGCCACCGAGCGATTGAATCGCTTGCCGCCATGCTCGACGGTGAAACGCGCGAAGGTGCTGAAATCGGCATCCTGCGGCAGTGTTTTGTCACAGAGGGTGTCGTACCAGGCGTGGCCCGCTAACTCCCAGGCAAAGCCGCCTAGTGCTTTAGCGGCGAGGTAAAACGCACGGTTAGGAATGCCAGAATTGAGGTGAACACCGCCGTTGTCATCCCGCGTTTCGATGTAGTGATCCATATCCGCCGGTTGCGGGTCTTTGCCGAGTTTCGGATCGTCGTAGGCCGTGCCAGGTGCGGACATGGATCGCAGTCCACGGCCTTTAATCCCGGATGCTAACAAGCCCTCACCAATCAACCAGTCAGCCTGATCGGCCGTTTGCTGCAGGTGGAACTGTTTCACCAGCGAGCCGAACACATCAGACATCGATTCATTCAATGCACCAGACTGCTGGAAATAAACCAGCCCGGCCTCGTTCTCGGTCACGCCGTGGGTGAGTTCATGCGCGACCACATCAAGCGCAATGGTAAAGCGGTTAAAAATCTCGCCATCGCCGTCACCAAACACCATCTGCTGACCGTTCCAGAAGGCGTTCTGATACTCCTTGCCGTAATGCACGGTGCCATCCAGCTTCAGGCCCTGGTTATCCAGTGAGTTGCGCTTGAAGATTTGCCAGTAGAAATCGTAGGTGATGCCGAGATAATTCCAGGCCTCCTCGGCAGCGACATCACCATTGCCTGGCTGACCTTCATCGCGGATTAAGGTGCCGGGTAGATTCTGTGTGTTCTTCGCATCAAAGATGGCACGCAACACGCTGCCAGGCTGGGCGGTGGCCGCGCTGGCCGATTTATGATTGTGTTCAGTCATCAGTTGCTGAACATGGGTGAGGGTGCGGCGAGCAGACTCCTGAGGCGCACCCGAACAATGGTCAATGATGTTGCGAAGAATATACGGAGGAATAACGCTGTAGGTCATAGTAACTCCTGGCCGTGAGTGAACATGCCAGAAGTATAGTTTTTCAGCTAGGAGCGTGCTTTACGGCTACGCGATTTCTGCGGTTCAAGGGCGGTCACCTGGCTTTCCACCCAGCCATCATCCAGACGGGTGCGCAGCAAATCGCCTTTATGCAATTGCTGGGTTTTCTTCACCAGCTGGCCTTGCGTATCCGTTGTCACACTAAAACCACGCGCCAGTGTGGCAAGCGGACTGACGCCCTCCAGTTGTGCAGCCAGATTACCAAATCGCTGACGATTGTGATTCAGCTGCTTCTCCATGCCCTGTTGCAGGCGATACTGCCACTGCTGCATCTGCTGCTGCGCACGCAGAATGCGCCCTTGAGGCTGCTGCTGATTGAGGCGCTGTAACACGCGATCCTGCTGGCGATTAGCCACGCGCAGACGTTGATCCATTGCCTCGCCGAGGCGACGTTGCAACTGGAACAGTGTGGTTTGCTGACGTGCCAGACGCAGCTGTGGATGTTGCTGCTGCAAACGATGTTGTATGCGGGTAAAACGGCGTTGCTGCTCTGCAAAGTAGAAATCCATTGCCATTTCCATTCGCTGCTGCTGTGACTGCAAACGGCGCAGCAGTTCGATCTGATTGCGGCTCACGATTTCTGCCGCCGCAGATGGGGTAGGGGCGCGCAGATCGGCGACAAAGTCGGCGATGGTGACGTCTGTCTCGTGGCCGACGGCACTGACGATGGGCAGGCGACTGGCAAAAATAGCACGCGCCACGCGCTCATCGTTAAAGCTCCACAAATCCTCCAGCGAGCCGCCGCCGCGGCCGACAATCAGCACGTCACACTCATCACGCTGGTTCGCCAGTTCAATGGCACGCACAATCGCAGCCGGTGCATCCACACCTTGCACCGGCGTGGGATAGATAATTACCGGCAATGAGGGATCGCGGCGATGCAGTATGCGCAGCACATCATGCAACGCGGCACCGGTGGCAGAGGTGATCACACCGACCTGGCGCGCCGGATCGGGCAGCGGCTGTTTGAACTGCTGATCGAACAGCCCTTCGGCCGCCAGTCTCGCTTTCAATTGCTCAAACTGCTGCTGCAGCAGACCTTCACCCGCTGGATGCATGCTTTCGATAATCAGCTGATAGTCGCCACGAGGTTCATACAGCGTAATGCTGGCGCGCACCAAAACCTGCTGACCATGCTGAGGACGGAAGGTGACGCGGCGGTTGCTATTACGGAACATCGCGCAGCGGACTTGTGCGCCATCATCCTTTAAGGTGAAGTACCAGTGACCGGAAGAGGGCTGGCTAAAATTTGAGATCTCAGCGCTGAGCCACACCAGGCCCATCTCATTTTCCAGCAGTTGGCGCACCGTGGTATTCAGGCGGCTGACAGTAAAAATATTGGCGGTTGGCGGTAGCGACATGTGATGTAGATCAAATTTTAAATCAGAGGGTTAATCAACCGATACTACATTGCTCACCCGAAGGATCAAGACTTTTTCCTAAAAAACACTGGAGGCAATCGATTTCGGCCTGTATAATGCCGCGGCAATATTTTATCTGTTTTAATCGCCCCCAGGTGGAGATATTGCAATGCTAAGAATCACTAAAGAAGCCCTCACTTTTGACGACGTTCTGCTCGTTCCAGCTCACTCCACTGTCTTACCGAACTCCGCTGATCTCAGCACCCAACTGACGAAAAACATCCGTCTGAACATCCCTATGCTGTCTGCTGCTATGGACACGGTGACCGAAGCCGGTCTGGCAATTGCACTGGCGCAGGAAGGCGGTCTGGGCTTTATCCACAAAAACATGTCGATTGAGCGCCAGGCGGATGAAGTTCGCAAAGTGAAAAAATACGAAAGTGGCGTAGTGACCGATCCGCAAACTGTTCTGCCAACCACCACGCTGGCGGCAGTGCAAGAGCTGACCGAGCGCAACGGCTTTGCGGGTTATCCGGTTGTGAACACCGACAACGAACTGGTCGGTATCATTACCGGTCGTGACGTGCGTTTTGTGACGGACCTGAGCCTGCCAGTTTCCGCAGTGATGACACCGAAAGAGCGTCTGGTCACCGTTAAAGAGGGTGAAGCGCGCGACATCGTACTGCAGAAAATGCACGAAAAACGTGTTGAGAAAGCGCTGGTTGTGGATGATAGCTTCCATCTGCTGGGCATGATTACCGTTAAAGATTTCCAGAAAGCAGAGCGTAAACCTAACGCCTGTAAAGATGCGGAAGGCCGTCTGCGTGTGGGTGCTGCGGTTGGTGCGGGCGCAGGTAACGAAGAGCGTGTTGACGCGCTGGTTGCTGCGGGCGTTGACGTTCTGCTGATCGACTCTTCTCACGGTCACTCTGAAGGCGTTCTGCAACGTATCCGTGAAACCCGTGCGAAGTATCCAGACCTGGACATCATCGGTGGCAACGTGGCGACTGGTGCAGGTGCATTGGCACTGGCAGAAGCGGGCGTGAGCGCGGTGAAAGTGGGTATCGGCCCAGGCTCAATCTGCACCACGCGTATCGTGACTGGCGTAGGTGTACCACAGATTACCGCCGTTTCTGATGCGGTTGCTGCGCTGGAAGGCACTGGTATCCCGGTTGTGGCTGATGGTGGTATCCGTTTCTCAGGTGACATCGCCAAAGCGATCGCCGCAGGCGCGGCCGCTGTGATGGTCGGTTCTATGCTGGCGGGTACTGAAGAATCTCCAGGCGAAATCGAGCTGTATCAGGGCCGTTCGTTCAAATCTTACCGTGGTATGGGTTCACTGGGCGCGATGTCTAAAGGCTCATCTGACCGTTACTTCCAGACCGATAACGCGGCTGACAAACTGGTGCCAGAAGGTATCGAAGGCCGCGTCGCTTATAAAGGCCGTCTGAAAGAGATCGTGCACCAGCAAATGGGCGGTCTGCGCTCTTGCATGGGCCTGACCGGTTGCCCAACCATCAACGATCTGCGTACTAAAGCCGAGTTCGTGCGCATCAGTGGCGCAGGTATCAACGAAAGCCACGTGCATGATGTGACCATCACCAAAGAGTCACCGAACTACCGCATGGGTTCATAATCCCGTAAGATTCAACGCCCGGCACCTGCCGGGCGCTTTTATTATTAAGTCCATCCCAATGGAAACGCCTCAATGACGACTGAAAATATTCATAAACATCGCATTTTGATCCTCGATTTTGGTTCTCAGTATACGCAGCTGGTCGCGCGCCGCGTGCGTGAGCTGGGCGTCTACTGCGAACTCTGGGCGTGGGATGTCACCGAAGAGCAGATTCGTAGCTTCAATCCAAACGGCATCATCCTGTCAGGTGGCCCGGAAAGCACCACTGAGCTTAACAGCCCACGTGCACCAGAATACGTGTTCAATGCTGGCGTACCGGTGCTGGGCGTGTGCTACGGCATGCAGACCATGGCAATGCAGCTGGGCGGCAAGGTTGAAGGCTCCAACGAGCGTGAGTTTGGATATGCGCAGGTTGAAGTGCTGACCCAGAGCGCGCTGGTTCGTGACATCGAAGATGCCATCAGCGCAGCCGGCAAACCGCTGCTGGACGTGTGGATGAGCCACGGTGACAAAGTGACCGCTATCCCGGCTGGCTTTGAAACCGTTGCCAGCACCGAAACCTGTCCGTTTGCCATCATGGCCAACGAAGAGAAGAAATTCTACGGCGTGCAGTTCCACCCAGAAGTGACGCATACCCGTCAGGGCCTGCGCATGCTGGAGCGTTTCATCCGTGATATCTGCGGCTGTGAAGCACTGTGGACGCCAGCTAAGATCATCGAAGATGCGGTAGAGCGTATTCGTGAGCAGGTCGGCGAAGATAAAGTAATCCTTGGCCTGTCAGGTGGTGTGGATTCCTCTGTCACCGCGATGCTGCTGCACCGCGCTATCGGCGAACGTCTGACCTGTGTGTTCGTGGACAACGGCCTGCTGCGTCTGAACGAAGCCGAGCAGGTGATGGACATGTTTGGCGATCACTTCGGTCTGAACATCGTTCACATTGCCGCTGAAAACCGTTTCCTCGATGCACTGGCGGGCGAGAACGATCCCGAAGCCAAACGTAAGATCATCGGCCGCGTGTTTGTTGAAGTGTTCGACGAAGAAGCGCTGAAGTTGACTGACGTGAAATGGCTGGCACAGGGCACCATCTATCCAGACGTGATCGAGTCTGCTGCTTCTGCTACCGGCAAGGCACACGTGATCAAATCGCACCACAACGTGGGCGGTCTGCCGAAAGAGATGAAGATGGGCCTGGTTGAGCCGCTGAAAGAGCTGTTCAAAGATGAAGTGCGTAAGATCGGCCTGGAACTGGGCCTGCCATACGCCATGCTGTATCGCCATCCGTTCCCGGGTCCAGGTTTGGGCGTGCGTGTACTGGGCGAAGTGAAGAAAGAGTATTGCGACCTGCTGCGTCGTGCCGATGCAATCTTCATCGAAGAATTGCATAAAGCTGACCTGTACAACAAAGTCAGCCAGGCCTTCACCGTGTTCCTGCCAGTGCGCTCTGTCGGCGTAATGGGCGACGGTCGTAAATATGATTGGGTTGTGTCACTGCGTGCAGTAGAAACCATCGACTTCATGACCGCGCACTGGGCGCACCTGCCGTACGATTTCCTCGGCCGTGTCTCCAACCGCATCATCAACGAAGTGAACGGCATTTCTCGCGTGGTTTACGATATCTCAGGTAAGCCACCGGCCACGATTGAGTGGGAATGATTTTCGTTAACTGAATTGCCTATCAAGCCCGCTTAAATGCGGGCTTTTTATTTAGATGTGAGGAATCAGTCTAACGCCAGCTGCACGGGTAATCTCTGTAAGGGTAGTGAGCGTTGGATTTCCTGTTTCAGAGAGTGTCTTGTACAACTGCTGGCGCGACAACCCCGATTTACGAGAGATTTCGCTAATGCCACCCCGGGCTTCAACTACCCGGCGAAGGGCGATCAGAAAGGCAGCTATCCCGCCTTCTTCGTAGATATCTTCCAATGCCGTTTGCAGGTAGATTTCAGCGTAATCCGGGTTTTCTCGCAGCTCTGCTACCATCGCATCGTCGTGACTGACTGCTTTTTTCTTTGGTGCAGATTGAGTGATGATAGTCATGCTGTTACCTCGTTTGATGTTCACGCCAAAATTTTACTGCTTTTGCTAAGTCTTGTTTTTGGGACGATTTATCTCCCCCAATAAGAAGCAAAATTATCCTATCTCCATCGAGTGCGTAGTAGACGCGGTAACCGGGGCCATAATCGATTTTTAATTCCCAAACACCCTCTCTTTCAAATCGGTAGTCGCCAAAGTTTCCACTTTCAGCGCGATCCACTCGAGTATCTATCTTTGCTGCGGCGCGAGGATCCTTCTTTCTTAATTTGATTATCCATTCGGTATAGGGAACTTTGCCATCAGCATCCTGATAACGTTTAGTGGTATACAGCATAGCGTCCTCGCAAGCATTCAATCCAGCAAAAATTGTCTTTTATAAGCGACATTGATGCAACGCAAGGGTCAGCGAAGAGTGTGCATCTGCGAGATACACTCCATTCTTTTGTGGCCAACTAACATCGGTTTTCAGAACGATTTGCCCTATCGCATAGTTAGTGAATACAAACCCACCTCTATCAATGCATGATGGCCGGTGAATTGTTAATCATCAGGACGCCGTCGATGCTGCCATTGAAAGCCTTTCTCCTCTCTTTCCTCTGTATTGTGTTGCTCTCACTGGCAGCGAGTCTGGCGCAAGCCACGCGCACCGGTGAGTTAACCAGTGAGCGCGGTGGCTGGGCGACGGCGCGACGGGATTCGGCCGGGTTAGCGCCGGACCCACATCAATATGCCAATCTGGCCATCGTGCAGGTCTATGCCGCGCCCACATATGGCTGGAAGGGCGCTGTCGCGGTGCATCCGTGGATCATTTTCAAACGCGCGGGAGAGACGCAGTACAACCGTTACGAAGTGATCAGCTGGGGCAGTGGCGACAAGGTGCGTCGCAACGCAAACCTGCCGGACGGATACTGGTACGGCGCGAAACCGCGTTTACTGGTGGAGCATCGCGGCAAGGAAGCAGAAGCAATGATTCCGCAGATCGAAGCGGCGATAAAATCTTACCCATGGCCAACGACCTATCACGCGTGGCCGGGACCGAACAGCAACACCTTTATGGCACACATTGGCCGTGAAGTGCCTGCGTTGAAGCTGGATTTGCCTGCTAATGCACTAGGCAAAGATTATCGCTCTCTGCTTCATCCCATTGGATTACCACCGTCGGGGCGCGGATTACAGGTGTCCTTGCTGGGTGTGTTAGGCGTTACCTTGGGTGCGGAAGAAGGGCTGGAAGTGAATGTGTTGGGATTGAATCTGGGGCTGGACTTCACGCCATTAAAACTGCGCTTGCCGTTTATTGGCGGTATTGGGCAAGATAATCTGCAAAAGGACAATCCGTGATTGTCTGCGTTCACGTCGTGCAATAAATTGCGTAATGCCATTCACTTAAGCCAGCGAGTGCGTCTCTAACCTGGTACGCATGAATGCGCACT
Organism: Pantoea sp. EABMAA-21; assembly: GCF_030053335.1. Lineage (NCBI taxonomy): Bacteria > Pseudomonadati > Pseudomonadota > Gammaproteobacteria > Enterobacterales > Erwiniaceae > Pantoea > Pantoea sp. EABMAA-21. Next base: position 133,845 of record NZ_JASGBX010000002.1, read on the forward strand.
TTATGAAAACCGCACCAAACAATGTAAGGGCGTCATTAACCGCACCGAGCAGCGTAGCGCGTCATTCATGGCGAGCAAAACCAGGCATTACACAATAAATTACGCCGCTATGGCAGGGCGCACTGACCAGTAGCGGCGCTATTTATCGCGTAACGGAAGAATCAGCACACGCCGAAATCGCCTTCTTCGTGATACAAATTCACGCTATCTGCTCTGACTTCGATCTCACGTTTGATGGGATCGTCAATACGTGCACACCATAGCAACTCCCCTTCAACCCGTGTGACCTGCATCTTTGGGCCACCGGTCTTCGACTGCACAAAATCATCAACTTTAAACATGCTGTTTCTCCCTCAGGTCAGTGATAGCGCTAAGTGTATATGCGCTTGAACTCAGGTGCGCTCGATTTTGTGCGCTGGTATCCAACCTCAAATTAAATCCGGGATCACAGGACACTTGTTGTTCTCTCATGCCTTAAATGCTGATGACATAGCATCTGAAAACTGAAGTTGGTTGTCAGTTGACAACCTAATGTTCAAAGTATAAGGTGGCATGCAATGTCAGAAAGGAAGCGACACCCGCACAAAGAGATTGAAAGCGTTTTACGTTATGCAGAAGTTCAGGGATGGAAAATTGTGCAGGGTGGGCATCATGCGTGGGGAAAAATGTATTGCCCGGAGAAATCAGCAGAGTGTCGATGCGGTGATTTCTGTATTACCTGCATCTGGAGCACGCCTAAGAGCCCTGAAAATCATGCCAGGATGTTAAAGCGAGTGGTGGATAACTGCTCAAGAGTGAAACGATAAGGATGTAAAAATGGAATTTGAATTCACGTTACGTTTTCAGTTGAGTGACGCTGTTTCTGATGACGAAGCCCTGGAGCGACTCGGTGCTGCCGGTTGCACTGATGCGCTGGTGGGCACTGGCGTAGCCGGTAAATTGAGTCTGATGTACTGCCGGGAAGCGGAGAGTGCACAGCAAGCGATTCGCGATGCCTTAGCCGAAGTCATTCAGGCTTTACCCGATGCCGAACTGATTGAAGCGGCCCCCGATCTGGTCGGCCTTACGGATATCGCCGAGTTGATCGGCGTATCGCGCCAAAATATGCGGAAGTTAATGCTCACTCACAGCCCGCAGTTTCCACGTCCAATTCATGATGGTAAAACCGCGCTGTGGCACCTTATCGATGTGGTCGAGTGGTTAAATCAACGCGGTTCATCCCGCGTAACACCGGGCACCAGCGAACTGGCGCACGCAACGTTGCAACTCAATTTGCAGCAAGCGCTGCAACGTTACGCGCACTGTCTTTGATTTAATGGTGCAGCAAAAACACCGTTGCCAGACCGAGGAAAATAAAGAAACCGCCGGTGTCGGTGATAGCGGTGATCAGCACGCTGGAACCTACTGCCGGGTCGCGTTTCATCTTGGTCATGATCAACGGAATCAGTACGCCCATGAGCGCCGCCAGCAGCAGATTAAGCACCATCGCCAGCATCATTACGCCACCGAGTTGCATATTGTCGTACATCAACCAGGTGATGCTGCCCATGATTCCGCCCCAGAATAGCCCGTTAATCAGGGCAACGCCGAGTTCACGTACCACCAGAAAGGAGAAGTTACCGGGTTCCACCTGATGTAGCGCCAGTGCACGCACAATCATGGTGATGGTTTGGTTACCGGTGTTACCGCCAATCCCGGCGACGATAGGCATCAGCGCCGCCAGCGCCACCAGTTGAGAAATGGTCTCTTCAAACAGGCCAATTACGCGAGAAGCGATAAATGCGGTACACAGATTGATGGCGAGCCACGCCCAGCGTTTACCCACCGCTTTGCGCACCGGCGCGAACACGTCCTCACCCTGGCTGATACCGCCCATCTTACGAATGTTACTTTCGTTCTCTTCGTTAACCAGATCGATCACGTCTTCCACGGTGATACGGCCAATCAGCTTACCTTTCGCATCAATAACGGCGGCAGAGATCAGGTTATAACGCTCAAAGGCACTGGCTGCATCTTCGGCTTTGTCGTCGAGCTGAAAGGTGGTCGGGCGCGCATTCATCACGTCAGAAACCAGCGTCTTTGGCTTGTTGAGTAAAATGTCGGTGAGTGTTAACTCACCCAGCAACTGATTCTGTTCGTCAGTAATAAAGATTTTATCGGTACCATCCGGCATGCTTTTGCGCTTGCGCAGAAAGCGCTGCACGGTGGCGAGGGTCACGTCAGATCGGACAGTCAGAATATTGAAATCCATCACCTGGCCCACGCGGTCGCGATCAAGCTCGATCACTTCCAGCAGGCGTGCACGCAAGTTTGGCTCCAGCGTGGTGAGTAAACGTCCGGTTAAATCACGCGGCAGATAGCGAGCCAGATATACCTGATCGTCGATGTCCAGCGGCTCAATAGCGTGCAGAATCTCGCGATCAGTCATACCTTCCGTCAGGCTGGCCCAGACGGTTTCAGAGGCTTCGACCAGCACGCGACCGCGCTGTTCGGAGGGCACAAGGCGCCATAATGCCAGACGCTCTTGTTCAGGTAGCGCTTCGAGGATATCCGCTAAGTCAGCCGCGTGCAGTTGATGCAGCTCTTCTTCCAGCTGATGGCGCCAGTCGGTGATCTCCCGCAACTCGGCGGCATTGAGATCGATAGATTTATCCAGCAGCACATCAACGAGATCGTCCTCGCTGAGGAGCAGATGCAAGATGCGCTGACGGATTTCAGTTAATTGTTGTGCATACGGAGCAGACATAACGCGTCCTTTGTGTCTGTAAAGTCAGGTCAAAGTGTAGCGCGTTGCGGGTAATCAGGGCGCATTAAGCAGCATTGTCACAATCGGGCAATGTGAAGCGGCAAGCAACGATGACCCGCAAATTCCTTAGCGCGAATCGCTGGTGCTCAGTGTGGTGACCGGCTCAGGTGCGGCTTTTTTTTGCTGATGATGCTCAATCGCACCGGGGATAATGAAAATCAGACGGCCAACCAAAATGAAGAAACTGATCAGCAAAATAATGCGAGTCATGGTACCGGTTTTGGGACGTCTTCGTGCTGGGATGGCGCTGTTCACGCGGGGTGGTTCCTGTAAATGCCCGGCTGGGCGATGGCAACATTTAGTCACAGTTAGATTGTCAGGTCAATTGCTGTGTGAAAAATGAGCAGTAATGGTTAAGGGTGCGTTGATCAAAATCAGATGGGGCCGCATTTCGCGGCCTCGTCATCAATAGCTGGCTTTTTGCGCCAGTAGCGTGGCGAAACGGTATTTGATGCGATCGCCGTTTTCATCACGACGATGCAGTTCACCGATTTCCTCGTTGTACTTCACGATGTGCCAGTTGCGATAGTAATGGCTCAGCTCGCCGGATTTGAACGTAAACGGGAAGTTCTGCGAGTTGGGATAATCATCCGTGCTCATCGCCGCCACAATCAGGTTATAGCCATATTTCAGCGTACTGGCCTGCATATCGGCAATCAGCTGTGGGATGGATTCCGGTTGCAGGAACATCATCACCACTGTTGATAGCACGAACTGATAGCCACCGTTGAACCGCACCTGGTTGAGATCGCACAGTTCCGTGCGAATGTTCTCCAGATTCTCTTCCTGAATAATGCTATTCAGACGCTCAAGGCTAGCGGGATTGCTGTCCCAGGCCGTCACGTCAAAACCATGCTGATTCAGGAACAGGCTATTACGGCCCTGGCCGCAGCCGAGGTCTAACGCTTTGCCCACTGCCAGTTTTGGCAATGCAGCCAGCACTTCGGAGTGGGTCGGTGTCAGACCGTATTTTTCCGCGAAATAGTTATCGGGACGTGTTGTCATAGTGATACAGCGGGCCAGCAGCCCGCATTACTCCTCTTCCAGCGTCAGTTTCCAGCCGGTGACATCATTCCAGTAGGCTTGCTCACGCTCCAGATCCAGCTGTACCAGCGTATTCTGGCTCAGATAGCCACGCGGGAAAGTCAGCGTCCAGTTGCTGTCATCCGCCTTGAGCTTGAGCGAGTCCGGCTTGGTGGTGGCCTGGCGCTGATTATTCAGCAGCGTACCCAGACGTAACAGGAACACCATCGGCAGGAACTGTTTCTTTTTGAACAAGGTGAAACGTGGCATCTCATCCTGCTTCACCGCTTTACGGTGGTAGCGTACCAGCATGGCCAACAGCATCTGTTGATCCTGATTAAAACCAGGCATGTTGGAGTTCTGCAGGATGTAAGCTGAATGGCGCTGCATGCCGCTGTGATTGATGGTCAATCCGACTTCATGCAGCAGCGCAGCCCATTTCAGCAGCGCGGAGAGCTGTGGATTCGCCAGCTTGGGATTTTGATCCAGCCACTGCAGATAAAGCTGCTCGGTGGTTTCCAGCACGCGGCGTGCCTGATCGCTATCGATAGCGTAGTGGTTAGCCAGACTTTGCGCGGTGCGGCTGCGGATATCCTGATGGCGGAAGCGACCTTCCATCTCATACAGCACACCTTCACGCAGCGCGCCATCAGACAGGCGCAGTTCGCGAATCGCCAGCGCATCAAACACGCCACACAGAATCGCTAAGCCAGGTACAAACACCGCTTTACGCTCTTCCGATAAGCCCGGCAGACTCAACGCATTGAAAGACTTGTGCTTCAATACTTCAGCAACCAGCATTTCCAGCGTTTCCGGGGTGATCAGTTTCTCTTTCTCACCCATTGCCAGCAGCACTTCGCAGGCCGCTTTGATCGAGCCTGAAGCACCCAGCGCATACTGCCAGCCGTGCAGACGATACTGCCACGCCATGGTTTCCAGCTTCTGCGCCGCGGACAAACGCGCGCGACGGAAGTGTTCAGGCGAAATTTCCCCTTTCGGGAAATAGAGATTGGCAAAGCTGACACAACCCATGCGGCGGCTTTCCACCAGCTGCGGTTCAAAATCCTCACCGATCACCAGTTCGGTTGAACCGCCGCCGATATCGATCACCAGCTTGCGGCCTTTTTCCGGCTGCGTGTGCTCCACGCCCATGAAGATCAGACGCGCTTCTTCGTTGCCAGAGATGATCTCGATCGGATAGGGGATCACCTCTGCGGCGCGCTGCAGGAACTCTTCGGCATTGGTGGCGATACGCAGCGTGTGCGTACCGACGATAGTGACGTTTGCCGGGCTGAATCCCTGTAAACGCTCCGCAAACAGCGCCAGGCAGCTCAGGCCACGCTCCATCGCCTCATCGCTCAGGCGATTTTGCGCATCTAACCCATCGGCCAGATGCACGCGCTGTTTCAAACGCCCCAACACTTGCATGGCGCCATCGACCACACGGGCAATGACCATGTGGAAACTGTTTGAGCCCAGATCGATGGCAGCAAATTCCTGCGGTTTCGGCGTACTTTTATGGGAAATTGGCATAGGCGTTATTCGGGTTGTTCCAGTTTCTTGATGTAATCGTAAATCGCCAGCTGCGAGCGCACCTTCTTGCGATTGCCGCGCGGAACATAACGGTTACTCAGTTCTTTGTCCACGATGCGCGCTTTCACGGTATCACTCAACAGAATGGCAATGATATCCAGAATGCGCTGCTTCACGCGGGGATCAAGGATCGCCACGGCCACCTCAATACGGTGATCGATATTACGCGTCATCCAGTCTGCGGAAGAGAGATAAACCTTTTTCTCGCCGTCGCTCTCAAAAATATAGACGCGGTCATGCTCAAGATAACGGTCAACGATGCTGGTAATACGAATATTTTCGCTGATGCCCGGTAAATCAGGGATCAGAGAACACATGCCGCGCACCAGTAAATTGATCTTCACGCCCGCAGATGACGCGGCATAGAGGCGATCTACCAGGCCGTTATCGACGAGGTTGTTGATTTTCAGCGTAATGCCCGCCGGTTTTTTCTGCTGGGCATTGGCGATCTCGGCATCGATCAACTTATACAGCATGTCGCGCGAGTTCTGCGGCGACACCAGTAAGTGTTCGAACGTCACCGGACGATACGGGTTCTCAATAAAGTTGAACACGCGGCGCACTTCATTGGTGATGCGCGCATCGGCGGTCAGCAATGAATAGTCAGTATAAATGCGTGCGGTTTTTTCGTTGAAGTTACCGGTGCCGATATGCGCATAACGCACAATCTCATCGCCTTCACGACGTGAAATCAGGAACAGTTTGGCGTGAATTTTCAGACCCGGCGCGGAGAAGATCACGTGCACGCCCGCTTCGGTCAGGCGTTTTGCCCAACGAATATTGGCTTCTTCATCAAAACGCGCCTGCAGCTCCACCACCACAGTCACTTTTTTACCGTTGTACGCCGCGTGGATCATCGCATCCATGATGCGTGAGTTTTTAGCGACACGATAAATGTTGATCTTAATCGCCAGCACGCTTGGGTCGAACGATGCCTGACGCAACAGCTCCAGCACGTGCTCAAAGGTGTGATACGGATAGTAGAGCAGCACATCGCGATTACGGATGGCATCGAAACCGTTACGGAAGCCATCAAAGCCGATGTGACGGATTTGCGGCAGCGGACGGTTTTCCAGATTGGCTTTGCCGACGTTCGGGAAGCCAATAAAGTCTTTAAAGTTGTGGTAACGGCCGCCCGGCACAATCGAATCGTAGTTCGAAATCGACAGCTTATGGCGCAGCATTTCCACCATCGCATCCGGCATATCACGCTGATACACAAAGCGCACCGGTTCTGCGTTAAGACGCTGCTTCAGGCTGGAGGACATCAGTTCCAGCAGGCTTGATTCCATCTCGGTAACGAGGTCATATTCGGCATCGCGCGTCATCTTCATCGAATAAGCATTCAGCGCATCGTAATCGAAGAAGCCTTTGAAAATCTCATCCAGGCAATAGCGCAGGATATTATCCAGCAGGATCATCGGCTTGCGACGACGCGGTGATTCAGCGGGTAAATTGACGAAACGTGGGACCTTGTCAGAAGGGATTTCCAGCAGCGCGTAACGAATATCGTCGCCGCGAATAATCTCAACCGCCAGATAGGTGTAGTCATCTTTGAGGAACTCAATCAGATCGGTGTCGTGGTTAATCAGAATCGGCGTGACGTGCTGGCGTAATTGATGTTTGAAGTAATAGCGCAGCCACTCTTGCTGATTCGGCGACAGCTGGCGTTCGTTAATCAGGAAGATCTGATTACGTGCCATCTCCAGCAGCAGGTCGTTGTACAGCGCATCGAATTCCTGATCCGATTTCTGCACCCGCAGCTGAATTTTTTTCAGGATATGACGAAGGGTCGTCGGCGTGCCCTGTTCCTCACCAATCAGAATGCGACGTTTCAGATCGGCGAAGCGCACTTTGTAAAACTCTTCGAGATTGTTGGAATAGATTCCCAGGAAGCGCATGCGCTCGATTAGCGGGTTCGTTTTGTCCGCTGCTTCCTGTAATACACGTTCGTTGAAGCTTAACCAGCTTATTTCTTTTTCTATATACAGCTTTTCCTGACCCATTCTGACTCCGTGAGGCTGTTGCTGGACGGATTGTCCGGCGGGAAAATCGCAAAAATGCGCCTCCGCTCAGTGTCCGTCACCATTATGGCGAGAGTATGGCAAGCTTGTCCAACGCCAAAGGTTGTCTTATCAATCAGCTACGGGCAACATAGCGACGTGTTTTCACCTGTAACCTGGCCTGCATGAGCATAAATCGTATCCCTGTCCATTTCAGCGACCGCCGTCGTCGTGCCGTCGATCAGTTTGTTCGTCGCGTAGTGACGGGCTGCGGCGTGGGCATTTTGCTGCTGATGCTACTGCTATTCTTCTGGTTGATCTGGGTGGTGTTGCCCCTTTTCAGCGCGCCGGGCATGCAAGCTATCACCAATATGCAGCTTTGGGATCAAGCCCCGGTGCTGGCGATGGGCAGCGATGGGCATCTCGGCTGGCGCATCAGCCGCAACGAGGCGCGCTTTATTCCACTCGATGGGCAGCCAGCTGCCGATGTGCTGACGCTGCAACAGCATCCTGATGCGGCGGTCAACAGCAGCAATAGCAATAGCGTATTGCTCAATATGCAGGGCGCACTGCTGCTGATGCAACCGCTGATCCACGAAAACCACGGTCAATGGTTCTTCCCGTTTGGCGATCGTCCGCTGCATCTGGCGCAAGGCGCGGTCACCACCATGGCGCTCACCTCGCTAAGCGATCACCAATGGCGGATTGCCGCCCAAACGCCGGCAGGCATCAGCGTAATGACGCTGGAGAACCAGCAAACCGTTAATCAAATTTTGCTGCCACAGCAGCAAGCCGAGCATTTGCTGTTATCCCCCGATGGCACATTGCTGTACGCCAGCGAAGGGCGTTTGCTGCGTGTATGGCAAATCACGCCAGAAGGCGCTCAGCTGCGCGAAACGCAGACCCTTAACCAGCGTCCGCAAAGCCTGCATATCCTCACCGGGGGGCGCACGCTGCTGATTCAGGATACCCAGGGGGTCAAGCAATGGTTTGCCATCGCAGGCGATAAAGGGCCGCGGTTGCAGGAAATTCATACCTTTGATCATAGCCAGGATGCGTTGAAGGTTGTGCCAGAGGCGCAGCGCCGTGTGTTTGCCACCTTTAATGCAGCGGGTGAGGTCAAACTGTTCGCCAGCAAGCAGCAGGGGCCGATTTTGACGCGTCAGTTGGCACCGGGTATTCAGGCGCTGGCATTTTCACCCCGCGGCGATGCACTGATTATTGAACGGGAAGGGCAGTGGCAACAGTTTGCGCTGGATAATCCATGGCCTGATTTCACCTGGCGCAATCTGTGGCAAAAAATCTGGTACGAAAACTATCCGCAGCCCGATTGGGTATGGCAATCCACCGCCGCCGGCGACAGCTATCAGGCCAAATTCAGCCTGATACCGATGGTGCTGGGCACGCTAAAAGCGGCCTCGCTGGCGCTGCTGTTTGCCACGCCGCTGGCTCTGGCGGCGGCAATGTACACCGCATGGTTTATGTCGCCAGGATTACGCCGCTGGGTGAAGCCGGGCATTGAAATGATGGGCGCGTTGCCGAGCGTGGTGATTGGCTTGATTGCCGGCGTCTGGCTGGCACCGCACGTGAGTACCGCGCTGGTCGGCGTGTTACTGCTACCGCTGGTGCTGGCGGTGACTTTATTGCTGTGCGGCGTGCTCAGTCCGCATTTGCCAGCGCGTTGGCGACGCCCAGGTTTCGAGGTGATTCTGCTGCTGCCGGTATTGCTGGCCGTCACACTCCTGACGCTCTGGCTGCCCACGCAGTTGTGGCCGGATATCGGCGAGCGGTTGGCGCATTATGAACAACGCAACTTATTGGTCGCGGCGCTGGCGATGGGCTTTGCATTGGTGCCGTTGATTTTCACCTTGTCAGAAGATGCTTTATTCAGCGTGCCCGGCGCGCTGGGGCAAGGTTCACTGGCGCTGGGCGCTACGCCGTGGCAAACCTTGACGCGCGTGGTATTGCCGGGCGCTTCGGCGGGGATATTTGCCGCTTTGATGATTGGCTTTGGCCGCGCAGTAGGGGAAACCATGATTGTGCTGATGGCCACCGGCAACACGCCGGTCAGTGAAGGCGGCTTGTTTGCCGGATTACGTGCACTTTCGGCTAACATCGCCATTGAGATGCCGGAAGCGGCAGCGGGCAGTGCGCATTACCGAATTCTGTTCCTGAGTGCGCTGTTGTTACTGATATTCACTTTAGTGATCAACACCGTTGCGGAGTTGATTCGTCAGCGTCTGCGCCAGCGCTACAGCCAGCATGAGGGACAGGGATGAAAGCGATGCGTCAAAACGATCGCTGGCGCTGGCTGACTGCTGGTGCGGTGGCCGTATGCTTACTGGCGTTTACCTTGCTGATTGGCCTGCTGGGGTGGCAGGGCATGCGCGCCTTCTGGCCGCAGCCAGTGGATCAATATCTGTTCCAGCCGCCGGAAGGCTCGGCGGTGATGGTGCTGGGCGAAACGCTGCACAAACAGCCGCAGGGCGAGCAGTGGCGCTATGTGGTGAAAACGGGCAATCGCGATTTTGCCGCACCGGATTTCCGTGTGCTGTATAGCCAGGGCGCGGCGAAAACGCGTAGCCCGGCAGATGCGGTGGTTTTACAGCGCCGCAGCGGCGGCAACGCTTACGGTTGGCTGATTGAACTGCGGGAAGACAATGAAGTGCTGACCGCGCGCGATCGTGATGCGCTGCTGCATCAGCGGTTGGCGCAAGTCCATGAGCAGCTACGTCAGGCCAGCCACATTCGTCGTGTGCAAATGGCGCGCCTCAATGCACAGCTGGAAAGCCTGCAGCAGCAAGTTGATGAGCAACGTCAGCGCGGCACGTTCACCCTGCAGGATCAATCGGAATTCGATGCCAACAGCGTGGCGCTGCAACGGCGCTTTAGCGCACTAGCGCAACAACTGACCCATCTGCAACATGAGAGCGAACGCGACACGTTGGTGCTGCGCGATGTGCAGGGGCAGGATCATATCATTCCGCTGGCGCAGGTGGTGGATGCCTGGTATCCGAATGCGATGTCGTTTAGGCAGAAAGTACAGCACTTCTTCAGTCAAATCTGGCAGTTTGTCAGCGATTCCCCGACATCAGGCGGCGGCGAGAGCGGGGCGTTCCCGGCGATTTTTGGCACCGTGCTGATGGTGTTGCTGATGTCGATCATCGTGATGCCGCTGGGGGTGGTGGCGGCGGTGTGGCTGCACGAATATGCCGGACGTCATGCGTTAACGCGGCTGGTGCGCATCGCGGTGGTGAATCTCGCCGGTGTGCCGTCGATTGTGTATGGCGTGTTTGGTCTGGGCTTCTTTGTCTGGTTGATCGGCGGCACGATTGATCAGCTGTTTTTCTCGCGCGCGTTGCCGAATCCGACCTATGGCACGCCGGGCCTGCTATGGGCGGCGTTGACGCTGGCGCTGCTGACATTGCCCGTGGTGATTGTCGCCACCGAAGAGGGGCTGTCACGCATCCCGGATAATCTGCGCCAGGGCTCGCTGGCGCTGGGTGCCACTCAGGCGGAAACGCTGTGGCGCGTGGTGTTACCGCTGGCGGTCCCGGCGATGCTCACCGGCCTGATTCTGGCTGTAGCGCGTGCAGCAGGGGAAACCGCCCCGCTGATGCTGGTGGGCGTGGTGAAAATGGCCCCGGAGTTACCGGTGGATGCGGTTTTCCCCTATTTGCACCTCGACCGCAAATTTATGCACCTCGGTTTTCAGATTTACGATTTGGCCTTCCAGAGTCCGAATATCGACGCTGACCGACCGCTGGTTTACGCCACCGCCTTGCTGCTGGTGGTGATCATCCTGTCGCTCAATCTGTTGGCGATGGCGCTGCGGCATCGGCTGCGCGAGCGTTACCGCCTCATGACGCACTAGAAAGGTTTTTAGATGACGCCCGATTACGACATCGCGTTAACCGTTAACCAACTGTCGCTGTGGTACGGTGAGCGCCAGGCGCTGAACAATATCGATCTGCACATCCCGAAAAACCGCATCACAGCGCTGATTGGTCCGTCCGGTTGTGGCAAGTCAACGCTGCTGCGCTGCTTTAATCGTATGAACGATGTGATTGATCGCTGCCGCATAGAAGGTGAAATCCTGCTCGATCAGCATGCGGTGATGCAGGCGAATCAGGATCTGCCTGCGTTGCGTCGCCGGATTGGCATGGTATTTCAGCGCCCGAATCCATTCCCGAAATCGATATACGAGAACGTGGTGTACGGTTTGCGGCTGCAAGGGGTACGCGATCGTCGCGTTCTGAACGAAGCTTGTGAACGTGCACTGCGTGCAGCGGCACTGTGGAGTGAAGTGAAAGATCAGCTGGCACAGAATGCGTTGACGCTCTCCAGCGGTCAGCAGCAGCGTCTGGTGATTGCGCGTGCCATTGCCATTGAGCCGGAAGTATTGCTGCTGGATGAGCCGACGTCGGCGCTCGATCCGATTTCCACGCTAGTGATCGAAGAGTTGATGACCACGTTAAAGCAGCATTTCACGCTGGTGCTGGTGACGCACAACATGCAGCAGGCGGCGCGCGTGTCAGATTACACGGCGTTTATGCATAACGGACAACTGGTGGAGTTTGATGAAACCGACCGCATCTTCACCTCGCCAAAAGCGCGCAAAACCGAAGATTACATTACGGGTAGATTTGGTTAAGGGATAGGCAACGTGCGCTACGTTTTCAGGGCGCAGAAAGGCAACAGGTTTTAGCAGCCCCAGGCGCTGACATCAGCCAGTGACTGGGGTGAATTAAGCGGGGCAACGTGTCTGCAAGCGGCTGAATAAGGTGAAAATCAGTCGTGTGCGTAACCCTGAGGTGGCAACGGTTGCCCATCCAGCCAGGCTTTTCCATCGCGCATCTGCAAACGACCATCGACAAACCAGCCGATCACCAGCGGATAAATCGCATGCTCCTGATGCTGTACACGTGAGGTGATCTCTTCTTCATCATCTTCAGCAAATACCGGAACGCGCGCCTGCAAAATCACCGGTCCGCCATCCAGTTCGTCAGTAACAAAGTGCACCGACGTGCCGTGTTCCTCATCGCCATTCTCTAGCGCCTGACGATGGGTATGCAGTCCGGGATATTTCGGCAGTAGCGACGGATGGATGTTCAGCAACCGGTCGTGATAATGCGCGACAAACGCCTGACTGAGAATGCGCATGTAACCGGCCAGCACCACCAAATCCGGCGCATAGGCATCGATTTCCTGCATCAGTTGGCGGTCAAACGCATCGCGGTCGGCAAAGTCACTGGCGGCGAGGCTATGGCCCGGCACGCTGGCTTCCTGCGCACGCGTCAAACCAAATGCCGAGGCTTTATTACTGAAAACGGCAGCGACGCTGCCGTTAATACGCCCGCTTGCGCAGGCGTCGAGGATGGACTGAAGATTGCTTCCGTTACCGGAGATCAGTACAACCAGTTTTTTCATGGATTAATAACCACTCGCTCTTCTGAGTCAGAGGCTTTAATCACACCGATTTTCCACGCCTGTTCGCCAGCGTCGGTCATCAGCTGTACCGCTTTATCGGCATCGGCCGGGCTCAGCGCGATGATCATGCCCACGCCGCAGTTAAAGGTACGATACATTTCATGACGGCTGACGTTACCGGCCTGCTGTAACCAGCTGAACACGGACGGCCACTGCCAGCTCTTCTCGTCAATCACCGCCTGAGTATTGTCTGGCAACACGCGTGGGATGTTCTCCCAGAAGCCGCCACCGGTCAGGTGAGAAATCGCGTGCACATCCACCTGCTCGATCAGGCTAAGGATGTTTTTCACGTAGATACGAGTCGGTGCCAGCAGGTGATCGGCCAGTGGTTTGCCATCCAGCTGTTTGGTTTCTGGATCAGTCTGGCTGACTTCCAGAATCTTACGCACCAGCGAATAACCGTTCGAATGCGGGCCGCTTGAACCCAGTGCGATCAGCACGTCGCCGTCCTGCACTTTCGAACCGTCAATGATTTCTGATTTTTCCACCACGCCGACGCAGAAACCGGCCACGTCGTAGTCTTCACCGTGGTACATGCCTGGCATCTCAGCGGTTTCACCGCCGACCAGCGCACAACCCGACTGCAGGCAACCTTCAGCGATACCGGTGATCACCGCTGAAGCGGTATCCACGTCCAGTTTGCCGGTTGCGTAGTAGTCGAGGAAGAACAGCGGCTCAGCGCCTTGTACAATCAGGTCGTTCACACACATCGCAACCAGATCGATGCCGATGCTGTCATGACGTTTGAGATCCATCGCCAGACGCAGCTTGGTGCCGACGCCATCGGTTCCGGAGACCAGCACAGGCTCGCGGTATTTCTGCGGCAGCGCACAGAGCGCGCCAAAGCCACCCAGCCCACCCATCACTTCCGGGCGGCGAGTTTTCTTTACTACGCCTTTAATACGGTCAACCAGATCGTTACCAGCATCGATATCAACACCGGCGTCTTTGTAGCTGAGAGAGGTTTTGTCGGTCACTGCGGAATCCCCACGCGAATTGCGGTTGGTGGCAAAAATTAAGCGCGCTAATTCTATCAGCGCAGGCAAACGTTTGCGAGTGCCATCTCACGCCGCTTTGCACAGTGCTGATTTTTCGCCAATCCTTAAGATCACGCGAATCGCGCTAAGCCATTGACCAATGACAAGTGGCGCAGCGGCAAAAAGGCGGTATAATCCGGCGATTTTTTTTTAGCTCAACTCAATTCCGGGAGAACAATCATGAAGATCGTGGAAGTCAAACACCCGCTGGTCAAACATAAACTGGGCCTGATGCGTGAGCATGATATCAGCACCAAACGCTTCCGCGAGCTGGCCTCAGAAGTCGGCAGCCTGCTGACTTATGAAGCCACTGCCGATCTGGCCACGGAGCGCGTCACCATCGAAGGCTGGAACGGCCCGGTCGACGTCGATCAAATCAAAGGCAAAAAAATCACCGTGGTGCCGATTCTGCGTGCGGGCCTCGGCATGATGGAAGGTGTGCTGGAGCACGTGCCAAGCGCGCGCATCAGTGTCGTCGGTGTCTATCGTGATGAAGAGACGCTGGAGCCGGTGCCGTACTTCCAGAAACTGGTGTCCAATATCGAAGAGCGTTTAGCACTGGTCGTTGACCCGATGCTGGCAACCGGTGGTTCGATGATCGCCACTATCGACCTGCTGAAAAAAGCGGGCTGCAACAGCATCAAAGTGCTGGTGTTGGTGGCGGCACCAGAAGGGATTGCGGCGCTGGAGAAAGCGCATCCAGACGTTGAGCTCTACACCGCGTCAATCGATCAGGGATTGAACGAGAAGGGCTATATCATTCCAGGTCTCGGCGATGCCGGCGATAAGATCTTCGGAACGAAATAAATAAAGCATCCAGCCGGCCAGAGAGTCGGCTTTTTTTTGGCAAAAACACAATAACTCATGTAATGCCCTTTAGTTCAGTGCCGCATAAACACCAGCACCTTTGGTAGCGGCGCGATTTATCGCGCTCTTTTTCCCGACATGGCACTTAGCGTGTTGGAATATTGCGTAATGAATTGCGCGGCTCCCTGATGGCGCGGCCTGAACAAACAGCATTCATAACGACTAATGGGGATAGAGAGATAATGACAAGACGCGCGATCGGGGTAGACGAACGTCCACCGCTGCTGCAAACCATTCCACTCAGCTTACAACACCTGTTCGCCATGTTTGGCGCCACGGTGCTGGTGCCGATTCTGTTCCACATCAACCCGGCCACCGTATTGCTGTTTAACGGCGTTGGTACGCTGCTGTATCTGTTTATCTGTAAAGGAAAAATCCCGGCGTATCTGGGTTCGAGCTTTGCCTTTATTTCACCGGTGCTGCTGCTGTTGCCGCTGGGTTATGAAGTGGCGCTGGGCGGCTTTATTCTTTGCGGTTTCCTGTTCTGTGTAGTGGCGCTGATCGTCAAAAAAGCCGGTACCGGCTGGCTGGATGTGATGTTCCCACCGGCCGCGATGGGCGCAATCGTTGCGGTGATCGGTCTGGAACTGGCGGGCGTGGCAGCCAATATGGCCGGTCTGTTGCCAGCCGATGGCACCTCGCCAGACAGCAAAACCATCATCATTTCGATGGTGACACTGGCGGTCACGGTGTTTGGTTCGGTGCTGTTCCGCGGTTTCCTCGCCATTATCCCGATTCTGATCGGCGTACTGGCTGGCTACGCGCTCTCCTCCTTTATGGGCATCGTAAACTGGCAATCGGTGGCTGATGCGCCGTGGTTTGCACTGCCAACCTTCTACACGCCGCGCTTCGAATGGGCCGCGATGTTGACCATCCTGCCTGCGGCGCTGGTGGTGATCGCTGAGCACGTTGGCCACTTAGTCGTTACCGCCAATATCGTGAAAAAAGATCTGATTCGCGATCCCGGCCTGCATCGCTCGATGTTTGCTAACGGCTTGTCCACCTTGATCTCCGGTTTCTTCGGTTCCACGCCAAACACCACTTACGGTGAGAACATCGGCGTGATGGCGATTACCCGCGTATACAGCACCTGGGTGATTGGCGGGGCGGCGATCTTCGCGATTCTGCTCTCTTGCGTAGGTAAACTGGCGGCCGCAATTCAGGCGATCCCGGTGCCGGTCATGGGGGGCGTTTCTCTGCTGTTGTACGGAGTGATCGGGGCTTCCGGTATTCGCGTATTGATTGAATCTAAAGTGGATTACAACAAAGCGCAGAATCTGATCCTGACCTCGGTGATCCTGATCATCGGCGTCAGCGGCGCGAAAGTGCATATCGGCGCTGCAGAACTGAAAGGCATGGCGCTGGCCACCATCGTTGGCGTCGCGTTGGCACTGATTTTCCGCGTAATCAATCTGTTACGGCCCGAGGAAGTGGTACTGGATGCTGAAGAAAAGCGCGAAAGTTAATGCGCTTTGCCGGGCAGGGAAGCCTGGTTCATCTCTTGCAAGGATCGTGATAAACTTGCGCCGTTTTCTGCCTGCTCATCCGTTGAGGTACTTCTGAACACGCCGGCACAGCTTTCACTGCCACTCTATTTACCCGATGATGAAACCTTTGCCAGTTTCTGGCCGGGGGAAAATCCGTCTCTGTTGGCGGCGCTGCAAGGCGCACTCTCTCAGCAACACGGCAGCTATCTCTATTTTTGGTCACGTGAAGGCGGCGGCCGTAGTCACTTACTGCATGCAGCCTGTGCTGAGATGTCGGCCCGTGGTGAAGCGGTGGGATATGTTCCGCTGGATAAACGCACTTGGTTTGTGCCGGAAGTGTTGGACGGCATGGAGAACCTGGCACTGGTCTGCATTGATAATATCGAATGCATTGCCGGTGATGCCGAGTGGGAGATGGCGATCTTCGATCTCTATAACCGTATTCTGGAAATCGGCAAAACGCGTTTGCTGATCACCGGCGATCGTCCACCGCGTCAGCTCAATCTTGGCCTGCCGGACTTAGCATCCCGTCTCGACTGGGGACAAATCTATCGTTTGCAGCCATTGTCAGATGAAGACAAACTCCAGGCGATGCAAATGCGAGCAGGGCTGCGTGGTTTTGAGTTACCGGAAGATGTCGGGCGCTTCCTGCTGAAACGCCTCGACCGCGAAATGCGCACGCTGTTTGATACGCTTGATCGGTTAGATCGCGCCTCTATTAGCGCACAGCGCAAGCTCACCATTCCTTTTGTCAAAGAAGCGCTGGGGCTTTAAACAATCTCCAGCACCGCTTCCGGTGGACGGCCAATTCGTGCCTGATCACCGTTGATCACGATGGGGCGTTCGATCAGTTTCGGATGCTCAACCATCGCCTGCAGCAGTTGATCTTCACTCAACTGGCTGTCTGCCAGATTTAACTCTTTATAAAGATCTTCTTTGCGGCGCATCAGATCGCGCGCACTACTCATGCCTAACTGTTGCAGCAGTTTTTTTAGCGCCTGCACGTCAGGCGGTGTTTCAAGATACAGCACCACATCAGTTTCAATGCCTTTATCCTGCAACAGCGCCAGGGTTTCGCGGCTCTTGCTGCAACGCGGGTTGTGATAAATGCTCACCATTATTTTTATCCTTTCTGATACTGACGGAACCGCTTTTGCAGTTCGCGGAACTGATCGATGCGAGCATCGTAACGTGCCTGTTTCAGGCTGCCGAGCGGCACCAAGGCGCTGGCACTGCTCAGGGTGGTGATCGCCTGATCGAGCTGGCCATTGAGTGCTAATCCTTCCGCTCGTGCCGACAACTCCTCATCCCGTAATCCTTGTGCTGCCGAGGCTTGTGCCAGTAAATCCCAGGCATTGACGTCATCGGGATGGGCAAAGGTATAACGATTGAGGATGCGCGTGGCGTTAGCGGGCTGTTTCGCCTCGACATAAGCGTTAGCGAGGTTGAGCTGCAGCACCGGATTGGTGCTGCTTCCTTTGGCACTGGTTAGCATGTTGATCGCCTGCTGCGGCTGGTTCAGACCGATGTCGATATCCGTCATGATATCCAGCAACCAGACGTTATCCGGCTGTTTCGCCAGCATCGGGGTGATGATTTTTTTCGCACTGTCGAAGCTTCTCGCCTGCAGGAACTGCACCGCTTTACCGTATTGCGATGCCATTTGCTCACGTGAGTTGCCTTTGGCGTATTCATTTAACAGCTCATCGGTCAGCTGATTACGGCCAGTAGCGTACATACCCAACGAGCGCACTTTCGCCATGTAGAAGCCTTCCGATGACTGCACCACCACAGGGCGCATCTGGTTGGCACGGTTACGCGCATCGGCCAAACGGCTATCCGGTAAGGGGTGAGTGAGCAAAATTTCCGGGGGTTTAGAAGAGAAGCGGCTTTGATCGGCGAGCTTCTGCAGGAAAGCTGGCATCGCCTGCGGATCGAAACCTGCACGTTGCAGCACCTGAATCCCGATGCGGTCAGCCTCTTGTTCATTGGCCTGAGTGAAGCTGATCATACCCTGTTGCGTACCCGCCAACGTACCGGTTAACGCCGCCATCCCGGCTTGTGGGCTGGCAATGGCGAGCAGAATCGACCCCAACGCGCCCACCCAGGTGAGTGGCGCATTACGCTTCTGCTCTTCCATGGCACGTGCCAGATGGCGTTGAGTGACGTGAGAAATTTCGTGCGCCATCACCGACGCCAGTTGGCTTTCATTGTCGGTGTAGCGGAACAATGATGAATGCAGCACTACGTTGCCGCCGAAAAAGGCGAAAGCGTTCAGTTCGTCATTCTGAATGAGAAAGAAGTGAAACGGCGTGCGCACCGAATTGGCATGCGCCACCAGGCGCTGCCCTAACTCATTGATGTATTGATTTAATAGCGGATCGTTAATCAGCGGCGCACTGGCGCGCAGTTGGCGCACGTAGAAGTCGCCAATTTGTAATTCCTGATTAATGGATAGCGTTGAACCCGCTGTGGTTCCCATATCGGGCAGATTATCACTCACGTCCGCGTGCACGGAGAGTGCGGGCGTCAGCAGCAGCGTAGGAATAAGGGCCGCCAGCACTGATTTTTTCAACCGGTTAAACATGCCTTGATCCTGTAAAAGTCACCTGCAATTGGACAGGTAAGTCGTTCAAATGTTCTGCGCGTACTTTCCTTTGACGCAGCGCTTCTATCTTAACCAGCGCGTGGTAACAAGCAAATGAAGAAGCGACACAGACTTAAAATGAAAAAATGGCTACAGCGGGCGCTGATTGCAGCAAAAAATTGAATAGTCCGCCACGACCAGGTTAGCGCTTTTACAGGTTCAGAAGTTAAAGTTACGTAAAGTTGCTCAAAATAATTGAATCTGGCATGAAATTTTCCAGGTTTACTCTGAAAAACAAACGTCAAAACAGTGAACTGGCCTGTTTTATCCATCAGTGATTTTAATGGTGATTTTTTATAGGGTCGCCGAAATTTTAGTTAAGTATGGTCATATTTTCAGCTCCCCTGGCTTGATAAAAACTAAATAGCTGACAGTCGATTCAAGCCAGTTATTTTTTTAGGCATCTCTTCAGCTCAATCGAAAGCATTATTCAATTAGCCTGACTAATTATTATTTCCGCAATGAAAATCCCGGATAGGCCAAAACTACAGGACTTTTGCCCTGCTCACGCTGTGATATAGATAAGGCACTTTATTCAAACGGACTGTGAATTAGCGCAGTGCATGCCGGAGAGTTATTATGCGTTCTGTTGTCTCTTACGCCCTGATTGCGATCGTGGGTGGGTTTGTTGGCGCCACCGTCAGCAAAAGTGATGATATTTATCAGCGAGTGGTGAGCCATTTTTCTGCCGAGCCAACCGATCCTGAAGGTTTCTGGAGCACGCCTGCTGTCGATGGTTACGGCAAAATCCATTACGAATCTGATGCCGCCTTTAAACCGGTAGTCGGGCTGAGCAACAAAGTGGTGTTTCAAATCACCAAAAGCGAAGGGGACATGAAGCGGCCTAATCTTGGGCTGGAGCGCGTCGCCCGCGTAGTTAACCTCTACATCGCATCAGGCGTGCCTGCCGATCAGCTGCACTTTGTTGTCTCTGTGACCGGTGATGCCACGCCTGCCATGCTCGATAACGCGCATTTCCAGCAATTTTATAAAGCTGACAACCCCAATCTGGCGCTGATCGGCGAACTCAACAAATTAGGCGTCAAAGTGTCGGTGTGCGATCAGTCAGTGGCGTTCCATCACTTCCCGAAAGAGTGGATCGATCAATCGGTTATTCATGCGTTGTCCAGTCCGACCACGGTGTCGACGCTGGAAAATCAGGGTTATGCCTTCCTGCAAATGTAATTGGGCTTAGGGTCTTCTATCGAGGAGAAGTGAAATGCGTCCAGCGTCCTATATTGTTATCGCCGCACTGGCGGGTTTCGTGGGCGGTAATGTGTTACAGCTTCCAGAGCTGGTGGATAAGGTCAGCAGCAAGTTTGCTGACAACAAAAGCGAGCCAGCGGACTTCTGGAGCACGCCAGCCATCGCGGGCTACGGCAAAATCCATTTTGTGAATACGCCGGATTACAATCCCGCGAATACGCCAGGCCTGAGCAATAAGGTCGTTTTTCAGATCAACCGCACGGAAGGGGATGTCCGTCAACCTAACCTCGGACTGGAACGCGTGGCGCGTGTCACCAACCTTTATTACGCTGCCG
Organism: Pantoea sp. EABMAA-21; assembly: GCF_030053335.1. NCBI lineage: Bacteria > Pseudomonadati > Pseudomonadota > Gammaproteobacteria > Enterobacterales > Erwiniaceae > Pantoea > Pantoea sp. EABMAA-21. The sequence continues at coordinate 154,339 of NZ_JASGBX010000002.1, forward strand.
GAGTGCCGCTAAATCAGCTGAATTTCGTGGTGTCAATCAACAGCGATGCCGTGCCTGCCGCGCTGAATAACGAACAATTCCGCAAAGCTTACGGCACAGATAACCCGAACCTGAAATTGATCGATGAGTTGAAGCAGGCGGGAGTGAAGGTCACGATCTGCGATCAATCGGTGGCGTTCCATCAGCTACAGCGTGACTGGATCGATACGCGCGTCACTCATACGCTCTCCAGTGGCACCACAGTTGCCTCGCTGCAAAACGAAGGTTACGCCTTCCTGATGTTGTAATTCCTGCCTGACAGCAGTTCGCGCTGCTGTCATTTTTTCGTCATCTCCCCGCGATGTTGCTGTCACAGTTCGCCGCTACTTTAAGCGCCAATGAGATCGATCTCATTGCTCATTCACGAGGCGAACATGTCCGATTTAATCAGTGTGGCAAAGCTGGCTGGCGTTTCTCGCGCTACCGCCGCACGCGCATTTTCTGATCCCCATCTGTTGCGGCCTGACACGCTGGAAAAGGTGTTGGCGGCATCAGAGCAACTCGGATTTCGCCCCAATCACATTGCACGTCAGCTGCGTACGCAAAGTTCTACCACGCTGGGTGTGCTGTTGCCTTCACTGCTCAACCCGATCTTCTCACGCCAGTTACAGGCGATGGAACGTCAGGCGCGTGCGGCTGGATACGGTTTGCTGGTGGCAACCAGTGATTATCAGCCAGAGCGTGAAGCGGCGATCGTCGAACACATGCTGCGCCAGCGCGTGGCGGGCCTGGTGCTGACCGTGGCCGATGCGGATAACAGCGCGGTTCTGACCACGCTGCATGAAGCCAGCATGCCGTTTGTCCTGGCGCACAACGTGCCTCAGCAGAGTCACTGGCCAGCGATTTGCGTGGATAACCAGCAGGCGATGCGGGAAGCCACCGAACATTTGCTAAGTCTGGGCCATCGTCATATCGGCATGGTCGCCGGGCCGATGCTGCAATCGGATCGCGCTCGCCTGCGTTATCAGGGCTACTGCGATGCGATGCAGGCCGCAGGGCTGAATGCGCTGCCGGTGATTGAAATGACCAGCCATACCCATTCTGATTTCGCGCTGCTGCAACCGCAGTTGCAGGGCGCAGCACCGCTGACAGCGGTGATTTGTACAAATGATTTGCTCGCCATCAGCCTGATTGGTGCCGCGGCGCGTGCCGGTGTACGCATCCCGCAGCAACTTTCGGTGATGGGTTTTGACGGCATCGATATTGGCGAGCAGATTGCGCCGTCACTGGCGAGCGTCTCTCAGCCAGCCGACATGCTCGGAGCCTGTGCCATCGATATGTTGTTACAACAAGCCAGCCGCGGCACCCGCGTACTGGCCCACCGGTTGCGGAGCGGTGAAAGCATCGCCGCACCCGCCACCGTTTTGACTGCCTCCACCAGGGAACCATAATCACCATGAAATTCCATAAAAAAATGAAAATTCTTGCAGGAGCGATCGCGCTGACCGCCGGTTCGCTGTTCAGTATGATGACGCAGGCCGCCGAAACCGCGATCTGCTACAACTGTCCGCCCGAATGGGCTGACTGGGGTACACAGCTCAAAGCCATTGCCAAAGACACCGGCATCACCGTGCCACAAGACAACAAAAACTCCGGCCAGGCGCTGGCGCAAATGGTGGCGGAGAAGGGCAATCCGGTGGCAGATGTGGTGTATTACGGCGTCAGTTTCGGCATCCAGGCCGACAGCGCGGGCGTCATCACCGATTATAAACCGCAGCACTGGGACGACATCCCTGCCGGAATGAAAGATCCGAATGGCAAATGGGTCGCGCTGCACTCGGGCACCATGGGCTTTATGGTCAACGTGGATGCACTCGGTGGCGCGCCAGTGCCGCAATCCTGGGATGACCTGCTGAAACCTGAGTACAAAGGGATGGTGGGCTACCTTGATCCGGCCAGTGCCTTTGTCGGTTATGTGGCGGCGGTGGCCGTTAACCAGGCGAAAGGCGGCAACATGCAGGACTTCACGCCAGCGCTGAACTGGTTCAGGAAACTGCAGGCCAACCAGCCAATCGTACCGAAGCAGACGGCCTATGCGCGTCTGATTTCCGGCGAAATCCCGATTCTGCTCGACTACGACTTCAACGCCTATCGCGCCAAATATAAAGATCACGCCAACGTTGCGTTTGTGATCCCGAAAGAGGGCACGGTGACGGTTCCTTACGTCATCAGTCTGGTGAAGAACGCGCCACACGAAGCTAATGGCAAGAAAGTGATCGACTATGTGCTGTCGGACAAAGGTCAGGCGATTTGGGCCAATGCCTTCCTGCGCCCGGTGCGTACTTCTGCAATGTCACCCGAAGCGAAGAAATTCTTCCTGCCGGATAGCGATTATGCACGCGCCCAAACGGTCGACTATCAGCAGATGGCCGATGCGCAGAAAGCGTTCTCTGCTAAGTACCTGAGCGAGATTCACTAATCATGTCGATCTCCGACACCCTGGCGGCTTCACGCCGCCAGGCTCGCAGCTTGCCGGGCAGCAAATGGTTATGGCTGACGCTGCCCGCGCTGCTGTTCTTCAGTGCATTTTGGCTGCTGCCGTTTGCGCGCCTGCTGCAAATCGGTATGCAGAACGATCGCACCACCCAGCACAGTGGCTACTGGACGGTAATCACTCAGCCGAATTACCTGCTGAGTTTGCTGAATACCGTATTACTGTCGCTGGCGGTGACATTGGTTACGCTGGTGATTGCTGCCATCGTAGGCTGTTTTCTGGCGCGTCAGCGTTTTGCTGGGCGTGGCACGTTATTAGCCTTATTGACCTTCCCGCTGGCCTTTCCCGGCGTGGTAGTGGGTTTTCTGGTGGTGATGCTCGCGGGCCGTCAGGGCTTGCTGGCGCAAATCAGCATGAGCCTGGTGCACGAGCGCTGGACGCTGGCCTATTCACTCACCGGATTGTTTATCGGCTATCTCTATTTCTCGCTGCCGCGCGCCATCGTTACGCTCGTCGCGGCCAGTGAAAAGCTTGATCGCTCGCTGGAAGAGGCAGCGCGATCACTTGGTGCCAGTCAGTGGCGTATTACCTGGGACGTGATCGTGCCCGGCCTGCAGCCGGCATTGCTCTCTACCGGCGCACTCTGTTTCGCCACCAGCATGGGCGCGTTTGGCACTGCTTTTACGCTCGGCACCGATTTGGCGGTGTTACCGCTGACCATTTATGGCGAATTCACTAACTACGCTAACTTTGCTACGGCGGCGGCGCTGTCGGTGGTGATGGGCGCGGTTGCCTGGCTGGCGCTGATGTTAGCGCGCCGCCTGGCACACAAGGGGGCCGCATGAATCGTCGCAGATTGTTTAGCCTGCAGCTGTTGGTCACCACGCTCACCGCGCTGTTTATGATTGTGCCGGTGGTGCTGTCGATGCTGGCGGGTGTCACCAATAACTACTTTATCGGCCTGCGCAGCGGGTTGACCCTGAAATGGGTGGCGCAAGTGTGGGAGATGTACGCTGATACCTTCTGGCTGTCGTTGCTGATAGCGCTGTTCTGCTTGTTGGTCACTCTGGTGATTGGCGTACCCGCCGCGTGGGGCTTGTTGAAAGCGCCCGGCCGCTGGGCAGCACGTATTGAAGAGTGCCTGATGTTGCCCGTGGCGCTGCCCGGCTTAGCTACTGCGCTCGGCATCATTCTGCTTTACGGCCAGTTTTCCGGCCTGCGTGACAGCTGGGTATTTATTCTGATTGGTCACGTGCTGTTCACGCTGCCGTTTATGATGCGACCGGTGCTGGCGGTGATGCAGGCGATCGATATGCCGCGTCTGGAAGAAGCTTCCGCCAGCCTCGGTGCCAGCCTGTGGCAGCGCTTCTTTACCGTGGTGGTACCCAACTGCCGCAACGGCATTCTGGCGGGCGCCTTTATGGTGATCACCCTGTCGGTGGGGGAGTTCAACATCACCTGGATGCTGCATACGCCGCTGACCAAAACCCTGCCGGTCGGCCTCGCGGACAGTTACGCTTCAATGCGACTGGAAGTGGGTTCCGCTTATACGCTGATTTTCATTCTGATGATTTTGCCGCTACTGCTGATGCTGAATGCGGTGAATCACTGGCTTAACCGCGCGGTATCGCGCCAAAACAAGGAGGCGGCATGAATCCTGCGGCCGTTACCGTGACGCTGCGCGGTTGTTCACGTCACTTCAATCACCAACTGGCATTGCATCCGCTCGATCTGACCGTGAATCCCGGGGAAACCCTGGTGTTGCTCGGGCCTTCTGGCTGCGGAAAAACCACCACCTTGCGCATCATCAGCGGGCTTGAGCGCTGTGATGCGGGCGGCGAGGTGTGGTTCGACGATCGTAACGTTACCGCGTTGCCGATTGAGAAACGCAACGTTGGCATGGTGTTCCAGAACTATGCGCTGTTTCCCAATCTTAACGTCGCCGAGAACGTGGCTTACGGCTTGAAAGTGCAGGGCGTGGCGCGTGCCGAGCGTGAAGCGCGCGTGCAGGAGATGCTGGAACTGGTGGATCTCAGCGCGCTGTCACAGCGCAGCATTGATAAGTTATCCGGTGGACAGAAACAGCGTGTGGCACTGGCGCGTGCGCTGGCAGCCAGACCCAAAGTGCTGCTGTTTGATGAGCCGCTGGCGGCGCTGGATGCGCGCTTGCGTGACCGCTTACGCCTGGAAATCGGCACGCTGCTGAAGAAGCTGGCGATCACCGCCGTGTACGTCACCCACGATCAGCAAGAGGCGATGGCGCTCGGCGATCGCATTGCAGTGATGGAGCAGGGGCGTCTGGTGCAGATCGATACGCCACAAAATATCTATCAGCATCCCGCTTCGAAGTTTGTCGCCGATTTTGTCGGGGCGATTAACTGCGTGGATGTCGATGCGCGTGGCAATGCACAGCGCTTCTGCCGCCCGGAAGATGTACTGCTCGCCAGCGACAATCGCTATGCGCGTCAGGGCTTTATCCTTGCCAGCACCTTTTTAGGCGCATCGCAGCGGCTGATGATCGATATCGGTCTGGCCATGCCGATTCAGGTCGACCGCCATGCGCGTGAAGCCTGGCATGCCGGACAACCGGTGAGCTGGACGCTGGCGCAAGACGCCGCCCTGCAATTTTCTGCATCCTGAGGAAGAAATTCGTGTCTGAAGCATTGACGCTGATTGCGCAAATAAGTGATTTACATATCAAGGCGAACGGTCGCCTGTCGTATAAAAAAGTGGACACCCAGGCGGCGCTGCTGCGGGTCATCGACACCCTGAATCGTTTGACGCCGCGCCCGGATATGGTGGTGATCACCGGCGATCTGGTGGATTTCGGCAACGCAGAAGAGTATCAAACGCTGCGAACGGCGCTGCGACGTTTGCAACTGCCTTACATGCTGATGGCGGGCAATCACGACGATCGCCAGCAGTTACGCGCGGCGTTTCCGGATCACCACTATCTGCAACGTGGTGAAACCCTCAACTGGCAGGCACGGGTGAAAGGGGTGCAGCTGCTGGCACTGGATTCCAGCGTGCCGCAGCAGCCGTGGGGCTACGTGGACCAAGCGCAGCTGGCCTGGCTGGAAGAACAGCTGGCACGTGAGCCACAATTGCCTACGCTGGTGATGTTGCACCATCCACCGTTGGTTTCCGGTATCGGCCATATGGATAAGCAACCGCTGCGTAATCCCGACGCGCTGGCGGCGATTATCCGCCAACATCCGCAGGTGGAACGCGTGTTGAGCGGTCATTTGCATCGTTCGGTACAGGCGCGCTTCGCCGGTACGTTAGCCTGCGTTGCGCCAGGCGTGTCGCATCAGGTGGCCTTTGATTTGTCTGAAAATGGTCCGGCGAATTTCGTGCTGGAGCCGCCGGGTTTCCTGCTACATCGCTGGCACCCACAGCAAGGTATGACAACACACCAGTGCGCTATCGGCGATTATCCGGGCCCGTGGCCGTTCTATGATGCGAATGGTCTGATCGATTAGCGCCAACGTTTGCTGAATAATTACGCGTGTCTGACAGGATGGTTCGTGCTCAATCTGGTTTGCAGGTGTACAATTGGCGGTTCCCTCACCAGGGGTAGCTAGTCCAACTATAACTATATTGTCAGGCACGCGAATGATGAATTTTCACACCAGGGCGGTTGCGTCATGCTGATGCGCATCCGGCCAAAAACTGACCTGCGTACGCTGATCGCGTTGCTGGCGATCACCAGTATCGTCATTACGCTCGCCAATACCTTGTACGCCACCTGGCGTGTGCAGCGTATGGTGCTGATCGAGAGCACGCTCGAAGCCAATCGCGCTTATGCCACCAAACTGGCTGCTACCACGGAAGTCTTTTTCCAGCTGGCACAGTCGCAGCTGCACTACAGCGCGACGCAGTTGGGCAAGGATTTTGATAATCCAGAACTGGCGCAGCAGGAAGTGAATCGTCTGCGTGAGCAAACCAATAGCTTCAACTCCGTTGCGGTGGTCGACACCAATGGGATAGTGAAAGCGATTTCGCCTGAGTCACTGATGCTCAAAGGCATGCAGCTCACCAGCCAGGCTTCGCGGGAAGCGCTGGCACAGCGCCAACCGATGGTGAGCAAACCCACCATCTCTGCTGCCAACAATCTGATTGTGTTTGTCTCCTGGCCGATCTGGAGCAACGAAGGACGCTACCTCGGCTATGTAGGCGGCACTATTTATCTGAAGAAGAAAAGTATCCTCAATGCCTTACTCGGTGAGCAGTTCTACCGGGATGGCACGCGCGTGTATGTATTGGATCGCAACAATCAGGTGCTTTATCACCAGAATAGCCAGCTGATTGGTAAAACCGCGCCAGAGATCGTCAGCGAGCGTCAACGCAATGAGAGCACTAATGGCGAGGTGCAGGTCAAAGAAGAAGACACGCCGAAACTGGCGGGTTACGCCATTGTGCCGACCACCGGCTGGATGGTGGTGGCGCTCAAACCAACCGACGTCACCCTGCAACCGCTCTCGGGTTTGCTGCTGAAAGTGCTGAAAAACTCGGTGCCGTTTGCGTTGCTGACCTTACTGATGGCGGTGATCTTCGCCCGTCTGATTGCCTTGCCGCTGTGGCAACTGGCGCGTAAAGCCAGTCAGATGGACACCCAAGGCGTCTCGGGTGAAATTGGCGGTATTCGTGCCTGGTACTTCGAAGCCGCACAGGTGAAACGCGCCTTGCTCACCGGGATCGGACTGGTACAGGACAAAATCGGTCGGCTGAAATCGGAAGTACAAACCGATCCGATGACCAGTTTGCTTAACCGCCGTGGCCTGAGTGCGGTGCTGGATTACTTCGAAACCATGCGTCAGCCTTTTGCGGTGCTGGCGCTGGATATCGACCATTTCAAGCGGGTGAATGACAACTTCGGCCATGATGTGGGTGACGAAGTGATCAAACAGGTGGCGCGTACCCTGCGTAACAGTGCGCGCCAGACCGACGTGGTGTGCCGTAATGGCGGCGAGGAATTTTTGATGCTGTTGCCAGCCACCTCGACGGAAGAAGCGCGGGTGATTGCCGAGCGCGTGCGTACCAGCATCGCCGAGAGCTGGATTGACCATGTTGGGCATATCACGCTTTCAGTGGGCATCGCACATTGGGAGGCCGATAACCAGCCGCAAGATGTGAGCTTGAAACAGGCGGATGCCGCACTCTATCAGGCGAAAAATGCCGGACGTAACTGCGTGATGATTGCCGGGCAGGATGCGCTGGTGAGCAGCATTACCCGCTAATCTTCACATAGCCGCTGCTAACGGCGGCTCTCTCATTCCGCACCAAACAGGTGCCCGGTACAGGTTCATCTGAACCGGGCATCGACTGCAAATTTCTGTACAATCGTCATCCCGTTTTTGGCGTCAAGGAAGTGAAATGCTGGCTCTGCTTTTCCAATGGTACAAATGTCGCTTTAGCGATCCGCAGGCGATTGGCCTGCTGGTAATCCTGTTGATGGCGTTCTGTATCCTGTTTTTCTTCAGTGGATTATTAGCACCGTTGCTGGTCGCGCTGGTGCTGGCTTATCTGCTGGAGTGGCCAACCGTTCGATTACAGCGCCTGGGATGCAGCCGCACCTGCGCCACCAGCATGGTGCTGATTGTTTTTGCCGGTATTTTGCTGGTGATGGTGCTGATTGTTGCGCCAGTGGCCTGGCAGCAGGGCATCAATTTGCTGCGTGACCTGCCGAATATGCTCAACAAGCTCTATGTCTATGCCGCCGGGTTGCCGAAGCGTTTTCCGGCGCTGGTGGATGCGGGCATCATCGATATCATCGTGGAGAATCTGCGTAGCCGCCTGACCGGGTTGGGGGAGTCATTGGTGAAGTACTCGCTGGCCTCGCTAGTCGGGCTGATGACGCTGATGATCTATCTGGTGCTGGTGCCGCTGATGGTGTTCTTCCTGCTGAAAGATAAAGAACAGATGCTCAATGCTGTGCGTCGCGTGCTGCCGCGCAATCGCGGGTTGGCGGGCGTGGTGTGGCAGGAGATGAATCAGCAAATCACCAACTACATTCGTGGCAAAGTGCTGGAGATGGTCGCGGTAGGGTTTGTCACCTGGATTGCCTTCCTGGTCTTAGGGCTCAACTATGCGTTGCTGCTGGCGGTGCTGGTCGGGATTTCCGTGCTAATTCCCTACATCGGCGCGATGGTGGTCACCATTCCGGTGATTGGCGTCGGCCTGTTCCAGTGGGGCTTAGGCACCGATTTCTGGACGATGTTTATCGTTTATCTGGTGGTGCAGGCGCTGGATGGCAATGTGCTGGTGCCGATTTTGTTTTCAGAGGCCGTCAACCTGCATCCGCTGGTGATCATTCTTTCGGTGGTGATTTTTGGTGGTATGTGGGGCTTTTGGGGCGTGTTCTTTGCCATTCCGCTGGCGACGTTAATCAAGGCTGTGGTGCGCGCCTGGCCGGAAACCACGCTGGAGCATCAGCAGGGGTAAATAAAACGGGTGCACATTGTGCACCCGTTTTATTTTATGCCGACTTCAGATAATCCAGCACGATGTCGTGGTGGTTCGACGTTTTGAAGTCGTCGAAGACTTTCTCAACTTTGCCGTTGCCGTCGATCAGGAAACTGATGCGGTGGATACCGTCATAGGTTTTACCCATAAAGGTTTTCTCACCCCAGACACCGAATTCCTGGCAGACCTGGTGGTCTTCATCAGATAAAAGGGTGAAGTTCAGCACCTCTTTTTCGGCGAAGCGTGACAATTTTTCAGGCTTATCTGTGCTGATGCCCAGCACTTCCACGCCCACGGTTTTCAACGCATCCATGTTGTCGCGCAGACCACAGGCCTGAACGGTGCAACCCGGCGTCATGGCCTTCGGGTAGAAATAGACCAGAACGCGCTGTCCCTGGAAGTCGGCCAAATTTACTTGTTCGCCGTCCTGATCGGGCAAGCTAAATTTCGGTGCGGTATCACCGGCTTTCAGTGGATTCATCACAACTCTCCATTTTTTTCTTCATGCTGTGGGTAATACACCCTCGCGGCAAAAAGCACCAGCGGGTGCCACCCTCTGGGTTATTTCACTACACGGTATGCTGCAGGGCAGAGTGTGTGGAGAAATAATCCGGCGTTAGCTTACAGGGTGTTGTTGGCATCGTCGGTGACACTATAAAGACGAATTGAGCCTTGTGCATGCAGTTCTTCACACAGATTGTTGAAGGCCTGTTCAAACGGTGCGCTGGCCTGATTATCCGGGCTGTGTGCCGTCATCTGAATATACAGTGTCGGTGGGACACCTTCCTGTGCCGGGGTAATACGCGACACCAATTCGGCAATGTTCATCTGATGTTTATCGAACAGATCGGTAAAGCGCTCAATGAGATGAGGAGAATCTGGCACTTCCACCTGCACCCATACCGTGGCAGGCATCGGCGGGGTGACGCGCGCATTAGTGCGCTTCATCACAATCAACAGTTCCAGCTCAGCCCCTTTCATCGGCAGCGTGGATTCAATCAGGGTTATCGCGTTCCAGCTCCCCGAAAGCAACATGATGAAGGTGAACTCATCGCCCAGCATCGCCAGACGACTGTCTTCAATATTACAGCCGCAGCTACTGACGTGGCGAGTGATGGTATTGACGATACCCGGACGATCAACGCCCAATGCGGTGATCACCAGATGGTGAGGCTGTGACTGCGACAAAATGGCATTTCCTGTACGTTCGCTAATAACCATAAGGTAAACATAAAAAAAACTGCTGACAAGGGTAGGAATGGCTTGGCTCGCTTGCTTTTCTTTCGAGGTAAAACGTAACATGAGGCACTTGTTTGTCGAGGGGATAGCCCATGTTCACCGGAAGTATTGTTGCGCTCATTACGCCAATGAATGAAAAAGGTAATGTCTGCCGCGAGAGTTTGAAAAAACTGATTGATTATCATGTTGCCAGCGGCACCGCGGCGATTGTTTCTGTTGGCACCACCGGCGAATCCGCTACCCTCAGCCATGAAGAACATGGCGATGTGGTGATGCAGACCCTGGAGCTGGCGGATGGCCGTATCCCGGTGATTGCCGGTACCGGCGCCAATGCCACTGCTGAAGGTATCTCTCTCACGAAGCGCTTTACCGGCACCGGTGTGGTGGGTTGTCTGACCGTGACGCCTTACTACAACCGTCCAACTCAGGAAGGTCTGTTCCAGCACTTCAAAGCGATTGCCGAAAGCACCGATCTGCCACAGATGCTGTATAACGTACCATCACGTACGGGCTGCGACATGCTGCCAGAAACCGTGGCTCGCCTGGCCGGAATTAAAAATATTATCGGAATCAAAGAGGCCACCGGGAACTTATCGCGTATTTCTCAGATCCAAGAGCTGGTTAATGATGAGTTCATTATTGTCAGCGGCGATGACGCGACAGCTTTGGACTCCATGCAACTGGGCGGCAAAGGCGTAATCTCGGTTACAGCCAATATTGCAGCGCGTGAAATGGTTGAACTCTGTGCGCTGGCGCAACAGGGTAATTTTGCCGAAGCGCGTCGCCTGAATCAGCGTCTGATGCACCTGCACCAGACGCTTTTCTGTGAACCCAATCCAATCCCGGTTAAATGGGCAGCGAAACAGCTAGGATTAATCGCGGATGACACGCTGCGCTTGCCGATGACGCCACTGACCGAAGCCGGTCAGGCGAAAACGGCTCAGGCGCTGATTAAAGCGGGTCTGCGATAAATTAGGGAGAATCAATGAGTTATTCAGTTAAGCGCTCGACGCTGGCAACCGTGGTGGGCTTGTCCACCCTGATGCTGCTAACAGCTTGTTCCAGCGATCAGCGTTATAAGCGCCAGGTCAGCGGTGATGAATCTTACCTGCAGGCGCCTGAACTGCATGATTTAAAAGCCCCGGCGGGGATGATTCTGCCTCTGCAGAATGGCGATTACGATGTGCCGCACACTGTTGCGAAGGGTGCAGTAGGTAAAGAACTGGATATTCGTCCTCCGGCTCAACCTCTGGCGCTGCTGAACGGCACGCGTGCACAGTTCACTGGTAATACCGGTGTGCTGGCGGTTGAGAGCAGCCGTGGCTCGATCTGGTCACAGGTGGTGAATGTGATCCAGTCCTACAAGTTCCCGATTGCACAGCGTGATGATGCTGGGCAGCAGCTGACCACCGATTGGGTGCAGTGGAACCGTGCGGATGAAGACAATCAGTATCGTGGTCGTTATCAGATCAGCGTTCAGAACCAGAGCTATCAGCAGGTGCTGACGGTTCGTCTGCTGGAACTGCAGCAGAAAGGTGAAACGGTGACGGCTCCGGCACAGATCCAACGCTACACCGGCCAGATGCTGAACGACATCAGCACCGGTCTGGATAAGATTGATACCGCCAGCGCCGATGCCGCTGCAGGCCGCGCGACCGGACAGATTGATGTCCAGAGCGGCGCAGATGATACCGGTCTGCCACTGCTGGTGCTGCGTTCACCGTTTAACGTCACCTGGCAGCGTCTGCCAGCGGCGCTGAAGCGTGTGGGCATGGAAGTGACTGATGACAACCGCTCGCAGGGTAGTCTGAAAGTGACCTACAAGCAGCCGGGCAGCAGCGCGTTTGACGCGATTGGTGCGAAAGATCCTGAGCTGCCAAACGGCGATTACAAATTGCAGGTTGGCGATCTGGATAACCGCAGCAGTCTGCAGTTCATTGATCCTAAGGGCCATGTGCTCACTCAGGCGCAGAATGACGCGCTGGTGGCGGTGTTCCAGGGTGCACTGAACAAATAAATTGCCTAAGGGCCGGAGATTCTCCGGCCTTTTTGTTTTGGATTTGGCATAATAGCGCCCGGCGAAGTAAACGATTGCGTCAGGCAGTCATCGCGCGGTGAAACACCGCTGAACACGGGTTCTTTCATGTTTGGAGTTAATGAGATGCAAAAGCGAGCTGAGTTGTATCGCGGTAAAGCGAAAACCGTATACAGCACCGATAATCCGGATCTGCTGGTACTTGAATTCCGCAACGATACGTCAGCAGGAGACGGTGCACGAATCGAGCAATTTGATCGCAAAGGAATGGTGAACAACAAGTTCAACCATTTCATTATGACCAAATTGCAGGAAGCGGGCATTCCGACCCAGATGGAAGCGCTGCTGTCGGATAACGAAGCGCTGGTCAAAAAGCTGGAGATGGTGCCGGTGGAGTGCGTAGTGCGCAACCGTGCGGCAGGATCGCTGGTAAAACGTCTGGGCGTGGAAGAGGGCATGTTGCTCAATCCACCGCTGTTTGATCTCTTCCTGAAAGATGACGCCAAACACGACCCGATGGTCAACGAATCCTACTGCGAGACCTTTGGCTGGGTCAGCAAGGCCAATCTGGCGCGTATGCAGGAACTGACTTTCAAAGCCAACGACGTACTGAGCAAACTGTTTGATGACGCCGGTCTGATCCTGGTCGACTTCAAGCTGGAGTTTGGTCTATTCAATGGTGAAGTGACGTTGGGCGATGAATTTTCGCCAGACGGCGCGCGTCTGTGGGACAAAGAAACCATGGACAAAATGGACAAAGACCGTTTCCGTCAGAGCCTCGGCGGTCTGATCGAAGCCTATGAAGAAGTGGCGCACCGTCTGGGTGTGAAACTGGATTAAGTCTTCAGCGATGCCTTTTCAGTGCGCATTCCAGCGCACGGTAAACAGAGTGTCGTCATAAATAAAAGGTCGTCATCGGTGACGGCCTTTTCTGTTTCTACCTTCCTGCACGTTATCTAATACGCCTCCTTTCTCTCAATCTCGCGACGCTAACGCCGCAACGCTGGTGATTAGCGATGCCGCCAACTAAAATCATGCAAAACCTTTTAACAGGAGCGAGCCATGCGCTGGCAAGGTCGTCGTGAAAGCGACAATGTAGAAGATCGTCGCAATGATTCACCCGGATTGGGCGGCGGCGGTCGGCAAATCCGCATTCCACGCGGCAAGGGCGGCATCATTCTGCTGATTGTGGTGGCCGTGGCGGGTTATTACGGTTACGACCTCACCGCGCTGCTGGAAGGCGGCACGCCGGTGACACAACAGCAACAGCGCCCGGTGAACTCTGCGCAGGATAATGAGGATGCCAAATTCACTAAGGTGATTCTCGCCACCACCGAAGAGACCTGGGGCACGTTGTTCCAGAAAATGGGCAAACAGTATGTGCCACCTAAGCTGGTGATGTACCGCAACTACACCTCAACCAGCTGCGGCACTGGCCAGTCGGCGATGGGGCCGTTTTACTGTCCGGCGGATCAAACCGTCTATATCGATCTGTCGTTTTACGATGATATGAAAACCAAGCTGGGTGCAGGCGGTGACTTTGCGCAGGGCTATGTGATTGCCCATGAAGTCGGCCATCACATCCAGAAACTGCTGGGCATCGAGCCGAAAGTACGTCAGATGCAGCAGGGTGCCACTCAGACACAGGCCAATCAGCTGTCGGTGAAAATGGAGTTGCAGGCAGACTGCTTTGCCGGCGTGTGGGGCCATTATGTGCAGCAGCAAAATATGCTGGAAGTGGGCGACCTCAAGAAAGCGCTGGATACCGCAGAAGCGATTGGTGATGACCGATTGCAGCAGAAAAGCCAGGGCCGCGTGGTGCCGGATAGCTTCACACACGGCACTTCACAACAGCGCTATACCTGGTTCAAACGCGGTTTTGACAGCGGAAACCCGGGCGACTGCAACACCTTCGCCGCCAACTGATGTCGTTAGTTGATATCACCGCCGCGATGCAGCGAGCGGGCATTCGTCGCTTGTGTGTGATCGCCGGTGAAGCTGACTGGGCGTTGCAGCAGGCAATGGAGTGGCGTGCAGCGCTGACCGGCGACTGGCTCACGTTCAGCGACAGCGATGATTTCCCCCAGCGCGTGGCGCCTGCAGCTCTGCGCACGCTGCTGGGTCGTGAATTCCAGCATGCGATTTTCGATGCGCGCAGCGGTTTCCATGCGGAGGCCTTTGCGGCGTTAGCGGGCACGTTGCGTGCGGGAAGCTGGTTGTTGTTACTGACGCCGCCGTGGCAAGACTGGGCCACGCAACCGGACTGCGACAGCCTGCGCTGGGCCGATGTCGGCGAACCGATCGCCACGCCTTATTTTATTCACCATCTGCAGCAGCTGATTGAACAGGATCCGCAGGTCATATTGCTGCATCAGCATCAGCATCAGCATCAGCATCAGTACCAGCATGAGCATGAGCTCGCACCCGAATTGCTGCAGCAACACCAGCCTGCGCGCGAATCCGGATTACTGCATCAGCATCAACCTGAGCGCGCATCTGAATTACTGCATCAGCATCAATGTGAGCGCGTACCCGAATTACAGCACCCACACCAGCCTGCGCGTACACCTGCCTTACTGGACTTACCCGATTGGCACTGTCAGGCTCCACAGCAGCAGGCGCGGATCCTGCAGCAGCTGCTTAAGATGCCCTCCGGCGTGGCGGTGATCACGGCTGCACGTGGACGTGGCAAATCGGCGCTGGCCGGGATGCTGGCCAAGCATAATCAGCACTGCCTGGTGACGGCACCGGCCAAAGTTTCCACTGAGGTGCTGGCAGCGTTTGCCGGTGAACATTTTCATTTTATGGCGCCAGATGCCATTCTCGCGATGGATGCTGAGCCGTCAGTGCAGTGGCTGATTGTTGATGAAGCGGCCGCCATTCCAGCACCGTTGTTGCAGCAGTTTGTGCAGCGTTTCCCTCGCGTGCTGATGATCACCACCGTGCAGGGTTACGAGGGCACCGGGCGCGGTTTTATGCTGCGTTTCTGCGCTACCTTGCCACAGGTGCAACATTTCCAGCTCGATGAACCCTTGCGCTGGTCAGTGCACGATCCGCTGGAGCAGTGGCTAAGCCAGGCGCTGCTGTTTGAGGATGCGATAGAAAGCGGACCTAACGGCGAGCTAACGATTTTCCCCGCCACGCCAGAGCAAGGAGCACTGGAAGCGGGCTACCGTCTGCTGGCGAGCGCCCACTATCGCACTTCTCCCATTGACCTGCGGCGCATGCTGGATGCCCCCGGCATGCGCTTCTGGCTGGCAGGCACGCCAGAAAACATTGTCGGCGCAGTGTGGCTGGTGGAAGAGGGGGGGTTAGACAAGCCGCTGGCTGATGCCGTCTGGGCGGGGTTGCGCCGTCCGCGCGGCAATCTGGTCGCACAGTCACTGGCAGCCCATGCGGGATTTGCCGAAGCCGCCACCTTGCGCTCGCAGCGTATCAGTCGCATTGCCGTGTTAGCCGCACAACGACAGCGCGGTATTGGCAGCGCGTTGGTGGCCATGGCACAGCAGCAGGCGGATGGATGCGATTTCCTTTCGGTGAGTTTTGGCTATACCGAATCGCTCTGGCAGTTCTGGCAGCGTTGTGGCTTTACTCTGGTACGCATCGGCTCACAGCGTGAAGCCAGCAGTGGCTGCTATGCGGCGATGGCGATACGTCCCTTAACGCCTGCCGGAGAACAACTGCAGCAGCAAGCGGCACAGCGATTTGCGCGTGACGCGGTGTGGTTGCGTGACATTATTGATGTTCCCTTCAAGACGACCGATCACTCTCAGACACTGAGCGAGGATGACTGGCCGCTGCTGGCAGGATTTGCCTGGGCGCAACGGCCTTATGAGGCGAGCTATGCCGCGTTGCAGCGCCTGGTGCGAGCATCACCACAACCGATACTCGAAGCCATCCTAGTGCAAAAACAAGCGTTGAGTGCTGTAGCGCAGCAAGCGGGACTCAATGGTCGTAAAGCCCTGGTGCAACGCTTACGCCAGGAGACGGCTGAAGCATTGATTCAGTGTGATGCCAGCCGGGCGGAACAGTGGCAGCAGCAGTTGGCATCGTTGCAATAAATCCATTATCTCGTTCAAATTTTCCCAATATCACTCCCGCCTCAGCGGCGTATAGTGATTTGAGGAGGATCTTATGGCACTACGATATGTAATTGTTCAGCAACCGACACACGCTGCGCAGCTGTTTTTGCTGTATCACGGCGTGAATGACAATCCTGATTCGATGGCGCAAGTTGGCAACTGGTTCGCCAAAGCGTTTCCGGAGGCATTCGTTGTCTCAGTGGGTGCGCCCTATCCGGCTAGTGAGCCGCAGGGTCGCCAATGGTTTGCGGATATTCCCGCGCATGACCGCTCGGAACAGCAGGGCGTGAATGCCGTGATGCCGATGTTTGTGGAATCGGTGCGTCACTGGCAGCAGGCATCGGGTGTCCGGCCGGAAGCTACCGCGCTGGTCGGCTTTTCGCAGGGCGGCACCATGGTACTGGAAGGCGTCAAAGCCCATGCCGATCTGGCAGGACGCGCGATTGTGTTTAGCGGTCGTTACAGCACGCTGCCGGAGCGCGTCAGCTCTCGTAATACCATTCATCTGATCCACGGTGATTATGATGATCAGATCCCGCTGGAGCATGCCGAAGCCGCAATGCAACGGTTAACCGCACTGGGTGGGGATGTGACGCTGGATGTGGTGGACGATTTGCCGCATGCCATTGATGATCGCAGCATGCAACTGGCGTTGAATCATCTGCGTTATACCATTCCGCGTCGCTACTTCGACGAGGCGCTCAGCGGGGCTAAACCGGGCGATGATGATGTCATCATGATGATGTGATGGTTGAACAGCGAGGGTTGCTCTTAACGTAACGGCGAGATTAATCGCGCAATTCTATAGCGACTTCGCTATCAGATGCGCGGCGCATCACGCCGCTACGTTACAGGGAGGAGATCAACCGCAATTATTTTTTCTTCGGCCAGTCGTCGTCATCATCCCATTTATCGTTAAAGTCGCGATGCGGTGGTAAATCCGGTTTATTATCCATAAACTTTTTATGATCGATACGTTTTAAGTCTTTATAAACGTTCATTAAAATACCAACCATCAGCAGGATCACTAAGATCCACCAGTACTCTTTAAAGAATTCCATCCCATTGCTCCTTTAGCGTGCTTACTTAAGCGATCAGCTGTTCCATGATGCGCTGGTACATACGACTCAGCATCTGCAAATCTGACGCTTTCACGCACTCATTGATTTTATGAATGGTGGCATTCACCGGGCCCAGTTCCACAACCTGCGCACCCATCCGCGCGATAAAGCGTCCGTCAGAGGTGCCGCCTGTGGTCAGTAATTGTGGCTTAATCTCATTATAGTGCGCGACAGCATTTACCACGGCATCAACCAGTTTGCCGCGTGAGGTCAGGAACGGCTGGCCGGAAACATTCCACTCCAGCGTGTAACGCAGCTGATGGCGATCCAGCAGGGCGGCCACGCGCTCTTTGATCATCTGATCGGTGAGTTCGGTGCTAAAGCGGAAGTTGAACTGCACGAAAAATTCACCGGGGATCACGTTATTACTGCCGGTGCCGGCCTGCACGTTGGCAATCTGCATGCTGGTGGGCGGGAAGAATTCGTTGCCCTGATCCCATTCGGTGGCCACCAGCTCATTCAGGGCTGGCATCGCGCGATGCACCGGGTTATCGGCCAGATGCGGATAGGCCACGTGGCCCTGCACACCGTGGAGGGTGAGATTGGCGGTCATCGAACCGCGACGACCGTTTTTAACCACATCGCCAACGATTTCGGTACTGGAAGGCTCGCCCACCAGGCAGTAATCCATGCGCTCGTTGCGCGCCATCAAACGCTCAACCACTTTCACCGTGCCGTTAACCGCGCTGGCTTCTTCATCGGACGTGATCAGAAACGCCAGACGCCCTTTGTGCTGAGGAGTAGCCGCGACAAAACGTTCTGCAGCCACCACCATCGCCGCCAGCGATCCTTTCATGTCCGCGGCACCACGACCAAACAGCATGCCATCACGAATCGAAGGCTCAAACGGCGGGCTGATCCAGCGATTGGCATCACCCGGCGGCACCACATCGGTGTGACCGGCAAACGCCAGGGTTTCGCCCTGACCACGTGTGGCCCAGAAGTTCAGGGTATCGCCGATGTGCATCTGTTCGACCGTAAAGCCAATCGCTTCCAGACGCGCCACTAACAGCGCCTGACAACCGGCATCATCCGGACTCAGTGACGGACGACGAATTAGCTGCTGAGCCAGCTCAATGACCGGACAGAACATGTTATGACTTCTCCTGGATAAACGCGTGATAAAGGGAATCTTTAAAACCGACCAGCAAGTCGCCATTTGGCGCAGACAATACCGGACGTTTGATAATGGCAGGCTGGGCGAGCATCACGGCTTTCGCGCTGGCCGCATCGGTGACGGCTGCACGCTCCGCTTCTGGCAGATTACGCCAGGTGGTACCGCGCGTATTGAGCAGCACTTCATAGCCAAGCTGATCGATAAACGATTGCAGTAGCGCGTCATCGATGCCATCCACGCGATAATCGTGAAAACGATAGTCGGTGCCGGATTCTGCTAAATAGTTGCGTGCTTTTTTTATGGTGTCGCAATTTTTAATTCCGTACATCACCCACTGCGCTGTCATCGCCTGTTCCCATCCTGTGAAAAATAAAGCGCGAGTTTACCATAGCGCTCTGCTGGCTGTGACCTCTGCGGCGTTAGGCGCTGCGTTTTATTTGTTTTTTAATGATAATTTCAGCGTTATAAATTCTATTAATTAGGTCCAGTAAACGTATTCATTAACGTCCTGAATAGTTCCTGGTGGCATCATCAGTCCCCTAAGAATTATCCTAATCGGAAAAATGTGCTACCCGATAACGCAGGTGATTTTTCCCTGTGTTGTTAACGGCTTGCTGAAATGTGCGTCAGTACGCATTTTCGACAAATTGAAGGTTTTTTGCGCTTTTGCCGATAGTGTTGAGTGGTGGAAACGTATTCACCTGTAGAAAAAATCGGCGTAGAATCACCACTATAATAAGAGAGGGTATGATGGTCGACACCGAATTGGGGAACTGGAAAGAATTTATTGAAGCGATGTTACGTAGTAAGTAATCGCGAAGAGAAAAGCAGGGCACTCCCAACTTGCTGTAATTCAATCCAAATAACAACGGGGCTGCGAATATCGCGGCCCCGTTTTATTTTAGGCTTTAATCGTGTGACTTCTCTTTTAACGGGAAGCGACGACGCACCAGCACAAAGAACAGCGGCACGAAGAAAATCGCTAATATCGTCGCTGAGATCATGCCGCCCATGACGCCCGTTCCGACCGCATGCTGGCTGCCGGAACCCGCCCCGCTGCTGATCGCCATCGGCAGCACGCCGAAGATAAAGGCCAACGACGTCATCAGAATCGGGCGCAGACGCTGACGTGAAGCCTCCAGCGTCGCTTCCATCAGCTCACGTCCTTTGCTGTTGATCTCATTGGCGAATTCCACGATCAGGATGGCGTTCTTCGCCGACAAGCCAATCACGGTGAGCAAGCCAACCTGGAAGTACACGTCGTTCTCGAGTCCGCGCATCCAGGTTGCCACCAGCGCACCCACCACGCCAAGTGGCACCACCAGCATCACGGAGAACGGAATCGACCAACTCTCATACAGCGCGGCCAGACACAGGAATACCACCAGTAGCGAAATCGCATACAGCGCAGGTGCCTGTGAACCGGAGAGACGTTCCTGATAAGAGGCTCCGGTCCACTGGAAGCCAACGCCTAACGGCAGTTGCCCCACCAGTTTCTCCATCACATCCATCGCGGTGCCGCTACTGACGCCATTGGCGGCCTCGCCGACGATCTCCAGTGAAGAGTAGCCGTTGTAACGTTCCAGACGCGGCGAACCGGTTTCCCAACGGCTGGTGGCGAAGGCGGAGAAGGGCACCATAGTGCCGCTACTGTTGCGAACGTACCATTTGTTGATATCGCCTGGCAGCATGCGGAATTCCGCTGCGGCCTGCACATACACCTTCTTCACGCGGCCGCGATCGAGGAAGTCATTCACATAGGTTGAGCCCCATGCGGTGGTCAGCGTGTCATTGATGGTGTCGAGCGAAACGCCCAGCGCCTGCGCTTTGCGCTGATCGACATCAATTTGCAGCTGCGGGCTGTCATCCAGACCGTTGTGACGCACGCGAGAGAGGGCCGGATTGCTGTCAGCCAACTCCAGCAGCTTGTCACGCATTGCCATCAACTGGGTATGACCAATGCCGCCGTGATCCTGCAATTCCATATCAAAACCGGAGGAGCTGCCCATGCCGGTAATCGCCGGTGGGCTGCTGGCGATCACGCGGCCCTCTTTGATTTTATGGAAGGCTTTGGTGGCGCGATCGATGATGGCGAATGAGGTACGATCGCTGCCTGGACGCTCTTCCCAGTTTTTCAGGCGTACAAACAGGCGCGCCACGTTTTGGCCGTTACCACCCGGACCGGCACCGATGGTTGAGAACACCGACAGCACGTTGTCTTTCTCGGCGGTCATGTAATAGTTTTCAACTTTCGCCACCACGTTGGAGGTCTGCTGCAAGGTCGCGCCCGGCGGCAGCTGCACCTGCGTCAGGAATACGCCCCGGTCTTCCAGCGGCAGGAACGAGGTCGGCAGCTTGATAAACAGAAACGCCATTACGCCGATGATGCCGAGATAGAGCACCAGCCAGCGCCCGCCCTTCATCAAGATACGCGCGACTCCGCGTTCGTAGCGTTCCGCGCTGGCATTAAAGTTGCGGTTAAACCAGCCAAAGAAGCCGCGACGTCCATGATGATGGCCTTGTTCAAGAGGTTTGAGCAGCGTTGAGCACAGGGCTGGCGTCAAAATCATCGCCACCAACACCGACAACACCATCGCCGACACGATGGTGATCGAGAACTGGCGATAGATAGCGCCCACGGTGCCGCCGAAGAAGGCCATCGGTACGAATACCGCCGACAGCACCAGCGCAATACCCACCAGCGCCCCCTGGATCTGTCCCATCGATTTTCGCGTGGCGGCGCGCGGTGAAAGTCCTTCCTCACTCATGATGCGTTCAACGTTCTCCACCACCACGATGGCGTCATCCACCAGCAGGCCGATGGCGAGCACCATGGCGAACATGGTAAGCGTGTTGATACTGAATCCGCAGGCATACAGCACCGCGAAGGTGCCGAGCAGCACCACCGGTACGGCAATGGTCGGAATCAGCGTGGCGCGGAAGTTCTGCAGGAACAGATACATCACCAGGAACACCAGCAAAATCGCTTCCAGCAGCGTTTTCACCACGTCGGTGATCGAGGCTTTCACAAACGACGTAGTTTCGTAGGCGATTTTGGCTTCCAGCCCGTGCGGGAAGTAGTGTGACAACTCTTCCACACGTGCGCGCACCAGCTTATCGGTGTTCATTTCGTTGGCGCCGGACGCCAGCTTAATACCGAGACCGGACGCCGCCTGACCGTTGTAGCGGCTGAGGAAGTCGTATTTTTCCGCCCCCATCGCCACGTCAGCCACATCGCCCAGCGTCACCACCGAGCCGTCACTGTTGGTTTTCAGCGTGATGGCTTTGAACTGCTCTGGGGTTTGCAACATCGACTGCGCATTGACGGTGGCATTGAGCGCTTGTTTATCCACCGATGGCAAGCCGCCAACCTGGCCGACCGCCACTTGGGTGTTCTGCGATTCAATCGCCGTCACCACGTCATCGGTGGTCAGCGCATAGGCAATCAGCTTGTTAGGATCGAGCCAGATACGCATCGCGTATTGCGAACCATAGGCGTCAACCTGACCCACACCATCGATGCGGCTCAGCGGATCCTGAATGTTACTGGCGACATAATCTGAAATATCCTGTTTGTCCATACTTCCGTCGGTAGAGACAAACGCAATCATCAGGATATTGCTGTCACCGGTTTTATTCACCGTGACGCCCTGAGATTGAACGGCGGCGGGTAATTTACGCAGTGCGGATTGTAGCTGGTTTTGTACCTGCTGGCGGGCTTCATCAGGATTGGCGCCAGCGGTAAAGGTGAGGGTGATTTGCGCCTGCCCCGTGTTACTGCTGTTTGAGGACATATACATCAGGTTATCGATACCGGTCATGTTCTGTTCGATAACCTGGGTAACGGTGTTCTCCAGCGTTTCCGCAGAGGCTCCGGGATAATTGGCAGTAATACGCACGTTAGGCGGTGCGAGGTCGGGATACTGCTCAATGGGCAGGGAGATGATCGCTAGTGTGCCGCACAGACAAAGCAAAATAGCCAAAACCCAGGCAAAAATGGGGCGGTCGATAAAAAAATTCGACATGGAACCGACACTCCTCAGCTGCGTATTTTTTACTTTTATTATGTTAAACGTGAAGCGCAGTCGGCTTCACGTCGGCGGAGTGCAAGGTGCTATCCCGAAAACTCCTGCTGCTGCCTACTGTACGCGGCGCAAATTAGAGAATCGTGGATAAATTATGGAGAAAGTGTAAATGTCGTGCTGGTTTTCTGTGCGCTGCTACACATTGCGGCTCTCGAGCCAGAGCACTGTGGCGGCGACGCGTGAACGAACGTCCAGTTTACGCAGCAGATTGCGGATGTGCACTTTTACCGTTTCTTCGGAAATATGCAAGGTGGCGGCAATCTCTTTATTAGATAACCCGCGCGCCACTTCCTGCAATACATCCAGTTCACGCTCGGTGAGTTGTTTGAAAGGATTGGCGCTCGGCTGGCGCGTTGCCAGATATTCTGCCACCACTTCACTAAACACATTCTCACCCATTGCACCGCGCATGACCTGCGCCAGCAATAATTCCGGCTCACTGTCTTTCAGCAAATAGCCATCAGCGCCGGCATCGACCATGGCGTAAATATCATTGCGTGCGTCGGAAACGGTCAGCACCAAAATGCGCGAAGCGATCCCTTCATGGCGCAGGGCTTTAAGGGTATCTAAACCCGACATGCCTTTCATGTTCAGATCGAGCAATATCACATCGGGCGAGAGGCGACGTGCTTCAGCCAGCGCTTCTGTACCGTTGTTGGCTTCGGCCACCACTTCCAGACGTGGTTCCAGTGCCAGCAGTTGGCGGATGCCACGACGCATCAGCGGATGATCGTCAACGATCATAATAGTCAGGGAAGAGGGGGCCATAAATTCTCCAGTCAAAGTCCATTCAACATAAGTGTATCGCGTTAAGCCAGCCGGTGTGCCGGTCGCGGTGGGAAACGCAGCGTAACGCGCGTGCCACGCGTCTGCGGAGTAATCAGTAAGCTGCCAGAAAGCCGGGCAGCGCGCTCCGCCATTATCGTCAGACCGTAATGGCCTGGAGGTTCTTCCAGGCTACGGATGCCGCAACCGTCATCTTCAATCGTCAGCAAATGGAATGCGTCTTCATCGCGCTGATAAAAAATATGGATTTGCTGCGCCTGTGCGTGACGAATGGCGTTCAGCAGGGCTTCACGTGCAATCTGCAGCACATGTACCTGCTGTTGCGCATCCAGCGTTTGCAGGCCCGATTGATAATCGAAGGTGATCGCGGCCTGCGATTGTTCCTGCAGCGGGGCGATCATGGCCTGCATCGCCTGCACTAAATCCGCCTGTTCAATGGTCAGTCGGAAGGTGGTGAGCAATTCGCGTAGCTGCTGATAGGCCTCGGCCAATGCGCGATCAAATTCGGCAATAATGGATTGCGCCTGAGGCTGGGTATTATCGACATTGCGGCGCAGCAGCGTGAGCTGAATGCGCAGGAAAGAGAGCGACTGCGCCAGCGAATCATGCAGCTCACGCGCGATAGTCGATCGCTCTTCAATTAATAGCATCTGCTGGTACTGTTTTTGCGTCTGCCAAATCCATAGCGAGCGCGCCAGCATGTTGGCCAGGCTTTGCATCAGTTCATCGGCAGGAGGCGCTCGCCGCGTTTGCCAGCACAGTTCGCCGAGTCGTTGGTCCTCTTGCTGCAACGGCAAACTTTGCCATTCGAGATCGTCTTCCGCCACGCCCGCCTGAAAATTAATGCCGTCGCTGGTGATGCTCAATACGGTCAACGCTTCACGACGTTGCACCAGCCGCAGCAATCCCTGGAACAACTCTGGGTTCAGTGGGCTGCTGGTGAGGATCTGTGAGCTTTCATAGAGTAATTTCAGCGTGCGATTGGCTTGGGTGAGATCTTCCGTTTTATTGCGTACCGCCAGCTCAAGCAGGCGATAGTGCGAGTGCAGCCGTTCGGCCATGGTGGTAAAGGCTTGAGCTAACACGCCGAGTTCTGTGGGTTGGGAAATCGATAACGGCGGAAAGCTGAAATTCGCCTGCTCAACGTATTGGCTGGCCGTGACCAGTGAATCCAGCGGTCGCACCACGTTGCGACGAATAAAGCGGATGGTCCAAAGCGCCAGTGCCACAATCGCCAAAAAGCCGAACAGGCTGCTGGCCGCCACCAGATGCATTTTCAGTTCGGCGTAATGTTGCAGTGCCAGCACAAAACGGTCGATTTCACTGACGTACCCGGCAACGCGTTGCTGATAGATCTGCGCGCGCTCGGGCTGTAGCGTTTGTTGCAATTGCGGCCAGCTATCGCGCAGATAGCGATAGCGGCTGGCGACTTCCTTCGGCACCCACGGGCGCTCCAGATGCTGCAGAGCCGGTGAGCTGAGGGTTTGCTGATAGATTTGGATGTGCTGCGCCAGCTGCTGCGGATCGCGCGTGCTATCCCAGGCGAGGCGGTATATTTGCATGCGCAGCGAACCGGCGACATTCACCGCTTCGGCATCACGTAAACTGCTAGAGAGCGTTAACAGCGCCAGGCCGGTGGTGAGCAGCGACAACAACACAATCGCGCTCAGGGCACGGGCCATGGTGCGGGTAACAGGACGTTTCACTATCACAATAAAACCCTTATAAGAGCGTGGGATTATAAGGCAGCGTCAGGCAGACAGCGAGCCGGAATCGTCACATCAGGTTACTTTTAGCAGAGAAATCCACTTCTCTTTACCTTTCCCTGGATTGCATGTCGTTAGCTGGCGAATTATTGAACGGCTTTACGGCCAGCTGTGCCTGCTTTTCATTACTTCGCTGATAATTTGTAGCGTAATCACTTTTATGAACGGACGACAACAGGAGCAAATGATGAAGACACCCATTGCCATTCTGACTGCTGCACTGCTTGCCACCGCAAGTTTCACGGCCTTCGCCGCGCAACCCTTAAGTGCTGAGCAGGCGGAAAACCTGCAAAGCAGCGGTACCGTTTCCATCAGCGGCGTTCGCGGTTCCATCGATGATGCAACCCGCCAGCTGTCGCAGAAAGCGGAAGATATGGGCGCCAGCCATTACCGCGTAATTGGCGTGCAAAACCCAGGCGATTCCAGCCTGTGGAGCGGCACCGCAGAGATTTACCGTTAATCCCCTCCCGTAGTTTTTCCCTGTAGCCACCCCTTTACCGGCCATTCACTGGCCGGTTTTTTTGTGCACCGCGACCGATTCTTACAAATCAACTCGTGCAACCAAACGGTATTTTTTGCTTCGTTCATGCAGAACGGGTAGGATTCATCGCCGTAAATTCCCGGCTCACCGCGCGACATCGTTCCGCCGTATCGGTAGCGGGTTTTACCCCATTTCGCACCGCCGCACGCAAACGATTGGTCAGGCGATGATTGATGGTCAGGACAAACAGGAAAGCTATGAATTCAACTAAAAAAACCGCAGCCGAACAACGCGCTGCGAAAAGACGCTGGCTCAATTCCCACGACAGCGGTTACCACAAAGCAATGGGTAACCGTCAGGTACAAATGATCGCCATTGGCGGTGCCATCGGTACCGGCCTGTTCCTTGGTGCAGGCGCGCGCTTGCAGATGGCTGGTCCTGCTCTGGCACTGGTTTATCTGGTGTGCGGTATCTTCTCCTTCTTTATCCTTCGTGCGTTGGGCGAACTGGTATTACACCGCCCATCAAGCGGCAGCTTTGTTTCTTATGCACGCGAATTCCTCGGGGAAAAAGCGTCATACGTGGCAGGCTGGATGTACTTCGTTAACTGGGCGATGACCGGTATCGTGGATATCACCGCAGTTGCGTTGTATATGCACTACTGGGGCGCGTTTGGTGATGTGCCGCAGTGGGTGTTTGCTCTCGGCGCTCTGGCGATTGTCGGTACCATGAACATGATCGGCGTGAAGTGGTTCGCCGAAATGGAGTTCTGGTTCGCATTGGTGAAAGTGCTGGCGATCGTGGTGTTCCTGATCGTCGGTGTGGTGTTCCTCGGCAGCGGTAAACCGCTGGACGGCAATACTACCGGCTTCCATCTGATCACGGACAACGGCGGTTTCTTCCCGCACGGCTTGCTGCCGGCGCTGGTGTTGGTGCAAGGGGTGGTGTTTGCCTTCGCCTCGATTGAGTTGGTGGGCACCGCGGCCGGGGAGTGTAAAGACCCGAAAACCATGCTGCCTAAAGCCATCAACAGCGTGATCTGGCGTATTGGTCTCTTCTACGTCGGTTCGGTGGTGCTGCTGGTACTGCTGCTGCCATGGAACGCCTATCAGGCAGGGCAGAGTCCGTTTGTGACCTTCTTCTCCAAACTGGGCGTACCTTACATTGGTAGCGTGATGAACATCGTGGTGCTGAGCGCAGCGTTGTCGAGCCTCAACTCGGGCTTGTACTCCACCGGTCGTATTCTACGCTCCATGTCGATGGGCGGTTCTGCGCCTCAGTTCATGTCGAAGATGAGCAAACAGCAGGTGCCGTTCGCCGGTATCCTCGTTACCATCGCGGTGTACGTGGTCGGTGTGGTGCTCAACTACTATGTGCCATCGCAGGTGTTTGAGATCGTACTGAACGTAGCTTCACTGGGCATCATCTCTTCCTGGGGCTTTATCGTGGTGTGCCAGATGCGTCTGCGCAAAGCGATTAAAGAAGGTAAAGCGGAAGACGTCAGTTTCAAGCTGCCGTGGGCACCGTTCACTTCATGGTTGACGCTGCTGTTCCTGGTGAGCGTGCTGGTGTTGATGGCGTTTGATTATCCAAACGGTACCTACACTATTGCATCCATCCCGCTGATTGCCGTGGTACTGGTGCTGGGCTGGTTCGGTGTGCGCAAACGCGTGCATGCGGAAGCCATGAAAGAGCACGACCATCATCATGACGAACAGGATGATGGGGCAGCTAAGCTGGCGGAAGATAGCTCGCGTTAATCGCAGCCATTCTCATCAACGGGGGCCTTTTGGCCCCCGTTTTCATTTCAATTGTCCTTCCCTTGATCCCACATCGGGATATACACCTTTCGGGTGATATAGCCCTGCAAAAGCTCAGGGTATTTTACGCCTCATCTCAAGCTGGCTAAACGAGGTGAGCGCATGACGCACTCCATTCTCCCTGAAAGCAGTTGGCACGTATGCGGTCTGGTCATCCAGGCGCGATCTCACGCCATCCCGGCGGTAAAGCAGGCATTGCTGTTGCTTTCTGATTGCGAAATCGCCGCCGAAGACAGCGCACGCGGCACGCTGGCCGTGACCCTGGGTGCTGCTGATAGTCGCGCCTTGCTGAATAACATCGAAGCCACCCGCAATATCCCGCATGTATTGGCCGTTTCTCTGGTGTATCACCAGCAAGACGAAACGGAATATCGTCACAAGGAAGCATCATGAAAGTCAGTCGTCGAGAATTTATGAAGGCCAATGCGGCCGCAGCGGCGGCAGTGGCCGCCGGACTCACTATTCCCAGCGTCACCAAAGCCGTGACCGCACTGGGCGCCCCGATCCGCTGGGAAAAGGCGCCGTGTCGTTTTTGTGGCACCGGTTGTGGCGTGCTGGTGGGCACGCAAGAGGGACGCGTGGTGGCCTCACAGGGCGATCCGCAGGCGGAAGTAAACCGTGGGTTGAACTGCATCAAAGGTTATTTCCTGCCCAAGATCATGTACGGAAAAGACCGCCTGACGCAGCCGTTGCTGCGCATGACCGATGGCCACTACGACAAAGAAGGCGAGTTTACCCCGGTGAGTTGGGATCAGGCCTTCGACATCATGGAACAGAAGTTCAAAGCGGCGCTAAAAGCCAACGGGCCTGAATCCATCGGCATGTTCGGTTCCGGTCAATGGACGGTATGGGAAGGGTATGCCGCCTCTAAATTGATGAAAGCCGGTTTCCGCACCAATAATCTCGATCCTAACGCGCGCCACTGCATGGCCTCGGCGGTGGTGGGCTTTATGCGTACCTTCGGCATGGATGAACCGATGGGCTGCTACGATGACATCGAAGTGGCCGATGCCTTTGTGCTGTGGGGCTCGAACATGGCCGAGATGCATCCGATTCTCTGGTCACGCCTGACCGCCCGTCGCCTGAGCGATGACAACGTTAAAGTCGCGGTGCTCTCTACCTACCGTCATCGCAGTTTTGAACTGGCTGATAACGGCATGGTGTTTACGCCGCAAAGCGATTTGGCGATTCTTAACTTCATCGCCAACTACATCATTCAGAACAACAAAGTCGATAAAGCCTTCCTGCAGAATCACGTCACGTTGCGTAAAGGCGTCACGGATATTGGTTATGGATTGCGCCCAAGCGATCCGCGTCAGGCCTCAGCGAAAAACCCGGATAGCGGCGAATCCACGCCGATCAGCTTCGACGAGTACGCCAAATTCGTTGCCGAATACACGGTAGAGAAAGCCAGTGAGATGAGCGGTGTAGAGCAGGATCAGCTGATTGCGCTGGCCGAACTCTATGCCGACCCAAACATCAACGTGGTCTCCTACTGGACCATGGGCTTTAATCAACATACGCGCGGCGTGTGGGCCAATAACCTGTGCTACAACATCCATCTGCTGACCGGAAAAATCTCGCGCCCCGGCACCGGTCCCTTCTCGCTCACCGGGCAACCCTCCGCGTGCGGAACCGCACGTGAAGTCGGCACCTTCTCGCATCGCCTGCCCGCAGACATGGTGGTGAATAACGATAAGCACCGTGCGACGGCTGAGAAACTGTGGAAGCTGCCGCAGGGCACCATTCCCGCCAAAATCGGCCTGCATGCGGTCGCTCAGGATCGCGCGCTGAAAGACGGCAAACTGAATGCGTACTGGGTGATGTGTAACAACAACATGCAGGCGGGCCCAAACCTGACGCAGGAGCGCATGCCAGGCTGGCGTGATGCACGCAACTTTATCGTGGTGTCCGATCCTTATCCCACCGTCAGTGCTTTGTGTGCGGACTTGATCCTGCCGACGGCGATGTGGGTGGAGAAAGAGGGTGCTTACGGCAACGCCGAGCGTCGTACTCAGTTCTGGCACCAACAGGTGAAAGCACCGGGTGAGGCCAAATCGGATCTGTGGCAGATGGTGAATTTCGCTAAGCGTTTCCGCGTGGCAGAGGTCTGGCCGGAAGCGTTGATTGCCCAACAGCCAGAGCTGCGGGATAAAACCTTGTATGACGTGCTGTACGCCAACGGCCAGGTTAATCAATTCCCGTTGAGCGAAGTGGCCGACGATCGACTGAACGACGAGGCGCGCGATTTTGGCTTCTACATCCAAAAAGGCCTGTTTGAAGAGTATGCCAGCTTTGGTCGCGGACACGGTCACGATCTGGCGCCATTCGATGCCTATCATGAAGCGCGCGGATTGCGCTGGCCGGTGGTGAATGGCAAAGAGACGCGCTGGCGCTACCGCGAAGGCTTTGACAGCTACGTCAAAGCGGGCGAGGGCGTGCGTTTCTATGGCAAACCAGATGGCAAAGCCACCATTTTTGCCCTGCCGTATGAGCCGCCCGCTGAAGCACCGGACACCGAGTACGATATGTGGTTCTGTACCGGCCGCGTGCTGGAACACTGGCACACCGGCACCATGACGCGTCGTGTGCCGGAGCTGCATCGTGCCGTGCCGCAGGCGCTGCTGTATATCCATCCGCTGGACGCCAAAGATCGCGGTTTCCGCCGTGGTGAGAAGGTCCGCGTGGTATCACGCCGTGGCGAAACCGTCGCCACGGTCGAAACGCGCGGACGTAATCAACCGCCAAAAGGGCTGGTGTTTATGCCGTTCTTTGATGCTGGCGTGCTGGCCAACAACGTCACGCTGGATGCCACCGATCCGCTATCGAAGCAGACCGATTACAAAAAATGCGCCGTTAAGCTGGTCAAAATCTAAGGCAGGATGCAATGAAACCGTTATTCACTCTTATCACTGCTGCCGCCCTGATGCTGGGCGGCGTGGTTTACGCGGGCCATGGCGTGGATCTCACATCATCCCCGGAAGTCACGGCCACGCAGCAGGGCACCATCCATCAGCCGAAAGAGCAGAGCCGCAAACCGCTGAACTACGTGAATCAGCCGCCGGTGATCCCGCACAGCGTTGATGGCTACCAGGTGACGAAAAACGTCAACCGCTGCCTGCAGTGCCACGGCACGCAAAGTTACCTGACCACCGGCGCACCGCGCGTGAGTCCAACACACTTCACCGATCGCGATGGTCTGGTGAGCAGCACGGTATCGCCGCGTCGCTACTTCTGTTTGCAGTGCCACGTCCCGCAGACCGATGCCAAACCGGTGGTGGAGAACACCTTTAAACCGGCTAACGGCTTTGGGCAGTGAGGTTATCAATGAAACAGAGATTATTACGCATCTGGCGCTGGTGGCGACGCCCCAGCCGCTTAGCACTCGGCACGCTGCTGATTTTGGGTTTTGCCGGTGGGATTATTTTCTGGGGCGGTTTTAATACCGCAATGGAGATGACCAACCGCGAGCAGTTCTGCATTGGCTGCCATGAGATGCGCAACAATGTGTATCAGGAGTACATGCAGACGGTGCACTACAACAACCGCAGCGGCGTGCGTGCCACTTGCCCGGATTGCCATGTGCCGCACGAATGGGGCCCGAAAATGCTGCGCAAATTGCAAGCCAGCAAAGAGGTGTACGCCAAGATCTTCGGCCTGATCGACACACCGCAGAAGTTTGAAGAGACGCGTATCGAGCTGGCACAGAATGAGTGGCGCAGGATGAAAAACAATAACTCGCAGGAGTGCCGAAACTGCCACAACTTTGAGTATATGGATTTCACTGCGCAGAAGACCGTGGCGGCGAAGATGCACAGCAAAGCGGTTGAGGATGGGCAAACCTGTATTGATTGCCACAAAGGGATTGCGCATCACCTGCCGGATATGAGCGCGCAAAAGAACGGTTTTTGATTTTCGCATTGTCATCAATTCGCGCGATAAATCGCGCCGCTACTTCTCTCTGCACCTTGTCGTAGCGGCGCAACGTATTGCGCGACCGTTCTCGCCCTTCATTGCGCATTGACCGCACGAATTCAGATAGTTTTCCCCGCCGCTAACGCCTATTATCTCAGGCTCCCTCATTAAGCGGTGGAGCGGCCATGTCGTTAAAGATCAACATCATTAAAGATAAGTTACTGTCAGATAATTACTTTATCCTGCGTAACTTCACCTACGAACTGACCCGTAGCAACGGCGAAGTCATCCGCCACAAACGCGAAGTCTATGATCGCGGCAACGGCGCCACCATCCTGCTTTATAACCGCGATAAAAATACCGTGCTGCTGATTCGTCAGTTCCGCATTGCGACTTACGTTAACGGTAATGCCAGCGGTGAATTGATTGAGACCTGCGCGGGGCTGCTGGATAACGACACGCCGGAAGATTGCATCCGCAAAGAAGCCATCGAAGAGACCGGTTATGAGGTCGGCAAGGTCGAGAAGCTGTTTGAAGCCTATATGTCACCGGGTGGCGTAACAGAAATCGTCCATTTCTTCGCGGCAGAGTATAGCGATGCAATGCGCGCCAATGCCGGTGGTGGCGTAGAAGATGAAGAGATTACCGTGCTGGAGTTGCCTTTCCCGCAAGCGCTGGCGATGGTGAAAGATGGCCGCATCCTCGACGGTAAAGCGATTATGCTGCTGCAATATGCGCAGATTGCAGGTTGGTTAAAAGCCTGACCGGTGCATCATTAAGGGCGACTTTCATGGCCGCCCACAGTCATTCAAGCCATCACTTCCAACGGCTCGGGCACGCACCCCGGATGTGCCTGCATACGCGCCAGCGCTTCGGCGTACGAAGGCATTGAATTAGCCGCACCAGAACGCTCGACACACAACGAAGCAAACGCCGAAGCGAACAGAGCCGCCTGTGGCAGTTCATCGCCAGACGCTAAACGCGCTGCCAGCGCACCGTTAAACGCATCGCCCGCGCCGGTGGTATCCAGCGGTTGTGCCGGGAACAGCGGAATGCGCAGCGGCTGCTGTTCCGCATTGGACAACAGGGCGCCCGCCATCCCCAGGGTAATAATCACCTGACGCGCGCCTTTGCGGTGCATCACTTCTGCGGCTTTCTGCGCACTGGCAAAATCCGTCACCTTTACGCCGGTAATCTGCATCGCTTCGGTGCTATTGGGCGTCAGTAAATCCACCTTCGCCAGCAGTGCATCACTCACTTTTTGCCACGGCGCCGGGTTTAAAATCACAAAGGTGCCACCCGCACGCGCATTATCAATCATGCGCTGAATGGCATTCAGGTTGTTCTCTAGCTGCACCAACAAGATATCCGCTGCGGCTACCGTAGGCTGACAGCGCGACACTTCCGCCGCCGTCACCGTGGTGTTCGCGCCTGGGAACACCGAAATCATGTTCTCAGCATCATCCCCGGCCACATAAATCAGTGCGTTGCCGGTAGGCTTCTCTTTACAGGTAAACAGCGTAATCGCATCAAAGCCGGTTTTTTCGAGGTGACGACGGGCGAAAGTGCCAAAATCATCATTACCGACCTTGCCGATATAGTGCACGCGCGCCCCGGCACGCAGCGCCGCCGTGGCCTGGTTTGCGCCTTTGCCGCCCGGTCCCATCATGCTGTTATGGGCAGTCAGTGATTCACCCGGCATCGGGAAGCGGTTCATCACCGCGACGACGTCGAGGTTGAACGAGCCAAACACACACACTTTTCCTTTCATCATGCACTCCTGAACAGGCGTTCGGCGGCTAAACAGGCACCGCGACAGCCGGTGTGATCGGTGGATTGACTAAACACAATCTTCAAATTGTCACGCGTGGCCGGTGGACGCAGATGCTGCTGAATCTGACTGCGTAACTGCGCCAGCGGGAAGTCCGCCATCGCCAGCACTCCGCCACCCAGAATCAGGTATTCGGGATCGAGGATGTTCATTTCGGTGGCAATCAGCTGCGCCAAACGATAAACAAATGCCTGCAACTCCGGATGGTCGCCATGTTGCGTAAACAGCGCCGACATATCGGTATTCGGCACGTGAGCCTTAGCCCAGTGACTCAACCAATGGCCCGAAGTCACCGTCTCCGCACAACCCCGGTTGCCGCACGGGCAGGGTAGATCGTTACCGGCAATCGGCACATGGCCCAATTCACCCGCGCCGCCGTGCTGGCCGTGGTAAAAGCGACCATTGATCCACAAGCTGTTGCCCATACCGGTACCGGGATACAAACCTACCGCGATATCCGGCAACTGCTCCAGCTGCATTAAATCCCACATCATCAGATGGTTAACATCTTTATCCATCGCCACTGGCACGCCAAGACGCTCGGTGAGGATTGCCGCCACAGGCTGATGATCCAGCGCCTGAATAAACGGCAGCGAAATCACCTGCTGACGATCGCGGCTGAGAATGCCCGGCAATCCCAGCATCACGCCGCTCACCGGTTGCTGCTCCAGTGTTTCACTGATTAACTGCCCGAGTGCCGTCAATGCGTCGGGCTGCTGCGCCCAGCTGGCCGTCGGCACCTTGCGGAAGCTGGACCAGATGCGTCCCTCTTCCATCAGCTGCAGACGTGTGCCGGTGCCGCCAATGTCGATGCCCAGCCAGCGTGGAATCATGCGGATACCTTCGCCAGGCCCTGAGCTTCATCAATGCTGTCACGCATCATGTCCCAGGCCGTTGCCAGATCGTCATGGATGTTAAACAGGCCCGAGGTACCGACGATCAGTACTTCTGCACCTGCTCCAACCAGCGTGTTGTAAGTGCGCGTGTTGCAGGAACCATCGATCTCAATCAGATATTTGTGGCCATGCTGCTGCTTCAGGGCTTTCAGTTCCTGCACTTTGGCGACCATTTCCGGGATGAATGGCTGTCCGGCATAGCCAGGATCCACGGTCATCACGGTGATTTTGTCCAGCAGATGAATATAGTGATGGATAAACGATACTGGTGTGGCCGGGTTCAGCACCACGCCGACTTTCTTGCCAAAGCTGCGAATCAGGTTGATCACGCGGAACGCATCGCGGTTGATGGTTTCTGCATGTGGGCAGATGTAGTCGGCACCTGCTTTGGCAATCACTTCAATGAAGTCGGTCGGGTGTTCCACCATCAAATGCACATCCAGCGCCACTTTGGTATGTGGACGAATCTGCTCAATAAAGAACGGCGACAGCGTGATGTTCTTAACGTAGTGACCGTCCATGATATCGATATGGAGGAAGTCTGCGCGGGAGTCCAGCACTTCCAGCTGGTGCTTGATCTCCATCAGATTCATACACATCAACGACGGGGAGACTTGAATACGCATTAGACTTCCTTTTTTTCGGTCAGAGGATTAAGGGCTGCAGCGAGCTTGCTCAGCTTGACGGCACGATGTTCATTAAAACGGGCTTTGAATTGTTTGAAGGCCAGTACCACAATCAGCACAGCGCCCCACATCGCCAGGCTTACGTGCTGGCTGATGTTCATCAGATTGAAACCGGTAGAGAGCACTTGCAGGGCAATCAGCGCCAGTACCACCCCCGTGACGCGGCCGAAGCCACCGTTCGGGTCGGTGCCGCCGAGAATAATCGCCAGCACGGTCAGCAGCAGATACGCATCGCCGTAACCCATACGCGCTGAGTTAAATCGCGCCATCATGATCAATCCGGCTAACACGCACAGCAGGCTGGAGATGACGTACACCAGTACCACCATGCGATGCGTGTTGATGCCGCTGAACCAGGTGGCGTTAATGTTGCTGCCGCCCATGTAGATGCATTTACCGGCGCGGGTTTTGCCCAGGAACAGCGCCAGCAGCGCAGCGGCAATCAGGAACACCCATAACGGCAATGGCATACCCAACAGCGTGTTGGAACCGAGTGCCTGCACCACCGATGGCATGCCGCTGACAGCGGCACCTTTGGTCAGCCAGATGCCGATGCCGTTCAGCGTCATCATGGTCGCCAGCGTCACCAGAATCGGGTGAGCACCAATTCGCGTCACCATCACACCGGTGATGACACCGATAAAGGCAGCAATCAGCATTGCGCCGACGATGGCGATAAACAGCCACAGCAGTTGCTGACCGGTGCCGGCATCGGCGGGCAGGGCGCTCATCAGCGTCCAGGCGATAAACAGTGCGGTCAGGTTAGCGGTAGCGATAATCGCCAGGTTCAGGCCACCGCTGAGGATGGCGATAAACATTGCCAGCGTCAGCAAGCCCAGTTCCGGCAGCTGGAACGCCATACTCATAAAGGTCGAGTCGGTCATAAAGCGGCCCGGCAGCATGAAGGTGAAGATTGCCAGCGCCAGCGCAATCAGCAGCATCAGGCCAATATTGGTGCCGTCCGGACGCAGAGCAGAGAGTGATTTCATGTAAATGCTCCTGTCAGACGAAACTGACGTCAGTTTCTTTACGTTTTTTGTAGTGAGTGACGGCAATCGCCACCATGATCACGCCGCCTACCACGATGTTCATGAAGTAGTTGGAGACGCCAATCAGGTTGAGGCCGTTCTTCAGGATGGCGATCAGGAACACGCCCATCAGTGTGCCGCTCACCGTACCTTTACCGCCCATCAGGCTGGCACCGCCCAGTACCGTGGCCGCCAGTACATCCAGCTCGCCACCGACTAACGCATTCGGTACCACTTCACCCATGCGATACACCTGCACCAGGCCGCCAATCGCCGCCATCGCACCGAGCCAGCCGTAAGCGAAAACGTGAATCAGACCGACACGAATCCCGATACGACGTGCGGATTCCGCATCGCCGCCCACCGCATACAGCTGGCGGCCGAGGTTGGTTTTGTTGAGCAGCAGCGCAGTCAGTCCGGCAATCACCAGCATGGTGATCAGCGGCAGGCCAATCTGGAAACTGTTGCCTTGCCAGGTGAAGGGCAGCACGCTGCGCAGCGTGATCCACCAGTCCGGCAGGGAATAAAGGCTCTTACCGCCGGTCACCCACATCAGCAGACCAAACAGCAGCGACTGCATACTGATGGTGATGATGATCGACACCACGCGCAGCGAGGTAATCAGCAGGGCGTTAATCACGCCAAAGGTGGTGCCGCAGACAATCGCCAGCAGGATGCTCAGCGCCGCGTTATCAAACTGGAACTGCACAAACAGCGAAGCAATCAGGTATTGCACCACCGACGCCACGGCGGCGAAGGAGATATCGATCCCGCCGGTCACCAGCACCACAAACAGGCCGAGGGCAAAGATACCGGTCACCGCGTAGCTTTCGGCCAGATCCAGCAGGTTTTGCACGGAGAGGAACTGGTCGCTGGCCACCGAGAAAAACAGGATGAAAGCCAGCAGCACCCACGCCAGCCAGCCTTGACTGGAGTGCGGGCGTAAACGAGAAAAATCAGGCATTGATCACCTCCGCCAGCTGTTCTTGCTCAACGGTATCGGGTTGGTATTCGGCATGAACGGTGCCATCACGGAAGTGCAGAATGCGGTCGCAGTTGTACCAAACCTCTGGCACTTCATCGGAAATCAGAATGATCGACAGACCCTCTTTCGCCAGCTCGTGGATCAACTGATAGATGCTGGCTTTAGCGCCGACATCCACGCCCACGGTCGGCGAGTCCAGAATCAGAATGCGCGGCTGGGTCAGCACCCATTTCGCCAGCACAATCTTTTGCTGGTTGCCGCCGGAGAGGGTAGAGATCGCCAGATTGGGATCGGCCACGCGCACACCGAGCTGTTGAATCCATTGCAGGATCAGCTTGTTCTTGCGGTATTCGTCGATGATGTGAAAACGGTTTTGCAGTTTGTCGAGGATCGGCAGCACCATGTTGTCAGCCACCGATTGCTGCTGCACCAGACCGAGGGTTAAGCGGTCTTCGGAGACATAACCGATACCGGCTTTGATGGCATCTTCATGACCGCGGAAACGCACGGGCTTGCTGTCGAGCCAGATTTTGCCGCTATCGGGTTTGGTCATGCCAAACAGCGACAGTGCCAGTTCCGTACGACCGGAGCCGAGCAGGCCGCACAGGCCGAGTACTTCGCCCTGATACAGCTTGAAATTGACGTCATGGTATTGACCGGCGCGTGTCAGGTTCTCGACTTCGAGAATGGCGCGGTCGGCATTACGCGTTGGCGCTTTCAGTTGGTAATCGAGTTTCAGCCCGGTCATCAGTTCAGTCAGATGATGTGGCGTCATCACTTTAGCGGGCCAGCAGCCCATCTTGCGTCCGTCACGGATCACGGTCACGCGATCCGAAATCTCTAATACTTCATCCAGACGGTGGCTGACGAACACCACGCAGATGTTTTTGTCTTTCAGGTAGCGCACAGTGCGCAGCAGTTGGTTTACTTCGGTGCGGGTCAGAGAAGCCGTCGGTTCGTCCATGATCACCAGGCGCGCATCGGCGACCAGTGCACGGCAAATCGCCACCTGCTGACGTGCAGCAATCGACAGCGCCGAGACTTTCTCATCCAAATCGAGATCGAATTTCAGTTCTTCAATAATACGGGTTGCCGTTTCACGCAGCTTCGCCTTGCGGTGCCAGCCGAGCAGGCCATTAAGGTTGTGCTCAAAGGCGATGTTCTCGGCCACGCTCAAATTCGGGAACAACGACAGATCCTGATAAATCACCTGGATACCGAAATCACGCGCCTGACGGGTGGTCAGACGCGGGAAGGTCGGGCCATCACCCAGGGTAATGCGGCTGCCACTGTCCGGGGCGTGTACCCCGGAAATGACTTTGATTAAGGTGCTCTTGCCACAGCCGTTGGTGCCAGCCAGGCAGTGCACTTCGCCCGCCAGTAAGCTCAGCGAGATATCGCTCAGTGCGCGGTTGCCACCAAAAGTTTTCGACAGGTTGTCGAGCGCAATTAACGTCTGTGGGATCACCTCTTTCATCATTACAGCCCCATTTTCACCAGTTTTGGCAGGTTTTCTTTATCCAGGCTTTCGGTGTTGTTACCGAGGATGGTGTGGGTCGCCTCGTCAACTTTCACTTTACCCAGACCGTCGATGGTCATACCGTCGGTGATCGGCTCTTTCTTCTGCATCATGTCGGCGATACGCACGAACACTTCGCCAGCGGTTTGCGGGTTCCAGATGTAGCCGCCTTTGATCGCGCCACGCTGCACCAGTGAAGCACCCTGGCCTGGGCTGAAGGCGCCAATGACGCACACCTGATCAATCTTGTTGCGGTTCATCACTGCACGACCGGCACCGATTGGGCCCTGTGAGCCGAATGCCATAATGCCTTTCAGATCCGGGTATTTGGACATCAGTTCGTTAGTGGTACGGATGGAGTCATCCAGCGATTCGCCGACGCCGAACTTGTCGGTCACCATCTGCATTTTTGGATAGTGCTCTTTCTGGTAGTTCAGCGCGGCATCGGTCCACTGTTGGTGCAATGGCACAGTCAGGCTGCCGACGTACATGGCGTATTTGCCCTCTTCATGCATGCATTTCGCCAGTGCTTTCATATGGTTGATGCCGTGTGTCGGGGCATCCACCAGTTCGAAGTCCCAGTTCGCGCCTTTCTGATCCGGTGATTCGTGGGTGATCACCTGAATGCCGGCTTCACGTGCACGTTTCAGTACCGGTTCCAGCACTTTCGGGTCATTCGGCACTACGCCGATGATGTCGACTTTCTGCGCAATCAAATCTTCGATCGCACGCACCTGCAGGGCAGGGTCGGCGGCGGTTGGGCCTACCATCCATGCATCAATGCCGCGTTTCGCCGCTTCACTCTTGATGCCCGCTTCCATGGCGTTGAACCATGGAATACCGCCAATTTTCACCACGATGCCCATGCGTAATTTGTCAGCAGCGTGCGCGCCGGTAGCGGCAAACAGAGCAAGCAGAGAACAGGCGATAAGATGTTTTTTCATAAAGACTCCGGATTAATTTTTTATAAGCTGCATTGAATTGTTGCGCTGTGAGCAATCAATAATATTGACGCCGTTCCAGGCTAATTCTTGTTCCAGCTCTTTGTCTTTTAATTGGTCAGTGATGAGAAAGTCCACATCGCGATAATGACAAATACGCGCGAATGAGGGCCGCAGGAATTTACTGGCATCCAGCAGCAGATGTTTTCTTTCTGCTGCCAGTAACATCTGTTGTTTTAAATGTGCGTTGTTTTCGTTACCTTCACGTAAATAACCGTCATTGCCTAAACTGCTACAGGAAAAAAAGATCTTATTGATCTGAAATTCCCGTAAAGGCTGTTCAGCGACAACACCGTGGAAATCTTCATAACGGTCAGAATATTCTCCCCCCAGACAGATGGTGCGGATACTGCCGCGCGCCGCAAGGGTTTGCACAATTCTGATAGAGTTGGTTAATACCGTTAATTCAATATCCGGTAGCTGTCGCGCCAAATACCAGCAAGTGGTGCTACTGTCGAGTAATATACAATCGCCGGGGCTGATGAAATCGAGTGCACGTTTGGCTATTGCCATCTTTGCATCTACATGTTCATTCATGCGCTGGCGGAAAGATAATTCATACTCGTTAACACCCCTCGTATTCCCCTGAATGTTAGCGGCTTGTCGTTTTGCTGGTACTGCACCGCCGTGGCTACGCTGCAACAGCCCACGTTTCTCCAGCTGAGTTAAATCACGACGAATAGTTTCTTGCGAAACCTGACACAACGTGACTAATTCAGCGACAATAACCCGACCATTTAAATTTAATTCGTCAATAATTCGCTGCTGTCTTTCAATCGGCAACATGACTTCCCTCCGATGGCTATAAAGTACTGGATACCGCAGCGGGAAAATGTGGACTGCGCACGAGTCCGCAGTGGTCAAAATGCCCGGCGACGTTAGAGTGATGTGGGTTAAATTTTTATGTAAATGAGATATCTATTTTTTCATGTAATAGAGATCTGATTCACATAAACACGCGTGTTAGCGCTAAATCGCGGGATCGGTAGCAAACAATTATTACCGTATGAAAACACCTTATCATGACCGAGTATGACCGTTTATGTGTATTTGACCGATTTGTGATGTGCGCAAAATTGTTTTTAGCCAAACCCGTCTTTGACGGCATGACGTCGAGCGGACGGAGGTGTTACCCAGATACACGCTTTCAGACAAACATGACTCCACAGTCCGACGAATCCGATTGAGCGGAAATCAGTCGAAATGGATGATGGAATTCTTGCTTCTCCAGCCTCAGATCGCCCTCAGGCGACGGCTTTTTCAGCAGTTAGTACCGCTTTTAGGGCCAGCTCACAGTTTCGGCCTGCTGACCACGTTGTCGTTACGCTATGATTTCTTTTCAGGGAATTTGGGGACCTTTTTTTTTGATGTCTTATTGGATGAAGTCGCTGCTTTTATTGCCCTTTGTGTTTGTCGCGTGCGTTAAGGCTGAGCCATTGCAAAAGTCATTTTCTGACTGGCAGCTCACCTGTAACAACGCGGCTTTTTGCGTGGCACGCAGCTTTCCGGGGGACAACGGATTAGTGATGACCCTATCACGTGGCGCTGGTGTTAACGATCGCCCGCTGCTGCGTATTGATTACGGCAGCGCGTACAGCGGAGAGCTGCCCGGCGGACCGCTGAAGGAAAATTTGCTGCTGGATCAACGTCGCCTGACGCCAGACCTCA
The DNA here is from genome assembly GCF_030053335.1 of Pantoea sp. EABMAA-21. NCBI lineage: Bacteria > Pseudomonadati > Pseudomonadota > Gammaproteobacteria > Enterobacterales > Erwiniaceae > Pantoea > Pantoea sp. EABMAA-21. The sequence goes on from NZ_JASGBX010000002.1 coordinate 195,338, forward strand.
AACACTGGAGCGTGGAGCCACACCATCTCGCCACCAGTAATGCCATCGCCATCGACGAATTTCTGGCGCAAACGCTGGATGCCCATACTCTGCAGCTGACCTATCAGGCTAAAGCCACTATCCCACTCAGCGGCATGAAAGCCGCGCTATTGTTGATGGATGACGTTCAGGGGCGGGTAAATGGCGCCAGCGCCTGGGTGAAGCGGGGCGATCGCGCGCCATCGGACGTTCTCCCTGTGCCGCAGGTACCGCAACTGCCCGCTCGCTTACCGCAGCCAGCGCCGTTAACTCAGGAAGAAACCAGCGGGTTAATTGATTACGGTACCTGGCGGGTTAACACCGACAACTGTTCGCTCGATCCGCTGAGACGTGAAGTGAGTGTAGCGCCGCTCACCGACACTAAAGCGCTGCTTTTGATCAGTTGTGAAGCCGGTGCCTATAACGTGATTGATTTGGCCTTTGAGGTGACGCGTAGCCAGCCTTACGTTGCTCGCGGGCTGACGTTGACCTTGCCATTCACGCCACCCGGACGCAGTGACAATCAGATGGAGTTGGTGAACGCTGAATTCGATGCCAGCAGCGGTTTGCTTTACACCTTCAGTAAAGGCCGCGGTCTGGGAGATTGTGGTGTCGCCACGCGTTGGCAGTACGACGGAAATGACTTTGTGCTGGCAGAGTATGCTGAAGAGAAAACCTGTGACGCATGGCATAGCAGTGATAAATGGCCCACGCTGTGGGTCAGCCAGCCCCCGTCATAATTCGCACTGCAGATGCGTTGGCTGTTTTCATTCACCCCAGTCACTTACTGATGTAAGCTCCTGGGGATTCATTCAATTGCCGCCTTTCTGCATCACGAACTATCTAGGGAGAAGGTATGGCATTGATCATCATCGGTGAGCCATTTTGATTGCCCACCAACTCCGCCAACAGATTATTCACGCCATCGCTCATCGGTGTGAAGCGTGACAGCGGTGAACGCGTCACCACCACAAATACTCCGACGTTATTCTGTGGCACCATCGCCATGTAAGTAATAAAGCCGCCGCCGCCGCCGGTTTTCTCGATAATCCCTGGACGTCCCTCTTTTGGCCCCATATACACCCAGCCCATGCCTAAGGCATCGGCACGGCCAGGCACATCCATACCTTCCACTTTGGTCAACTGGTCACGGCGATAGATCAGCGTTTGCAGACGATCAACCTGCGGCGTGCGGTGATTAACCGCCGAGTTGAGGAATTGCTGCATCCAGCGGCCCATATCATCCGGCGTTGAATACACGCCACCGCTGCCAATTGCCGCCAGGGTGTTATTGCACGGGCTGGCCCCTTTCTCAGGGATCATCAGGCGCTGGCACTGATCGGGGGATGGCGTAAAGGTGGTGTCTTTCATTCCCAGCGGACGCGTCACCAGCTGTTGCAGCAGGGCGGGATAAGGCGTGCCTGCCGCTTTCGACAGCGCATCACTCAGCAGGTCAAAGCCGAGGTTGGAATAGGAGGCTTGTGTTCCCGGCGTGGCTTTCAATTGCGCACCCTGCAGCCACTGCCAGCGATCGGCTTTGGTTGGCCAGACAAACACGGGACGATGCGGTTTGCCGCCCGGCTGCTCACGCGGCAGGCTGCCGGTATGAGTCGCGAGGTTGATCAGGCGAATCGGCTGACCGTTGTAATTCGGGACGCGTGCGCCAGCCGGAGCATACTTGCTCAACGGGTCATCAAGGCGAATCTGTCCGCGTTCCGCCATTTTGACCATCACTTCGCTGGTCATCAATTTGCTCAGCGAGGCGATGCGAATCACGGAGTCGAGCTGAGGGCGCACGTTATTGCCAGGGCTGGTATCGCCAAAGCTGGCAAATACGCGCTGATTGCCATCAATCGCCACCAGCGCCATGCCGGTTGCGCCACTGCCATAGAAGATATGCTCGGCATAACGATCAACGATCTGCGAGGCCAGCAGCGGATCGGCTACCGTCTGCGCCATGCTTTTTAATGGAAGCACTGAAACCATTAAGGCCAGTAAAAAAGGAGTACGTTTTTTCAACGGGAAAGCGTCCGCAACAGGATTCGGAGGAAAGCTTATAGTAATCAGTTTGTGCGAGGCGTGAAGAGGGAAGGGAGGATTTTTTTCTGTATCAGGCTGTGATCAAAAAACGGCCCTTACGTCAAAAGACGCAGGGCCGGATCGATTAGTGCGGCTTGAGTAATGCTTCGGTATGGCTCACGATATTTTCCACCGTAAAGCCAAATTCCGGGAACAGCTTGCCTGCCGGCGCAGACTCACCGAAGGTGGTCATGCCGACAATCGCGCCATCCAGGCCGACATACTTGAACCAGTAATCGGCGATACCCGCTTCTACCGCCACGCGCGCTTTTACGCCGGATGGCAGCACCGATTCGCGGTAGGCTGCATCCTGCTTGTCGAATACGTCGGTGCAGGGCAGAGACACCACGCGCACCTTGTGGCCGCTGGCACCGAGTTTATCCGCCGCGCCCAGCGCGATTTCAATCTCAGATCCGGTGGCGATGATGATCGCTTCTGGTGTGCCCGCGCAATCCTGCAACACATAGCCGCCTTTGGCGATATCGGCCACCTGTGCTTTGCTGCGCTCTGGCTGCAGCAGATTTTGACGCGACAGAATCAGCGCGGTCGGGCCATGATGGCGCTCAACAGCGGCTTTCCACGCCACGGCCGTTTCCACCTGATCGCACGGACGCCAGACGCTCATATTTGGCGTCACGCGCAGGCTGGCGAGCTGTTCCACCGGCTGATGCGTCGGGCCATCTTCGCCCAGACCAATCGAGTCATGGGTATACACCAGCACCTGGCGCGCCTTCATCAACGCCGCCATACGCACCGCATTACGCGCGTATTCGACAAACATCAGGAAGGTGGCAGTGTAAGGAATAAAGCCGCCGTGTTGGGCAATACCGTTGCCAATCGCCGTCATACCAAATTCGCGCACGCCGTAGTGAATGTAGTTACCGGCGATGTCTTCTTTGATCGATTTCGAACCCGACCAGATGGTGAGATTACTCGGCGCGAGGTCAGCAGAGCCGCCCAGCAATTCGGGCAGCAGCTTGCCGTACACTTCCAGTGTGTTTTGCGACGCTTTACGGCTGGCGATTTTTTGCGGATTGGCCTGTAGCTCATCAACAAATGCCTGAGTCGCCTCACTCCATTGCGCGGGCATTCCCCCGCCCAGACGGCGGCTAAACTCAGCGGCGAGATCTGGATGCGCCGCTTTATAGGCAGCGAACTTCTCATCCCAGGCTTTCTCGCGCTGGCTGCCGGCTTCTTTGGCATCCCACTGCTGATAAATCTCTTTCGGGATTTCAAACGCTGGATGGTGCCAGCCGAGTTTTTGACGGGTCAACGCCACTTCCTGCTCGCCCAGTGCCGAGCCGTGTGACTCTTCTTTACCGGCTTTATTCGGCGACCCAAAACCAATGACCGTGCGGCAGATAATCAGCGAAGGCTTATCGGTGACACTCTGCGCTTCTTTGATGGCGGCTGCGATAGCTTCCGGATCGTGCCCATCAATGCCTGCTGCACTGCCGACGACATGCCAGTTGTAGGCTTCGAAGCGTTTGTGCGTGTCATCGGTGAACCAGCCTTCGGTTTCACCATCAATCGAGATACCGTTGTGATCGTAGAAACCAATCAGTTTGCCGAGGCCGAGGGTGCCGGCCAGCGAGCTGACTTCATGTGAAATACCTTCCATCAAACAGCCATCGCCCATAAACACATAGGTGTAGTGATCGACGATGTCGTGGCCGGGACGGTTAAACTGCGCCGCCAGGGTGCGCTCGGCAATGGCCATGCCCACCGCATTGGCCAAACCCTGTCCCAACGGACCGGTGGTAGTTTCCACGCCTGGCGTATAGCCAATTTCCGGATGGCCAGGGGTTTTGGAATGCAGCTGGCGGAAGTTTTTCAGCTCTTCCATCGGCAGATCGTAACCGGTGAGGTGCAGCAGGCTGTATTGCAGCATCGAACCGTGGCCGTTGGAGAGGATAAAGCGGTCGCGGTCAGCCCACGCCGGATTGTTGGGATTGTGTTTGAGAACGTCGCGCCATAGCACTTCGGCGATATCAGCCATTCCCATCGGCATACCGGGGTGACCGGAATTTGCTTTCTGTACCGCATCCATACTCAAAGCACGAAGCGCGTTAGCCAACTCTCTGCGTGAAGACATAGGGTACTCCCTTGTGATTGGGCAATAGCGGACGGGCAGACGCCCGTCCGGCGTGATAAGCGTGGTGATTTACAGGCGTGATGCCAGCACATCTTCCAGCTTCTGCTGGTCGATGGCGAATTGACGGATGCCGTCAGACAGTTTTTCCACGGCCATCGGATCCTGGTTATGTTCCCAGCGGAACTCCGCTTCAGAGAGCGGAGCAGGCTGGTGGAAGCCTTCGGTTGATGGCTCCAGCTTGCGTTCCAGCGGTGCATCGCTGTTCGCCAGCTCTTCCAGCAGGTTAGGGGAGATGGTCAGACGGTCACAGCCGGCCAGCGCCTGAATCTGTTCAACCTTACGGAAGCTGGCTCCCATGATCACGGTGCTGTAACGATGCTTTTTGTAATAATCGTAGATACGACGCACAGATTTCACGCCAGGATCTTCATCCACCACATACGGGTCGAGCGGTTTGCGTGAGTTGTACCAGTCATAAATACGGCCTACAAACGGGGAGATCAGGAACACGCCCGCTTCAGCACAGGCACGCGCCTGCGCAAAGGAGAACAGCAGCGTCAGGTTACACTGGATACCGTTTTTCTCCAGTTCTTCAGCGGCTTTGATCCCTTCCCAGGTTGAGGCCAGTTTGATCAGGATGCGCGAACGATCAATACCGTTCTCTTCATACATCCGAACCAGTTTCTCCGCTTTGGTGACACACATGCCACGATCGAAGGAGAGGCGCGCATCCACTTCGGTCGAAACACGGCCCGGTACGCTTTTCAGAATTTCCATACCGAGGTTGATCGCCACTTTGTCACTGGCGTTGATGATTTGTGTCTCTTTGCTGCCGCCCTGTTTTTTCGCATAGTCGATAGCGTCATCAATCAGATGTTTATAAGCATCGAGACCGGCAGCTTTCAGGATCAACGAAGGGTTGGTGGTCGCGTCTTCCGGGTGGTAATGGCGAATGGATTCGATGTCGCCGCTGTCCGCCACCACGGTGGTGAACTGTTTCAATGCATCTAGCTGGTTCATCGCTTAACTCCTTGATTAGCAATAATGTGGGCAAACGAGTCGTGCCCTTTCCTGTTGAGTCGTGGCTCAACACAGTGCTACAGACGTTGCACGAAGAAAATGCGTTTTCTCTGATTGTGGCGCTGAAGGGCATCTGTCACGGAAGGGGGTGCCTGATCGGTTCAGCTACGTGTTTTGCCAACATTAAGAATAGCAGGCTGCGCCAAAGCCGCAGGCGAAGCCGTGGCAATCTGTGCCCTCGTTCTTTGAGCGCCTTCACCCTCTTTTGTGCCGCAGATTCCTATACTGGTGTTTTTTCAGCCGTGCCAAAGGATGCCAAATGGACGATCAACTCAAGCAAAGTGCGCTCGATTTCCACCAATATCCCACTCCCGGAAAAATTCAGGTTTCCCCCACCAAACCGCTGGCGACGCAGCGTGATTTAGCACTGGCCTATTCGCCGGGCGTGGCGGCACCTTGCCTGGAGATTGCTGCCGATCCGCTGGCGGCGCACAAATACACCGCACGCGGCAATCTGGTGGCGGTGATTTCGAACGGCACGGCAGTGCTCGGTCTCGGCAATATCGGTGCGCTGGCCGGTAAGCCGGTGATGGAAGGCAAAGGAGTATTGTTCAAGAAATTCGCCGGCATTGATGTGTTCGATATCGAAGTGGATGAGCTGGACCCGGATAAGTTGATTGAGGTAATCGCCGCGCTGGAGCCGACCTTTGGCGGCATCAACCTTGAAGATATCAAAGCGCCTGAGTGCTTTTACATTGAGCAGAAATTGCGTGAGCGCATGAAGATTCCGGTGTTTCACGATGATCAGCACGGGACCGCGATTATCTGTACTGCGGCGGTGCTAAACGGTTTGACCATCGTGAAAAAGGCCATCTCAGATGTGCGGCTGGTGGTGTCTGGGGCGGGCGCATCAGCCATTGCCTGCCTGAATTTGCTGGTGGCGCTCGGCATGCAGAAGCACAACATTGTGGTGTGTGATTCTAAAGGGGTGATTTACCGCGATCGTGAACCCAATATGACGCCGACCAAAGCCGAGTACGCCATAGAAGATAAAGGCGCGCGTACGCTGGATGAGGTGATTGCCGGTGCGGACATCTTCCTCGGCTGCTCGGGTCCGAAAGCGATGACGCCAGAGATGGTGAAGAAAATGGCACCCAATCCACTCATTCTGGCGCTCGCCAATCCCGAACCGGAGATCATGCCGCCGCTGGCCAAAGAGGTTCGGCCGGATGCGATTATCTGCACCGGACGCTCGGATTTCCCTAATCAGGTGAACAACGTGCTGTGTTTCCCGTTTATTTTCCGCGGGGCGCTGGATGTGGGTGCCACGGCAATTAACGAAGAGATGAAACTGGCGGCGGTGCATGCGATTGCGGCCTTAGCGCAGGCCGAGCAGAGCGATGTGGTGGCCTCCGCCTATGATGATCAGGATCTGAGTTTTGGACCGGAATATCTGATCCCGAAACCGTTCGATCCGCGTTTGATTGTGCAGATCGCGCCTGCTGTGGCGAAAGCGGCGATGGAGTCCGGCGTGGCGACGCGGCCCATCGCTGACTTTGATGCCTATCGCGAGCAGCTCACCGAGTTTGTGTACAAAACCAATCTGTTTATGAAGCCGATCTTCTCGCAGGCGCGTAAAGAACCGAAGCGCGTGGTGATGGCCGAAGGAGAGGAGGTGCGGGTGCTGCATGCGACGCAAGAGCTGGTGTCGCTGGGGCTGGCGAAGCCGATTCTGATTGGTCGCCCAAATGTGATTGCGATGCGTATCCAGAAGCAAGGATTGAAGATTGAAGCGGGCAAGGATTTTGAGATCGTCAATAACGAGTCCGATCCGCGTTTTAAAGAATACTGGAACGAGTATTACCAGATCATGAAACGGCGCGGTGTGACGCCTGAAACCGCGCAGCGCGCGGTGATCGGTAATCCAACCTTGATCGGCGCGATCATGGTGCATCGTGGCGAGGCTGACGCGTTAATTTGCGGCACCATCGGCGATTACCGCGAGCATTACGATGTGGTGGAGAAGGTGTTTGGTTTCCGCGATGACGTGAAAGTCGCCGGGGCAATGAACGCGCTGCTGCTGCCGAGCGGTAACACTTTTATTGCAGATACCTATGTGAATGAAGATCCCAGCGCAGAACAGCTGGCGGATATCACATTGCTGGCGGCCGAAACGGTGCGTCGTTTTGGTATCGAACCACGCGTGGCGTTGCTGTCTCACTCCAGCTTTGGCACGTCCAATGCGCCGGGCGCACGCAAGATGCGCGATGCATTAGCGCTGATTCAGAGCCGTGCGCCAGAACTGGAGATTGATGGTGAGATGCACGGTGATGCGGCGTTGGTGGAGAGTATCCGACGTGAACTGATGCCCGACAGCCCGCTGAAAGGCACGGCTAATTTGCTGATTATGCCGAACGTGGAAGCGGCGCGTATTAGTTATAACCTGTTGCGCGTGTCGTGCTCGGAAGGCGTGACGGTGGGGCCGGTGTTGATGGGGATCAGCAAGCCGGTGCATGTATTGACGCGGATTGCATCGGTTCGGCGCATTGTGAATATGGTGGCGTTAGCGGTAGTGGAGGCGCAGACCGAGCCGTTGTGATGGGATGACGTGGCTAAAGGCTAAGGGCCTGGGGGGGTTGGTGTGGGCCTTAGCCCCTCTGCTGCTGCCGGGCAGTCCTCGCGCCGCTAACGCGGTGCCCTCGGCTTCCACGTCGTGCCGACGGACCGTTCGGGGATCGACCATCCCTGGTCGGCCCCGAACTGATCCACGCATCCCTGCGTGGATCTCCTGGCCCAACGTAAAAGCCTCAGCGCTGCGGATAGCCCTTGCAGCAGCAGAGGGGCTAAGGCCATCAACATTTGTGCTTTCCTGCAAAAGAACTATTCACCCAATCCCAGCCAATCCTTCACCGGCAAGAAATCACTGTAGAGCGCAGCTTCCGGCGTGCCGGCTTCGGTTTGGTAATCATATTCCCAGCGCACCAGTGGCGGCATCGACATCAAAATCGATTCGGTGCGGCCGCCGGTTTGCAGGCCGAACAGCGTGCCGCGATCCCACACCAGGTTGAATTCAACATAGCGTCCACGACGATAGAGCTGGAACTGACGTTCGCGATCGCCCCATGGCAGCGCCTTGCGCTTCGCGACAATCGGTAAATAGGCATCCAGATAACCCTTGCCCACTGCCTGCATAAAATCGAAGCAGTGATCAAAGTCTGGCGTATTCAGGTCATCGTAAAACAGCCCGCCGATGCCGCGCTGTTCATTACGATGCTTGAGGTGGAAATAGTCGTCACACCATTTTTTGTAGCGCGGATAGACGTCTTCACCAAACGGCTGGCACAGGTCAAACGCGGTTTGATGCCAGTGCAGCGCATCCTCTTCGAAACCGTAATACGGCGTGAGATCGAAACCGCCGCCGAACCACCATACTGGATCGGCACCCGGCTTCTCAGCAATGAAGAAACGCACGTTGGCGTGACTGGTGGGGATGTACGGATTTTCCGGGTGGACGACGAGTGACACGCCCATGGCTTCAAAACTGCGGCCGGCCAGTTCAGGGCGATGTGCGGTGGCAGAGGCGGGCATCTGATCACCGTGTACGTGGGAAAAATTCACGCCTGCCTGCTCAAACACCGCGCCGTTGCGTAGTACGCGACTGCGTCCGCCGCCGCCGCCTGGGCGCTGCCAGTCATCTTCGGCGAAGGTCGCTGTACCATCGGCAGCGGCCAGCTGGGCGCAAATTTCATCCTGTAGCGTCAATAAAAACGCTTTGACGCGGGAAATATCGGGATTGCTCATGAGTCACTCGTTCCGGAAATTTGCCGCGATTCTACCACAGGAAAAAGCTACGCCTGGCGACGATCGTACTCGTTGAAGTAATTGACGATGCCATCGGCAATCGCGCTGGCGATCTTCTGGCGGAAGGCGGTGGTGCCCAACAACTGCTCTTCTCGCGGATTGGTAATGAATGAGGTTTCGACCAGCACCGACGGGATTGAAGGCGATTTCAACACCGCAAAGGCTGCCTGCTCGGTGTGCTGGCTGTGCAGATGATGCACCGGGCGAATCTGATCCAGGACGTGTTTGCCCAGCGTCAGACTATTGCGGATAGTGTCCGTTTGCACCAGATCGAACAGAATCTGGTTCAGGTAGTTATCTTTCTCCTGCACTTCCGCGCCGCCGACCTTATCGGCATCGTTTTCACGCTGTGACATATAGCGCGCCATGGCACTACTGGCGCCGCGATTCGACAGGGCGAATACCGACGCGCCGTTGGCATCCGGGCTGGTGTAACCATCGGCATGAATCGACATAAACAGGTTGGCGCCGTGCTGATGCGCGATCTCCACGCGTTGATACAGCGGGATAAAGTGATCGCTTTCTCGCGTCAGTCGCACTTCCACTTTAGGGTGATTTTGCAACAGCGTACGCACGGTGTTGGCGATTGCCAGTACGATGTGCTTCTCTTCCGAGCCTTCTTCGCCCACCGCGCCCGAATCAATGCCGCCGTGGCCCGGATCGATCATCACGATGCGTTTGCCGTTAGTGGCCGGCTTCGGCGGCGTGTGACCTTTGCTGACGCGCAAATCGGCGTTCTCTTCTTTCGCCATCACCGCGCGCGGTGACAGCACCGCCAGCGCCAGGCCAGAGAGAATCAACTGGCGGCGATTGGTCAGCCGCTTCAGCAGTGAAATTTTACTCATAATGGGGTCCCTGACAGAAAATCCTGCCCAGTGTTATATCGTAACAACTGCCTTGCGGCGACTTCACAACCATTTCAGCGCATTACTTTGTATTACACGTTACTAACAGCAATTTAGCCGTTTTTTTCCACCGTTGCGCGGCGGGAGGGTTGCGCCTGGCAAAGAATGCGTGATAATCAGCGAATTGTGCTTAATAGCAGGGTAACGCCGATGGAAATCCGCTCATTCCGCCAGGAAGATTTTGAAGAAGTGATCACGCTCTGGGAGCGTTGCGATCTGTTACGTCCGTGGAACGATCCGGAACTGGATATCGAACGTAAAATGAACCACGATCCGGAGCTTTTTCTGGTGGCGGAAGTCGGCGGTGAAGTGGTCGGCACGGTGATGGGCGGTTACGATGGCCATCGCGGATCGGTCTACTATCTGGCGGTGCATCCCGATTATCAGGGGCGCGGATTTGCTAATGCGCTGATGAATCGTCTGGAGAAAAAGTTAATTGCGCGTGGCTGTCCGAAGATCAATCTGATGGTGCGTGAAGAGAACGATCAGGTTCTCGCCTTCTACGAGAAACTCGACTACGAGCCTGTGGATTCGGTGTTGCTGGGTAAACGTTTAATCGAAGACCGCGAATATTAAGCCGCCGATGATGGGGCTGAAATATTTGCCAGACGAATACGATGCAAAAGGGCAGCTACGGCTGCCGTTTCTTTTCTGGCCGATTCTGTTATTGCAGGCGCGCACCTGGCTGTTACTGGTGATGGCGGGCGCGTCCCGTCAGCAGGGTAATGATCTGCTGGCGCTGTTCTATCCCGATCGTCAGAGCTTTTGGATTGGATTGGCGCTGGGCATTCCGGCGGCAGCGGGTTTGCTGCTGACCGGCTATCGCCAACGCTGGCCGCGACTGTGGCAGAGTTGGCGGCAGGTGCTGAGTGTGTCGTTATTGATCAGTCTGTTGTCACAAGGCTACGGGCTGATACAGGGCGCTTTTCCGGACTCTCCGTGGCCGTTACTTTTAACGCTGTTTGATCTGCTGGCGTTGATTTGGCTGCAAACCCATCAGCGCCTGCGCGACTGTTTTCTGCCGGAACATCACATCGAATAAACTTTTTGCCGGTTTGCGACTCCAACAGGCACGCCAATCGGCACAAGAGATCAAGGAGCATTCATGAAAGTTGTTCGTCCCGCACTGCTGGTTAGCGCCATGATGCTGGCAGGTTGCGCCAGTTCAGGTTCCTCTACCGCCTCCAGCGCGAGCGAAAGCCATTGGTATAATCCGCTGAGTTATCACTGGTCGGCACTCAATCCAATGAACTGGTTTGGCGGCTCGTTAACCGTGACCGAACAAGGTGTGGCAGGCTTAAGCAGCACCACCCCGATGTCAGAAGCGGCGATCGGTAAAGCGTTAAACAATGATTATCAGCTGCGTCAGGGCATGCGCACGCAGAATGGCCAGGTGGTTGATTTCTGGCAGGCGCTGGAAGATGGCAAAGTGAAACTGGTGATCAACGGCCAGAGCAGCGTTGAACGCGTTGAAGTGATGGATGCCGATGCAAAGAGTGCAGACGGCAGCAAGATTGGCGATCTGTTTAGCGCCAAATTCAGCAAAGCCTTCGACAACTGCAAACTCACTACCGGATTAGATGCGCGCGATGTTGAGTGCCGTGCTCCGGGCAGTCAGCACATCTCTTATGTCTACAGCGGCGAAGGGCATGGACCAGAGGGATTGATGCCGGCTGACGACACCTTGAAAAGCTGGAAAATCAGCAAAATCGTCTGGCAGCGCTAAGCAAAAAATAATTGCGTTAACGCACAATCACTGTGTGGCTTTCCGGTATGATATGGGCGAAAAATCGTCCTAACTTTCATGCCGGAGAGCAGTGCAATGCCTCAATTCCAGAGCGGGATCCTGTTGGAACACCGCCGTTTCGCCATTTGGCTAGAAGCTCGTATTTCGGGCGATCTCGATGCTGTCCGCCAGGGGAGCAAAACCTTCCTGCAACAACTCGATGCGCTGCAACAGAAATTTGCCGATGCCGGACTGGGCGCGGTGATCGCCTTTGGCGATGCGCTGTGGCGCGATCTGCAAGGTGCGGATTCAGCGCCAGAATTGAAAGCCTTCTCCCCATTGGGCAAAGGCATTGCACCCGCCACGCAACGCGATCTGCTTATCCATATCCAATCTCTGCGTCATGACGTGAATTTCTCGCTGGCACAGGCGGCATTAGCGGCCTTTGCTGACGCCGTGAATATTGAAGAAGAGACCCACGGCTTCCGCTGGGTGGAAGAGCGCGATCTTTCCGGCTTTGTTGATGGCACGGAAAACCCGCAAGGCGAGGCGCGTCAGCAGGTGGCAATTATTGCTGAAGGCCCGGATGCCGGTGGCAGCTATGTTTTCACTCAGCGCTGGGAGCACAATCTCAAACTGTGGAATCGTATGGCAGTGGAAAAGCAGGAAGCGATTATTGGTCGCACCAAAGTGGATAATGAAGAGTTGCCGGGCGATCAACGTCCCGCCACCTCGCATCTCAGCCGCGTTGATTTGAAAGAAGAGGGCAAAGGGCTGAAGATTCTGCGCCAGAGCCTGCCGTATGGTTCGGCCAGCGGCACTAATGGCCTGTATTTCATCTCGTACTGCAACCGCTTGTATAACATTGAGCAGCAACTGCTGAGCATGTTCGGCGAGCGTGACGGCAAAATGGATGCGATGCTGCGCTTCACTAAGCCGGTAACGGGCAGCTTCTTCTTTGCGCCTGCACTGGATGCCCTGCAAGCGCTGTAATACGCCAGTGAGCGGCCTTGCGTGCCGCTCACCACCAATCCCGTCTGTTGCATAATCTCTCCCGCCGTCTTATGCCTTTTTAGACTTTGAAATCCCCAAACGATATATAAAACCGTTACTGGTTTGCCCTGAGTTATAAATACACTGACAGCATCTAATGGCATTGGCGATTTCGCCGACGAGCAGGGTGCAGCATGACACTTCCGATTGCGAAAAAATGGATGAGCGGAATCGCCTTGTCACTGGCGTTAGCCGGTGCAGCGCAGGCAACAGAGTTGTTGAACAGCTCTTATGATGTCTCGCGCGAGCTGTTTGTTGCCCTGAATGCGCCGTTTGAGCAGCAGTGGAATGCTGCGCACCCCACTGACAAGCTGACGATTAAACAATCGCATGCCGGGTCATCAAAACAGGCACTGGCTATCTTGCAGGGCCTGCGCGCGGACGTGGTGACTTACAACCAGGTGACGGATGTGCAGGTGTTGCATGATAAAGGCAACCTGATTCCAGCCGACTGGCAAGCCCGTCTGCCGAACAACAGCTCACCGTTTTACTCCACCATGGCTTTTCTGGTACGCAAAGGGAACCCTAAGCAGAACCATGATTGGTCGGATCTGGCACGAGACAAGGTGAAGCTGGTATTCCCGAATCCAAAAACCTCCGGTAATGGCCGTTATACCTATCTGGCCGCCTGGGGCGCAGCCGACCAGGCGGATGGTAAAGACAAAACCAAAACCGAAGCCTTTATGACGAAATTCCTGAAAAACGTCGAGGTGTTTGATACCGGCGGCCGTGGCGCGACGACCACCTTCGCCGAACGCGGTTTAGGGGATGTGCTGATCAGCTTCGAATCGGAAGTGAACAACATCCGCAATCAGTACAGCAAAGATGACTACGAAGTCATCGTGCCTAAGACCAATATTCTGGCGGAGTTTCCGGTGGCGTGGGTCGACAAAAACGTCGAGCACAACGGCACCGCTGACGCGGCCAAAGCCTATCTGAATTTCCTCTATTCCCCTGAGGCGCAGAAAATCATTACCGGTTTCTATTATCGCGTGAACAATCCACAGATGATGGCGGAACAGAAAGACCGCTTCCCGCAGACCGCGCTGTTTAATGTGCAGGATGCCTTTGGTGGCTGGGATAACGTGATGAAAACCCATTTTGCCAGCGGCGGTGAGCTGGATAAATTACTGGCAGCGGGGCGCGGTTGATGTTTGCTTTAGCGCAAAAGCGCGTGCTGCCAGGGTTCGGTCTCAGCCTCGGCACCAGCCTGCTGTTTACTTGCCTGATCCTGCTGTTGCCGATCAGCGCACTGCTGATGCAACTGTCCAACATGACACTGGCACAGTATTGGGATGTGGTTACCAATCCGCAGCTGATTGCGGCGTATAAAGTCACGCTGTTGTCAGCGGGCGTGGCGTCCATCTTCAATGCGTTCTTTGGCATGTTAATGGCATGGATTCTGACCCGTTACCGCTTCCCCGGCCGCGCGTTGCTGGATGGCTTAATGGATCTGCCGTTTGCATTGCCTACCGCCGTTGCCGGTCTGACGCTGGCGGGGTTGTTCTCGGTGAGTGGTTGGTATGGTCAATGGCTGGCTCATTTCGATATTAAAGTCTCTTACACCTGGCTAGGCATTGCGGTGGCGATGGCCTTCACCAGCATCCCGTTTGTGGTGCGCACCGTGCAACCAGTGCTGGAAGAGTTAGGCCCGGAATATGAAGAAGCGGCTGAAACGCTGGGTGCGACACCGTGGCAGAGCTTCCGCCGTGTGGTGCTGCCAGAGGTGGCGCCCGCGCTGTTAGCGGGCACGGCGTTATCCTTCACGCGCAGCCTGGGTGAGTTTGGTGCGGTTATCTTTATTGCGGGTAACATCGCGTGGAAAACCGAAGTCACCTCGCTGATGATTTTTGTTCGCCTGCAAGAGTTTGATTATCCGGCGGCCAGTGCTATCGCCTCGGTCATCATGGCCGCTTCGCTGCTGTTGCTGTTCGCGATTAACACCTTGCAGAGCCGCTTTGGCCGTCGCTTAGGAGGCCACTAATGGCGGAGATTTCGCAGATTAATCACGCTGAACGTCAGCCGGTGAACTGGGGTAAATGGCTGCTGATTGGCGTGGGCGCGCTGGTCTCTTTCCTGCTGCTGGTGGTCCCGATGATCTCGATCTTCTGGGAGGCACTGAGCCAGGGGATCGTCGCCTCGCTCTCTAAATTAAAAGATGGCGACATGCTGCACGCCATCTGGCTGACTATCCTGGTGGCGTTGGTCACGGTGCCGGTCAACCTGGTGTTTGGTACGCTGCTGGCATGGCTGGTGACGCGCTTTACCTTCCCCGGCCGCCAGTTGCTGCTTACGCTGTTTGATATTCCTTTTGCCGTGTCACCGGTGGTGGCGGGGCTGATGTATCTGCTGTTCTGGGGCATCAACGGCCCGGCGGGTGGTTGGCTGGATGCGCACAACATCCAGATTATGTTTGCCTGGCCGGGCATGGTGCTGGCCACCATTTTTGTCACCTGTCCGTTTGTGGTGCGTGAGCTGGTGCCGGTGATGTTGAGCCAGGGCAGCAATGAAGATGAAGCCGCGGTGCTGTTAGGGGCATCGGGCTGGCAGATGTTCCGCCGCGTGACGCTGCCGAACATTCGCTGGGCGCTGATGTACGGCGTGGTGCTCACCAACGCCCGTGCCATTGGTGAGTTTGGTGCGGTCTCGGTGGTCTCGGGATCGATTCGCGGTGAGACCTACACCTTACCGCTTCAGGTTGAATTACTGCATCAGGATTACAACACGGTTGGCGCCTTTACCGCGGCTGCATTGTTGACCCTGATGGCCATTTTGACGCTGTTTCTGAAAAGCGTGGTGCAGTGGCGATTAGAGCATCAGCAGAAGCGCCAACAGGAGGAAAATCATGAGCATTGAGATTAAACACATTAACAAAGCGTTCGGCCGTACGCCGGTGCTA
This sequence comes from Pantoea sp. EABMAA-21, assembly GCF_030053335.1. Lineage (NCBI taxonomy): Bacteria > Pseudomonadati > Pseudomonadota > Gammaproteobacteria > Enterobacterales > Erwiniaceae > Pantoea > Pantoea sp. EABMAA-21. The sequence continues at coordinate 210,994 of NZ_JASGBX010000002.1, forward strand.
AACGATATCTCTCTGGATATTCCTACCGGCAAAATGGTGGCGCTGCTGGGGCCGTCGGGCTCGGGCAAAACCACGCTGCTGCGCATCATCGCGGGTCTGGAGCATCAGAACAGCGGGCAGATTCATTTCCACGGTAAAGATGTCAGCCGCATTCACGCGCGCGATCGTCAGGTCGGCTTCGTGTTCCAGCACTATGCGCTGTTCCGCCATATGACCGTGTTCGATAACATCGCCTTTGGTTTAACCGTGTTGCCGCGCCGCGAGCGCCCATCCGCCGCTGAAATCAAACAGCGAGTGACGCGCCTGCTGGAAATGGTGCAGTTGGCGCATCTCGCCAATCGTTTCCCGGCTCAGCTTTCGGGTGGACAGAAGCAGCGCGTGGCATTGGCGCGTGCGCTGGCAGTGGAACCGCAGATCTTGTTGCTGGATGAACCTTTCGGCGCGCTGGATGCGCAGGTGCGTAAAGAGCTGCGTCGCTGGCTGCGTCAGTTGCATGAAGAGTTGAAATTCACCAGCGTGTTTGTGACGCATGACCAGGAAGAGGCGATGGAAGTCGCAGACAGCGTGGTGGTGATGAGTCAGGGCAATATCGAACAGGTCGGCACGCCGGATGAAGTGTGGCAGGAACCGGCCACCCGCTTTGTGCTGGAGTTCCTCGGCGAAGTGAATCGCTTCGACGGTGAGGTACACGGTTCACAGTTCCATGTGGGGGCGCATCGCTGGCCGCTGGGCTACACGCCCGCGCATCAGGGCGAAGTTGAGCTGTTCCTGCGTCCGTGGGAAGTCGATATCTCACGTCAGAGCAGCCTCGAAACCCCGTTGCCGGTGCAAGTGCTGGAGATCAGTCCGCGTGGCCACTTCTGGCAATTAGTGGTGCAGCCGATCGGCTGGCAGGGTGAGGTCTTCTCCGTGGTCTATGACGGCGATCACACCGCTCCGATTCGCGGCGAACGCCTGTTTGTTGGCCTGCAGCAGGCACGACTGTACAACGGCACGACGCCGCTGCGTCCGGTTGCCTTTGCCGAAAGCGCCTGATATTTTTGACACTCCTTCGGGCGGGACTTTCCCGCCCGATTTATTTGCCTCTCTTCTGTCTGGAATCAAACCGTGACCACACTGGAAAATACCATCGGTAATACGCCGTTGATCAGGCTGCAACGCCTGACGCCCGATAACGGCAGTGAAATCTGGTTAAAGCTGGAAGGCAATAATCCGGCCGGTTCGGTAAAAGATCGTGCGGCCTGGTCGATGATTCATCAGGCGGAACAGCGCGGTGACATTCAACCCGGCGATACGCTGATTGAAGCCACCAGTGGGAATACCGGTATCGCTCTGGCGATGATCGCGGCGATGAAAGGCTACAAATTGCGCCTGCTGATGCCGGATAACATGAGCCAGGAGCGGCAGGACGCGATGCGTGCCTACGGCGCGGAATTGATTCTGGTGACGCGCGAACAGGGCATGGAAGGCGCACGCGATTTAGCGCAAGAGATGGCCGATCGCGGTGAGGGCAGGGTGTTGGATCAGTTCAATAATCCCGACAATCCCCTAGGCCACTATCTCACCACCGGCCCGGAAATCTGGCAGCAGACGCAGGGCCGCATGAGCCATTTTGTCTCCAGTATGGGCACGACGGGCACTATCACTGGCGTCGGTCGCTATCTGAAAGAGTTTGCGCCAGCGGTGAAAGTCATTGGTTTACAGCCGCAGGAGGGCAGCAGTATTCCGGGCATTCGTCGCTGGCCCGAGGCTTATCTGCCGGGGATTTTCCGTCCTGAATTAGTGGATGAGGTCATCGATATGGCACAGCGGGAAGCCGAGGAAACCATGCGTGCGTTAGCGCAACGTGAAGGGATTTTCTGCGGCGTGAGTTCCGGTGGCGCGGTGGCCGGTGCGCTGCGCATCGCTAATGCCCATCCCGGCAGTGTCGTGGTGGCGATAGTTTGCGATCGCGGTGACCGCTATCTCTCCACCGGCGTGTTCCACTGATCTTCTCTTCCCCGCATTTTATCTGGCCTGCGCGTGCTGTTGTGGTGCGACCGGGCCATTTTTGTCTATAGTCTCCCTGATAATCCTCTGGTGTTGGCACTGTAAGGATCGAGTAAAATCGGCTGCGCTCATTGCCAACTCAGGCCAAAATAGCGGCAATTTTGTACGAGAGATAAAGATGAAAATTCTGCTTGTTGATGACGATGTAGAACTTGGCACCATGCTGAGCCAGTACCTGATTGCGGAAGGCTTTGAAACGCAACTGGTTTTAACCGGAACCGCCGGGATTGAAGGGGCGCTGTCGGGCAACTATACCGCGATGATTCTCGACATTATGCTGCCGGATATGAGCGGTATTGATGTGCTGCGTCAGGTGCGCCAGAACAGCCGTTTGCCGGTGATTATGTTAACCGCCAAAGGCGACAACATCGATCGCGTTATCGGCCTGGAAATGGGTGCGGATGATTATGTGCCAAAACCATGCTACCCGCGTGAGCTGGTGGCGCGTCTGCGTGCTGTACTGCGTCGTTTCGAAGATCAGGCACCGGTTCAGGACAAAAAAGAACTGCTGCGCTGGGGTGAGCTGAGCCTGAATCCGGCCACGCGCATCACCGAATGGCAGGGCAAAGCCTTTGACCTGACCGCCTCGGAATTTAACCTGCTGGATCTGCTGCTGCGTGCGCCCGATCGCGTGGTGTCGAAGGATGAACTGTCAGAGAAAGGGCTTGGTCGTCCGCGTGAAGCTTACGATCGCAGCGTGGATGTGCACATCAGCAATATCCGCCAGAAGCTGGCCGCGCTCACCGCCGACAGCATCAACATTGAAACTGTGCGCAGTATTGGTTATCGCATTCGATGAAACACAGCTACCGCGGCCGCATGTTCTGGAAGATCTTACTGGGCTTCTGGATTGTATTTGTCATCATCAGCCAGCTGCTGTGGCTTGGTTTTACGCTTTCCGGTAATCGTCACGAACCACCCGAAATTGTGGCTATCCGTCGTATTGTGAATTTACAGATGGCGTCCGCAGTTTCTGTCTTGGAGCGCGGCGGACCGAGTTCACTGGATGACATGATGGCCGATTGGGAACCCAACGACCGCCAGTTCTTCTCAGTCATCCAGCATGATAAACCTGCCGCTACGCCCGGCAATGCGCCGCCGGAAACCTTCAGTGAACCCTTCCATGGTCCGTTCCCGGATATCATCGTCCGTTGGGTGAAAGGGCAGGATGGCAAAGAGTACGAGTTGCGTTACGACGTTAAAGGATTGCGCGAGGATAGTTCGATGGGTGGCGGTGGCCCGCGACGTATCCTCAACATCCCAGAGCCGATGTTCACCTTTGCCGGGGCGCTAGGATTACTGTTCAGCTTATTACTGGCCTGGAACCTGACGCGCCCAATGCGCCAGCTGCGTGAAGGCTTTGCCCGCGTATCCAGCGGCGATTTGTCGGTGCGACTCTATCCGGTCATGCGTCGTCGTCATGATGAACTCTCCAGCGTGGCGCAAGACTTTGATGCCATGGTGGAGCGCCTGGATACGCTGGTGAAGGCGCGTGAGGAATTACTGCACGACATCTCCCACGAACTGCGTTCACCGCTGGCGCGCCTGCAACTGGCAACCGGTCTGGCGCGGCAAACGCCGGAATCAGTGGAATCCTCTCTGAACCGCATCGATGAAGAAGCGCGTCGTCTCGACAAGATGATTGGCGAATTGCTGACGCTATCGCGTGCGGAACATGAAAGTATGCCGGGTGAGCAGTATTTCGATCTCACTGGCCTGCTGCACGCGGTGGTCACGGACGTGCGCTATGAGGCACAGATTCCGGGCGTAAAAGTCGACTTTCAGGTCGATGAGAACGCCGACTACACCGTGCACGGCAATGCCGAGTTGATTCGCCGTGGTGTAGAGAACGTCCTGCGTAATGCGTTGCGCTTCTCGCACAAAGGCCAGCATATCAGCGTGAGGCTACAGGCGGAGAATCAATGGCTGGCGATTCGCGTGCGCGATCAGGGCCCGGGCGTTGACGACGAAAAGCTTTCCAGCATCTTCGATCCCTTCGTACGCGTTAATTCGCCACTGATGGGCAAAGGATACGGCTTAGGGCTCTCCATCGTGCGTAAGGTGATTCTGGCGCACCACGGTGAGGTACAGGCGGTCAATCGCCCTGAAGGTGGCTTAGAGCTAACGTTACGATTGCCACGCTGGAAGCAAGACTGAAGGTTTAAGCGCTCACAATCTAACCGCGTTCTTGTGAATCCATAGTAGCCCGCCCATGCAGTCCGGTTAGCACAGGCAAGCGCGCAATGCATTGCGACTCATACTACGAACCTATTCGCACTAAGCCGTGCATCTAACGCAGTAAAAAGCAGCACGCACTATGTGGAGTAGGGCAGGACGACCGGGCAGAGGAGCAAAGCGTCCCTCGCCATGGATGGCGAGGGCCGAGGCCCAGGGATGGTTTATGCCGTCTTTGCGATCTGCCCGGTCGTCCTGACCGACCGCACCATCCCTAACGCCACCGCACCCTGCAGTTCCAGCCAGCCACACAAACAAAAACGGCACCCATTGGGTGCCGTTTTTACTATCCAGACGCTGCTTACTTCTTGATGCGGATAACCGGGGTTTCACCCACAGTTACCTGACCGGAGAGTTTGATCAGATCTTTGATTTCGTCCATGTTCGAAATCACAACCGGCGTCAGCGTGGATTTTGCTTTCTCTTCCAGCAGTGGCAGATCAAACTCGATCACCACGTCGCCTTTTTTCACTTTCTGGCCTTCTTCGGCGATACGCTTAAAGCCTTCACCTTTCAGTTCAACCGTATCGATACCGAAGTGGACGAACAGCTCGATGCCGTTGTCAGACTCGATTGAAAAGGCGTGGTTGGTCTCAAAAATCTTGCCAATGGTACCATCAACCGGTGCAACCATCTTGTTGCCAGTCGGTTTAATGGCGATACCATCACCCACGATTTTCTCAGCAAATACCACATCAGGTACGTCTTCGATATTCACGATTTCGCCTGACAGAGGCGCAACGATATCAATAGTCCCTGACGCGCTCTCTGATTTTTCGCCAAAAAGTTTAGAAAACAAACCCATGATCTTCTCCTAAGCAGTAATTTGGGGCCAGCGTCTCGTGGATCAGCAGAGCGTTTTTTCTTTAATGAACTTGTTCACCAGGTTCATTAAATCTTCCGCTGTGGGTTGAGCCAGAGCCTGCTCCGCCAATGCCTTCGCATCTTCGAAATTAGTATTACGAATAATCTTCTTGATGCTCGGGATTGAAATGGCACTCATGCTGAATTCGTCCAGCCCCATTCCCAGTAACAGTAGTGTAGCACGTTCATCACCAGCCAGCTCACCACACATGCCGGTCCATTTCCCTTCGGCATGTGATGCGTCGATCACTTGCTTAATGAGGCCCAAAACAGATGGCGTCATTGGGTTATAGAGGTGTGAAATCAAATCATTACCACGATCGACCGCCAGAGTATACTGCGTCAGGTCATTTGTCCCAATACTAAAGAAGTCGACTTCTTTCGCCAGATGACGCGCAATCACCGCTGAAGCCGGTGTTTCCACCATAATGCCCACTTCAATGGTCTCATCAAAGGCTTTGCCTTCTTCACGCAACTGGGTTTTCAGCAGCTCCAGCTCGGCCTTCAGCGCACGCACTTCTTCCACCGAAATGATCATCGGGAACATAATGCGCAGTTTGCCGAAGGATGAGGCACGCAGGATAGCGCGCAGCTGAGCATGCAGAATCTCTTTGCGGTCCATTGCGATACGAATCGCACGCCAGCCGAGGAACGGGTTGTCCTCTTTTGGCAGGTTCATGTACGGCAGATCTTTATCGCCGCCGATGTCCATGGTACGCACGATGACGGCCTGAGAGCCCATGGCTTCCGCTACCGCTTTATACGCCTGGAATTGCTCTTCTTCGGTTGGCAGCGAGTCACGGTCCATAAACAGGAACTCGGTACGATACAGGCCCACGCCTTCCGCACCGTTGCGCTCTGCACCGGCGACATCGCGCACGGTACCAATGTTGGCGCACACTTCCACTTGATGGCCGTCCAGCGTGATAGCGGGCAGATCTTTCAGTTTCGCCAGTTCGTGCTTTTCAGACAGGTATTGCGTCTGAATCGCTTTCAATTCTTCTTGTTCTGCATCGGTAGGATTAACGTAAATCTTGTTATTCACGCCATCGAGGATCAGGAAGTCACCGTTTTTGATTTGCGTGGTGACGTTACCGGTACCGACAATCGCTGGGATCTCCAGAGAACGCGCCATGATGGACGTATGCGAAGTACGGCCACCGATATCGGTGATAAAGCCCAGCACCTTCTTCAGGTTCAGCTGTGCGGTTTCTGACGGCGTTAAATCTTTCGCCACCAGAATAGATTCTTCTGCGATAGCACCCAGGTCGACAATATGCAGACCGAGGATGTTTTGCAGCAGACGCTTACCGATGTCACGCACGTCAGCCGCACGCTCTTTCAGGTATTCGTCATCGAGTTCTTCCAACGCCTTGGCCTGGCCATCAATGACAGAGTACGCCGCAGCGTCAGCCGTTGCGTGATCTTTCTTAATCAGGTCGATGATTTCCTGCTCAAGCTCTTCGTCTTCGAGCAGCATGATGTGACCTTCAAAGATCGCCGCTTTCTCTTCACCGAGGGTTTCACCGGCTTTAACACGGATGGTTTCGAGCTGTACTGCCGCTTTGCCACGTCCATCAAGGAAGCGTTGAACTTCTTGCTCAACCTGATCGTCAGTAATTTTTTTACGGCTGATGACGATCTCATCTTCCTTCAGCAGAAGTGCTTTGCCGAAAGCGATACCCGGTGATGCTAAAATGCCTGAAATCATAACCCTACCTTTTAATCACGATGGCTCATTGACCCAATGCGTTGCCACTGTCGCGGAACAGTACTCTAAGGAAGCAAGAACGCGGACAGGTTGTCCGCGATCAAGATATTTGCACTCAATGGGGCAAAGGAGTCGGTTTAGTTGCTTGCCTGAGCGGAATTACTCCAGCTCAGCCATCAGTTTCACCAGGTGCTCAACCGCTTGCTGCTCATCTTCACCTTCAGCAGACAGCGTAACAACCGTACCCTGAGTCAGACCCAGAGTCTGCAGTTTGAACAGGCTTTTCGCGCTGGCAGATTTGCCATTAGAGGTCACAGTGATGTCTGACTGGAAAGCCTTAGCTTCTTTCACGAACTGAGCTGCAGGACGGGTATGAAGGCCGTTAGGTGCGGTAATGGTAACTTCTTGCTGGAACATTCTATTTCCCCAACTTTATCAGGTTTGGTGTTATGGATCTAAAGTCTAGCCTGGAGCCGTCACTTTAGCCTGTATAGGTGCGCTGGTGTGGCATTAAGCTGACCAAAAAATGCGCTTAGTAATGTGCGTCTTTCAGCAGCAGATCAAAAACTGTGCGAAAAGGTCACCTTGCTAAGTATGCCGTGATTCGCCGTTTCGCCAAATCAGTAATTCCATTCAGCTTGATCCACTTCAAAGCCAGATTAATTTCAGGCACCGAAATAATTGGGAGCTTAAATACCAGAGCCGTGTCATTGAAATCAATCTGTCTGGTGATAAAAGTGAGATCTGCGCCGCAAAAAAGCACCCATTCGGGTGCTTTTTTCATCGTTTTCAGACTATGGCGGTTACTGCTGCAGCTCTTTTTCAGTGAACAGATCGGCAAACAGGGCGGTGCTTAAATAGCGCTCGCCAGAGGAGGGCAGGATCACCACGATATTCTTATTGGCGAATGCTTCGTCTTCCTGCAGCTTCAGTGCTGCAGCCACTGCCGCACCTGAAGAGATACCGGCCAGAATGCCTTCTTCTTCCATCAGCTGACGTGCGGTGCTGATGGCTTCTTCGTTGGTAATCGCAACGACCCGATCAACCAGTTTCAGGTCAAGGTTGCCAGGAATGAAACCTGCGCCGATACCCTGAATTTTGTGTGGACCCGGCTTGATCTCTTCACCCGCGATAGCCTGAGCGATGACCGGAGAGTCAGTCGGCTCTACCGCGACGGTGATTAAGTCTTTTTTGCCTTTGGTGTTCTTGATGTAACGGCTCACGCCTGTCAGCGTGCCGCCGGTGCCCACGCCCGCAATGAACACATCCACTTCACCGTCGGTGTCTTCCCAGATTTCCGGGCCGGTGGTTTTCTCATGGATCTCCGGGTTAGCCGGATTGCTGAACTGCTGCAGCAGCACAAATTTATCCGGATCGCTGGCAACGATTTCCTCGGCTTTAGCAATGGCACCTTTCATACCTTTTGCGCCTTCGGTCAGCACCAGATTCGCGCCCAGTGCTTTCAGCAGCTTGCGACGTTCAACAGACATGGTCTCTGGCATGGTCAGCGTGAGTTTGTAACCGCGAGCGGCAGCCACGTAAGCCAGTGCAATACCGGTGTTACCACTGGTTGGCTCAACCAGTTCAACGCCCGGCTTTAAGATTCCGCGTTTTTCTGCGTCCCAAATCATATTGGCACCGATACGGCATTTGACGCTGAAGCTCGGGTTACGCGATTCGACCTTCGCCAGGATGCGTCCATTACCGATGCGGTTCAGTCGAACCAGCGGCGTATGACCAATTGTCAGAGAGTTGTCTTCATAGATCTTACTCATAGCTCGTCCTTAACTGTATGAAATATTGGGAACCCTCAGAGCATACCTGTTCTTCCGGTGTGCGGAAGGAAAGAAATCGCATATCTATATAGCCCACAACCATAAGCCTTACGCAAAAATGCATAAGGCTTTTTGAAGCTTTAGTGACGTGCATGCTGTAGGCGGTAGCGATCAACCCACATCGCAGTCGCGCCACATACGGCCACCGGCATGATGGCCAGGTTCAGAATCGGAATCATGGTGAACAAACTGACCAGCGCACCAAATTGCATGTTCGCCGTTTTATGCTGACGTAACGCACTACGCATCTGCTGAAAACTCACTTTGTGGTTATCAAACGGATAGTCGCAGTACTGCACCGACAGCATCCACGCGCTAAACAGAAACCATAATACCGGTGCCACCGTTTGTCCAAAACCGGGGATAAAGTAAAGCAGCAGCAGTCCCAGTGCACGCGGTAAATAGTAGCCAAGCTTCTGTAATTCGCGCTTCATGATGCGCGGGATATCTTTAACCATCGCCATCCAACCGCTATCCGGCAGCGGGTGACCGGTGAGGCGACCTTCCAGTTGCTCAGCCAGCAATCCACAAAAAGGGGCGGCAATCCAGTTCGCGATGGTGGAGAAGAAGTAACTGAATACCAGCACAATCGATATGACGGAAAGCGGCCACAGCAAATAACTGAGCCACTGTAGCCAATCAGGGATGTGCGACATCAAGGCCGGAATCCACTCTCCGAGCCGTTGAAACAGCCAGATAAAGGCGCCTCCCAGCAGCAAAATGTTCACCAGCAGAGGAATAATGACGTAACGACGAATGCCAGGCAGACGTACCAGTCTCCAGCCTTCGGCAAAGTAATGAATACCATTTAATGATGAGGGCGATTTCTCAACGGGCATAGCGAGCCTTTCTCCTTTATGTGGCGGCGCGAACATCATAACCTGGCTTTTTGTCGGTGGCAGGCGCACTTTGCGCGAAAAATCAGCAAAAAAGCGTGGGGCAGCTATCTTATTTGTCAGAAAATACTGCACAGACTTGCACTTGTTTAGCTGGGCAAATACAGTTAGAGGATAAAGTTTGCCGTGGTGGCAAGGTATTGGAACAACAGAGAATACAATGATGCAGGATTTGCGTCTGATATTAATCGTTGTTGGCGCGATCGCCATAATAGCGTTGCTACTTCACGGACTGTGGACCAGCCGTAAAGAGCGCTCTTCCGTGTTTCGCGATCGCCCGCACAAACGTCTGAAACAGCGCGAAGAAGCGGATGAAGATCTGCTGAGCGAAGAAGATGATGATGGTGTCGGCGAAGTGCGTGTCCGTCGCAATCGTGACGCGCATGTCGAACCCGAATTCGACGCACCTGTGACTAAGCCTGTCAGCGCGCCACGTGCGCCTGAACCTGCGCGTCAGCCATTCCCGCGTCATGAAACCCCATTGATGGGTGATCCGCTGCTGGATGATGAGCCGGAAGTGCGCCAGCCTGCACCTGCGCCACAATCGCCGGTGGTTAAACCTGCGCCGCAGCCACAACCGCAGCCTCACTCCGTTCAGGCCGATCCCTTACTGGATAACGAGCCACTTTCTGCCACGCAGCCTGCGCCTGAGTTCCAGGCCGCTGAAGAGCCCGAATACGAAGAAGAAGCGCCGGTCGCACACGATGAACCAAAACAGTCTGCTGCTTCTACCCAGAGAAAAAATGAAGCGGTACTGGTGCTGCATGTTGCCGCCCACGCCGGCGGTGAACTGAACGGTGAAGCTCTGTTGCAAGGTATTTTGCAAGCGGGCTTCCAGTTTGGTGAGATGAATATTTTCCATCGTCACCTGAGCCCAGCGGGCAGTGGCCCTGTGCTGTTCAGCTTGGCAAATATGGTGAAACCGGGCTCCTTCAATCCGGATACCATGGGCGATTTCAGCACGCCGGGCATCTCCATCTTTATGATGGTGCCGTCGTATGGCGATGCGAACCAAAACTTTAAGCTCATGCTGCAATCTGCCCAGCGTATTGCGGACGATGTCGGCGGGGTTGTGCTGGATGATGAGCGTCGCATGATGACGCCACAGAAGCTGGAAACTTATAAAGCGCGTATTCGCGAAGTTATCGGCTGATAGCCGCGAGCAAAATCAAATATTAACGAAACAACCCCCGCATGTCGGGGGTTTTTTATCGGATAAAACACTATGAAATCGGTTCAGGAGCAGATCACCGCGCTGCGCACCTCGTTACGTCACCATGAGTACCTCTATCACGTGATGGATACGCCGGAAATTCCGGATGCAGAATATGACCGACTGATGCAGCAATTGCGTGAACTGGAAGCGGCACATCCCGATCTCATTACCCCGGATTCGCCGACTCAGCGCGTGGGAGCAGCACCGCTGGCCGCCTTCGAACAGGTGCGCCATGAAGTGCCGATGCTGTCACTCGACAACACCTTCGATGAAGCCGGTTTCCTTGCCTTCAATAAGCGCGTCCAGGATCGCCTGAAAAGCAGCGACGATCTGACCTACTGTTGCGAGCTTAAGCTGGATGGCCTGGCGGTCAGTCTGTTGTATGAAGATGGACTGCTGGTGCGTGCGGCGACACGCGGTGATGGCACCACGGGTGAGAATATCACCGCCAACGTGCGCACTATCCATGCCATTCCGCTGCGTCTGCACGGCGACAATATTCCTGCGCGCGTCGAAGTACGTGGTGAAGTCTTTATGACCGAAGCGGGCTTCAAGAAGCTGAATGAGGATGCACGTCGCACCGGCGCGAAAGTGTTTGCCAACCCGCGCAACGCTGCGGCGGGATCGCTACGCCAGCTCGATCCGCGCATTACCGCTAAACGTTCTCTGACTTTCTTCTGTTACGGTTTCGGCCTGCTGGAAGGCGGTGACATGCCCGCCAGTCACTGGCAGCGTCTGCAGCAATTTAAAGCCTGGGGTTTGCCGGTCAGTGACCGTATTCGCCTCGCGCATACGGCGGAAGAGGTGCTGGAGTTTTATCGTCAGGTTGAGCAGGATCGCCCGACACTTGGATTCGATATTGACGGTGTGGTCATCAAGGTCGATTCGCAGGCGCTGCAGGAACAGTTAGGCTTTGTTGCTCGCGCCCCGCGCTGGGCCGTAGCATTCAAATTCCCGGCGCAGGAACAGATGACCTTTGTGCGCGATGTTGAGTTTCAGGTGGGGCGTACTGGCGCGATTACGCCAGTCGCTCGTCTGGAGCCGGTGCAGGTGGCTGGCGTGGTGGTGAGTAATGCCACCTTGCACAATGCGGATGAAATTGCGCGTCTTGGCCTGCACATTGGCGACAAAGTGGTGATTCGCCGCGCCGGAGATGTGATTCCGCAGGTGGTCAACGTGGTGGAATCCGAACGACCGGATGATACCCGTGAAATCGTCTTCCCAAGCCATTGCCCGGTGTGTGGCTCGGATGTCGAGCGCGTGGAAGGCGAAGCCGTTACCCGTTGTACCGGCGGGCTGATTTGTGGTGCTCAGCGTAAAGAGGCGCTTAAGCATTTTGTTTCTCGTCGTGCGATGGATGTTGACGGCATGGGCGACAAAATTATCGATCAGCTGGTCGAAAAAGAGTACGTACAAACACCTGCCGATTTGTTCCGTCTGACGGCGGGCAAGCTGACCGGACTGGATCGCATGGGGCCGAAATCTGCACAAAATGTGGTGGATGCGCTCGAAAAAGCCAAACTCACCACGCTGCCTCGCTTCCTGTATGCGCTGGGGATTCGTGAAGTCGGTGAAGCCACTGCGGCCAATCTGGCCAATCATTTTGGCGATCTTGAGAAGGTGATGAACGCCGATCTGGATGCGCTGATTGCGGTGCAGGACGTGGGTAAAGTGGTGGCGGCACACGTGCGTAATTTCATGGAAGAAGAGAGCAATCGCGAAGTCATCCGCGAACTCACCCAAGAGGTGGGCGTGCATTGGCCGCAGCTGGAAGTGGTGAATGTTGAAGAGATCGACAGTCCATTTGCTGGCAAGACCGTGGTGCTGACCGGTTCGCTGTCGCAGATGAACCGTGATGATGCCAAAGAGCGACTGATGGCGCTGGGCGCGAAAGTGAGCGGCAGCGTGTCGAAGAAAACAGACTTATTGATTGCTGGCGAAGCTGCGGGTTCCAAACTGGCGAAAGCGCAGGAGCTCGGTATACCCGTGATCGACGAAGCGGAAATGATTCGGCTGCTGGGAGCCTAACGTGGACAAACATCAGCTGGTTGAAATCGCCAATACCGCTATGCCGTTCGGCAAGTATAAAGGCCGCATGCTGATTGATGTGCCAGAAGAGTATCTGCTGTGGTTTGCGCGTAAAAACGAATTTCCGGCAGGGAAGCTGGGCGAGCTGATGCAGCTGACCCTGGCGATCAAAATAGAAGGATTGCAGGGGTTAGTTAAACCGCTGAAGCGCAGTGAATAACAAAACGGCCCGCAATTGCGGGCCGTTTGCTTAGGATTTTTGTGCTTCGACTTGCTGCTGTGCCAGCCGCTTCTCATTGCCCGCCTTATAACGCTGGGCGATGAAGGAGCACACCATCAACTGCACCTGATGGAAGATCATCAGTGGCAGCACGATAATCCCCACTGAGCTGGCCGGGAACAGGATATTGGCCATCGGCACGCCATTAGCGAGACTCTTTTTCGAACCACAGAACAGCACCACGATTTCATCGGCGCGGCTGAAACCAAACAGACGCGAGGCACCCAGGTTAATCGCCAGCGCGACAAACAGAATCAGCACGCTGCCTGCCAGAATCCACAGCAGCGTATCCACACCGACGCGATGCCAGATACCGTTGACCACTGCTTCGCTGAACGCGGAGTAAACCACTAACAGAATCGAGGTCTGGTCAGTTTTACCAATCAGGCTACGATGCTTCTCCACCCAGCCGCCAATCCAGCGACGAGACATATGACCAATCACAAACGGCACCAGCAGTTGCAGCATGATTTTGCCAATCTGCTCCAGACCGTTGCTCGGCGCATCGCTATGGACGTTCATCACCAGATTCACCAGCAGCGGCGAGATGAATACGCCCAGCAGGCTGGATGCCGAAGCGGCACAGACCGCAGCCGCCACGTTCCCCCCCGCCATGGAGGTGAAGGCAATCGCAGACTGCACGGTGGCAGGCAGAATACACAGATAAATGAAGCCGGTGTAAATCTCTGGCCCGACGTTCACCGGATGCCACCACACCAGCAGCAAGCCAAGAATCGGGAACACCACGAAAGTGCTGCACATGATCCACAGATGCAAACGCCAGTGGCTGCTGCCGGCAATGATTTTCTCGCGTGACAGCTTGGCACCGTGCATAAAGAACAGCAGGGCGATGGCGGCGGTGGTCAGGTATTCAAAGAAATCGACAAACCCGCCTTTGGCCGGGATGAAGCTGGCCAACAGCACAGTGATGATGAGTTTGACCATCATCGGGTCGAGTCGTAAAAAGCCCATTGTTACAATCCGGTTAAAATAAAAAAGATGGTGCTGATTGTGCGCCAGCTGGGTTTAGAAATAAAATTGATTTATTGCATCAATCTATGAGCGATATCGATGAATTACACCTTACGGCAGTTACGCACCTTTGTGGCAGTAGCGCAGCAGGGCAGTTTTAGCCAGGCAGGGCAGGCGATTGGGCTCAGCCAGTCGGCGGTCAGCCACAGTATCAAAGAGCTGGAAGCGGAAATGGGCGTGCGTTTGCTGGACCGCACCACACGTGAAGTGATGCTGACGGAAGCGGGGCACCAGCTGGCATCGCGGCTGGAACGTTTGCTGGAGGAGTTAAACACGACGCTGCTGGATGTGCGCAGTTACGGCGAGCAGCGCAGTGGCACCGTACGTGTTGCCGCCAGCCAGACACCTTCGGCAAATCTAATGCCGCAGTGTCTGGCGAGTAGCCAGCAACGTTATCCGGATATCCGCGTCATCCTGCACGATCGCGCTCAGCAGTCAGTGCTGCAAAGCGTGCGCAATGCGGAGGTGGATTTTGGCATTGTCATCGGGCCGCTAGGGGATGCCGATCTGGATTACGAAGCGATTTTGCAGGAGCCGTTCTTATTGTTGTGCCATGCGGATGATGTTTTGGCCCAGGTCGAGCGAGCGGAATGGACGATGCTGGCGGGGCGCAACCTGGTTTTGCAGGATTATGCTTCAGGAAGTCGTCTTCTGGTGGATGCGGCGCTGCAGCAGTTATCGATTCAGGTGCAGGTGGTGCAGGAAATTGGCCATCCCGCCACGCTGTTTCCGATGGTGGAAGCCGGTATTGGCATCAGCATTTTGCCTGCGCTGGCGTTACCGCTGCCGGCGGGGCGGAAACTGACGGTGCGACGCCTCTATCCGGAAATCCATCGAAATCTGATGCTGATTAAACGCAAAAATCGCTCTCTGACACCCGCTGCGGAAGCGATCTGGCAGGAAGTGCGCCAACAAGCAGGCCTGCTGGCGCAGCAACGTGCTCTCAAACCGGCGTTTTAGACGTAAACGTTGATCTGATTGGTCTCGGTCGGACGGTTAATGCCATCGGCTTTCTGGGCGCTGGTGGCACTTTCCGTTGTGGGCTGCTGTGCTTCTTGTTTCTGTTGTGCTTTTTCTGCTGCCTGCTGCTCGATTTGTGCAATCTGCGCTTCAATCATCTGAATCTGCGATTGCAACATCTGTTCCTGTTCAGATTTTTGCTCATCTGTCAGGGAGTCATCACTGGATAAATCTTTAATTTCTTTGGTGATGCTTTGAATCTGTTTATTCAGGCTGGCAATTTCTGACGTTGAACCGCTACCGCTGCTTGCGGTACTGATACTGCTAACACTTGAGATAGTAGACATGGTTTTCTCCTTGCAATAGACCATTATCGTTATCGGCAAGGGGATAAAACGGCTTGAGCACACAAAGCGTTAAGTGTTTGCAAAGGTTTTGTGAGGGTGGGCAAATAGCAGATAGCAAAAAGGCGCCTTTAGGGCGCCTTTCTACATTGGTGGGTCGTGCAGGATTCGAACCTGCGACCAATTGATTAAAAGTCAACTGCTCTACCAACTGAGCTAACGACCCGAAGTGGTGGGCGATGACGGGCTCGAACCGCCGACCCCCTCCGTGTAAAGGAGATGCTCTACCAACTGAGCTAATCGCCCACTTCGGAACTGCTTAACAAGAGTGTCATCTGACTAAGATATGGTGGGTGATGACGGGCTCGAACCGCCGACCCCCTCCGTGTAAAGGAGATGCTCTACCAACTGAGCTAATCACCCCCGCTGTGTGGAGTCGCATTATAGGGATCCTTCGAAGTGAGTCAACGCTTTTTAAAACATAAATGTGCGTTCGCTTTAAATTTAGGCAGCATGCCGCGCTTTTAGCCAATGTGCTGGTTTTATTAGCAGAAAAACGCACTTCAATCTGTGATGCCGCCGCGAGAGTCATTGAGGAAAGCGTCCCACCTGCTAGAATATGCGCACTGTTTTTTCGCGTTAACCCGTTTTTTTGTCATCCAGACAAAGAAACCTGCGCATCTAAGGCAATGCTGAATGAAAATCAAAACTCGCTTCGCACCCAGCCCAACGGGCTACCTGCATGTGGGCGGTGCCCGTACTGCTCTTTATTCCTGGCTTTATGCTCGCCATAACAAGGGCGAATTCGTTCTGCGTATCGAAGATACCGATCTGGAACGTTCAACGCCGGAAGCCATTGAAGCCATCATGGATGGCATGAACTGGCTCAACCTGCAGTGGGATGAAGGCCCGTACTATCAGACGAAGCGCTTTGATCGTTACAACGCGGTCATCGATGAGATGGTAGCAGCAGGTACCGCTTATAAATGCTATTGCTCTAAAGAGCGTTTAGAAGCGCTGCGTGAAGAGCAGATGGCGAAAGGCGAGAAGCCACGTTATGACGGCCGTTGCCGTGACAGCCATGAACATCATGCGGCGGATGAGCCTTGCGTGGTGCGTTTCCGTAACCCACAAGAGGGTTCGGTGATTTTCGATGACCAGATCCGTGGCCCGATTGAATTCAGCAACCAGGAGCTGGATGATCTGATCATCCGTCGTACCGATGGTTCACCGACCTACAATTTCTGTGTGGTGGTGGATGACTGGGATATGGGCATCACTCACGTGATCCGTGGTGAAGACCACATCAACAACACGCCACGCCAGATCAACATCCTTAAAGCGATTGGTGCAGAAGTGCCAACTTACGCGCACGTCTCCATGATCCTGGGTGATGACAGTAAAAAGCTGTCGAAACGTCATGGCGCAGTCGGTGTGATGCAGTACCGTGATGACGGCTATCTGCCGGAAGCGCTGCTCAACTATCTGGTGCGTCTGGGCTGGTCACATGGCGATCAGGAGATTTTTAGCGTGGCAGAGATGGCCGAGCTGTTTACTCTGGATGCCGTGAGCAAGTCTGCCAGTGCGTTTAACACCGAAAAACTGCAGTGGCTGAACCATCACTACATTAATACGCTGCCGCCAGAGTACGTGGCAACGCAGCTGCAGTGGCACATCGAGCAACAGAATATCGATACCCGCACCGGTCCGGAACTGGCGAAGCTGGTGACGCTGCTGGGTGAGCGTTGCAAAACGCTGGTAGAGATCGCGGCTTCTTGTCGTTACTTCTATGAAGAGTTTGAAGCCTTTGATGCTGACGCGGCGAAGAAACATCTGCGTCCTGTTGCGCGTCAGCCGCTGGAAGTGGTGCGTGACAAACTGGCTGCGCTGAGCGACAGCGAGTGGAATGCGGAGAATGTGCACAACGCGATTCAGGGTGCAGCCGATGCGCTCGAGTTGGGTATGGGCAAAGTGGGCATGCCACTGCGCGTAGCGGTGACCGGTGCAGGTCAGTCTCCGGCACTGGATGTGACGGTCGAAGCGATTGGTCGCAGCCGCAGCGTAGCCCGTATCGAAAAAGCGCTGGCCTTCATTGCTGAGCGTGAAGCCCAGGCTTAATTGAGTTAGCGGCAGCCTGTAACGTTGCCGCTTCACTTATCGCGGGCATTAAAAAAGCCGGGTGCATGATGCGCCCGGCTTTTTTTAATCTTCTTTAATTCCTAGCCGTTCCAGCACGCCACTTATCCCTTCGCGCAGCAACAAAGCAGCCAGTTGATCTTGCTCAGCGGTTGTCATTTGCTGGACAGAATTTATTAATAACGCAGGTAATGTATTTTGTTGAGCACCGTAATTGGCCGCCGGCTCGGTCGCGTGGCGGGTGGACTGAACAAAGCTTTTTACACGCTCATCAATATGAATCAATCGCGCCTTACCACCCTGTACACCTGGCTTGGGCGTGGTTGTCCAGTTTTCGCGTTTGATCCATTTATTCACCGTTTGCCGACTGTAGCCCGTTTCCAGCGCGAGCTCCTCGGGGGTGAGCCATTCCTTTTTCACGATGCTGTCCCTGTTAAATACATTAGCTGTACATATTACAACAAAACGTAACGGGGAAAAGTAATCAGGCAGGAAAATGCCTCTTGTCTCATGACAAAAGGCATAAATCGGATATTAAGCTTCGCTGGTTTCA
The DNA here is from genome assembly GCF_030053335.1 of Pantoea sp. EABMAA-21. Lineage (NCBI taxonomy): Bacteria > Pseudomonadati > Pseudomonadota > Gammaproteobacteria > Enterobacterales > Erwiniaceae > Pantoea > Pantoea sp. EABMAA-21. Next base: position 229,133 of record NZ_JASGBX010000002.1, read on the forward strand.
GCTTGCGCAGGACGGAAAGCAAGGAAATAGGTGAGACCAACAAATATTGCACCGCCCACGCCGTTGCCGAGGAAGACGGCAATCACGTTTGGCGCAAATTCTGCCCAGCTCATTTGTCCGGCAAAAATCGCGGCGGGCACAATAAACATGTTCGCCACCACGTGCTGGAAGCCAATCGCCACGAAGGCCATCACCGGGAACCACATGCCGAAGATTTTGCCGACCATATCTTTACTGGCGAAAGCTAACCACACCGCCAGACACACCAGCCAGTTGCAACCAATGCCGGAAATGAAGGCGTGCAGGAAATCCGCATTCACCTTCGCGTGTGCAATCGCCACGGTCTTTTTCAGATAATCGCCTTCGGTCATGCCGAGCATGTGGCCAAAGAACCAGGCGACCGCGATGCTGCCAATAAAGTTGGCAATGGTGACCCAGAACCAGTTGCGCAGCACGCTAAAACCGCTAATGCGGCGGGCGAACCACGCGATCGGCAAGGTCATCATGTTGCCGGTCAATAGTTCACCACCGGCCAGAACGGTTAGAATCAGGCCAACCGGGAACACCGCCGCGCCGAGGAAGCCGCCAAAAGAGCCCCATTCAGCAGGCAGTTGGTTGATAACATGCAGATCCAACAGAAAACCAGTGGCAATAAAGGCACCGGCCATAAAACCAAGGATCAATAAGGTGGAAACAGGCAAACGGCTTTTAGCCACGCCCGCTTGAATCGCCAGTTGGGCGATCTCTTTCGGTGTATGCAGCGACATATTTCACTTTTCTTTTATTGAACAAGGGGAAAATGCTGGCCGGTCAAAGAGTGATATACCCTGGAAGGTTGACCGGTTAATTAGCGCGCTAAGTTTTACACTTACCCGTAACGAACACAAGATTATTCCTAACATCTTTAACCCTGATTTAACCTCGGTTGCAGGGTGTTAAATGCGAAAATACGTTAACGGAGTGCACAGTTGCGTTGAAAAAAAAGCCATTACGGTAGGGCGTTGCCGCCTTTTTCAGCGATTGAACACAGAACGAGAATTTGGCGTTGACACTCAGGGAGCGGTTTCATATGATGCCGTCCGTCGAGTTAAATCGGCTGTTTTTCGGTGCTGGGGGTATAGCTCAGCTGGGAGAGCGCTTGCATGGCATGCAAGAGGTCAGCGGTTCGATCCCGCTTATCTCCACCAAATCTCTGTTCGTCCTGAACAATAGCATCACAATCTAACACTGACTGAATTCATAATTGCTCATTTCGTATGCAGAATGGCGTCATTATTCGTGTGACGACAACTCCCAGCGTTCTGAAATGCGCCCATCTTTTGATATCAAGTATCTCGACGAATTGCGCCGTAAATCGCGCGTGCTTCTTCCTGTGCGCTGAGATGATCTCACCCATTCAGCACCAGCTGCTAATTAGGGGCGCAATGAATCGCACCGCAGCAGCTTCTCACGCGCTGAGATGATTTTATCCGTTCAGCGTTCAGCGTTCAGCACTGCATCTGAGTGCGCCATAAATCGTGCCGCCAGAGCTAAGTGTGCACTGAAATTATGCACAATCTGGTCGCGACGCAATTCATGGCGCTAAGAATTAAGCGGTTGCGGCTTGTTCTTGAGCAGGCAACACGCGGAAGCCGTGTGTGCCATCGCGATCCAACTGCGCCACCAGACCGTATTCCCAATCCAGATACGCCTGCATCACAGCAGGTGCGATATCGGTGCCTTCATACGGACGGCGATAGCGATCAATCGCCGGAGACAGCAACTGCTGGTCGCCCTGCTCGGTGGGCAACTGCGCTGCGCGCCAGGCTGCATTGCCGCCCTCCAGTACAAACACCGGCTTGCCGGTGAGTTCTGCCACCTGTTCAACCGCATATCCGGCCAGCAGGCTGCTGCCACAGGTCAGCACATAACGTCGTGCCGCTGGTAGTGCGGCTTTGCCCTCTTTTTGCAGCGTTGAACGCAGCAGCCAGCCCGCTCCCGGAATATGACTGTTGAGGTGATTGGCGCGCGTGGTGAAGTCCAGTACCTGGGTCTGACCTTCCTCCAGCCACTCCGCCAGTTGCTGCGGAGAAATAAACTCGGGCTGTGCAACCGCAGGAACCTGCGCTTTCCAGGCACCGGTGGCAGTGAAATCACTGGCCTGCAACTCTTCCAGCACTGACACCTGCCAGCCAAGCTGCGCCAGCCAGGAGGCGGTCATATTGGCGCGTACACCATCGTCATCAATCAGTACAATACGTGCACCGCGCACGCTGGCGTAATGATCGGTTTCCTGCACCAGCTGTCCGCCTGGTACATGACGACTGCCGGGCAGATGACCCGCCGCATACTCGTCAGCGTCGCGCACATCAAACAGGTAAGTGGTGCGCGGTTCCTGCTGCCAGCGCTTGAGCGTTGCCAGTGGAATGCGTTCTACGCCAGCGCGATCGGCAATGCCTCGTGCGTGACTCGCCGCCTGTCGCTGTGCCGTTTCGCTGGTTTCACCGTAGCGGCGCGACTGACCTTTATCCAGATCGTGGCCTGCCAGCGTCCAGCCAATCGTGCCGTTGCGCAGCGCAAACACCGGATTAGGGATACCGGCATTCACCAGCGACTGGGTGCCGATGATGCTGCGCGTGCGGCCCGCACAGTTCACGATCACCGTGGTTTCCGGTGATGGCGCGAGATCACGCACGCGCAATACCAGCTCACCGCCCGGCACGCTGGTGGCGCCTGGAATGCTCATGGTCTGGTATTCATCAAAGCGGCGCGCATCCAGCACCACCACGTTGGCGTCGCTGTTGATTAAGCTGTGTACTTCATCAGCTGACAGGGAAGGGGTGTGATTGTGATGTTCTACCAGTTCACCAAAGGCCTTACTCGGTGAATTCACATCAATAAACAGCTCCCCGCCGGCTGCCTGCCAACCCGTTAAATCCTCTTTTAACAGCGCCACATTGCTGTAGCCCAGCGCGGCAATACGCTCTGCTGCTGCCTGTGCCAGACCCTCGCCGTTATCATATAAAGTGATGGCTGTTGTGGATTGTGGAATGCGGTCCAATAGCTCCAGCTCCAGTTTGGAGAGCGGGATATTCACCGCAAACAGCGGATGGCCGGTGGCAAACAGCGCTTCGTCGCGCACATCAACAATCGCCACTTCCTGCTGCTGACGCAGAGCCTCAAGAATGTCCGCAGCCTGGCGGAAAGGGAATACGGGTTTACTCATGTGATAGATCCCAAATGTTCGGTAAGTAACGGTTGCTGTAACCGGAGATAAACTGTTTTTCACTGCCGTCTTCGCGATATACCGCGCGTTTGACCGCGCCAATGTTGGCGCCATAGACGTGGATGCTGATTGACACGCGATCGTCATAGGCATTGCTCACGCGATGAATATCCCCCACGGTGGGAGAGACGGCTTCGACGTTGCCGGGATCAAGCCGTATCGGCGCACCTTCTGGCTGCAGGCCGTTCGGCCCGGGCTGCCAGGATTGCGATATCTCCGCACCGCGCAGCATGCCAATTAATCCCCATACGCGATGGTCGTGAATCGGGGTTTGCTGGCCAGGCCCCCAGACGAAGCTCACTACTGAAAAGCGCTGCCGGGCATCGGCGTACAGCAGATATTGTTGATAGTGTTCGGGATGCGGCTGAGAGTAAGCCTCGTCCAGCCAGTCGTCATGTTGGATCAGCTCGCCCAGCCAGGCGCTGCCCTGTTGCAAAACAGTGGCTTCATCGGGATTCTGGTCGAGCAAGATGGCAAGGTTACCGACAAAGTCGCGTAAACGATGATGCTGATAGGCACTCATGATTTATCTCCCGGCAAAGCGGGATCAAAAGCCGTAAGTTCCAGTCCGTAAGACAGGTTGTTGAGTTCGCCTGACCATTTTAACGCGGCAAAACGATCCCCCTTAACATCGCCCAGACGCAGTGTGACTTTATCAGCAGCGAACAGCGGATGGAGCGTGGAGATCGCCAGCGCAACACCGGTAAAGAGAGCTGCCAGCCGCATCAGGCGCTCCTTTTGTTAGCGGCGTTTAGCGCCGCGACTTTCTCACGCGTCAGCGGAATCAGCTCCTCGCCATATTCCACCGCATCATTCAGCGGATCGAAGCCGCGAATCAGCACACTGTGAACTCCCAGGCGATAGTAATCCAGCAGCGCATCGGAAACCTGATCGGCGGTGCCAACCAGCGCTGTGGAGTTGTAGCCGCCTTGCACCAGTTTAGCCACGCCGGTCCATAACACTTTGTCCAGGCGATCGCCTTCATTGGCGGCAGCTAACAGGCGCTGAGCGCCAACACTTTGCGGCTTGGGTTTACCAAAGGCGAAGCCGGTCTCTTGCAACTGCTTCTCGGCCAGTTCACGGATATGCTCGGCACGTTCCCAGGCCTCTTTCTCAGTTTTCCCGATAATCGGACGGAACGAGATATTGAAATCAATCTCACGCCCGTGCTGAGCCGCAGCGGCTCGCACATTGCGCACTGTCTCTTCCGCACCTTTCAGCGGTTCGCCCCACAGGGCAAAGACATCGGCATGGCGCGCAGCGACATCAATCGCTTCCTGAGACGATCCACCAAAGTATATCGGCAGCTTTTTCTGCGCAGGTTTGATGGCGGAAAACGCCTGCTCAGCCTGGTAAAAATGTCCCTTATGATCATAAGGCTGGCTGGATTCCAGACTCTGTTTTAGCACGGCAAGAAACTCATCGCTGCGCGCATAGCGTTCGGCTTTATTCAGGAAGTCACCATCACGACGCTGCTCGACATCGCTACCGCCGCTGATGATATGCACGGCCAGCCGACCATCGGTCAGTTGATCCAACGTTGCCAGCTTGCGTGCGGCCAGTGTCGGTGCGACAAAGCCCGGACGGTGTGCCAGCAGGAATTTTAGTGTTGAGGTGTGTGCCGCAGCATGTGCGGTCACCAGAAAGCCGTCGGGTTGATCGGACCAATAGCCCACCAGAATGCGATCAAATCCCGCTTCTTCATGGGCGCGGGCGAAACGCGCGATGTAATCTTTATCGAACAGCGGACCGCTGGCGGGAATGATTTCGGAAGCCAGGCGGTGGCCAATCATGCCAAGAAATTGAATGCTCATACGATTCTCCAGATGTGACGTTATGGAGAAAAGCTACGGGCGCAGGCAACCGGGACGGAAATTCAATATTGTGAAAAGGTTTTGCGTCAGGCGGGGAAGCGGCGAATGACGGGGATAAAAGGGGTGAAATGCAAGATAGAACAGAAAGGCATAATTAAGAAGAGAAGGGCGAGCCGCAGCTCGCCCTGAACATCAGAAGGCCAGAACCAGACCGGCGATAGCGGCAGAAAGCACGCTCACCAGGGTTGAGCCGTACAGCAGTTTAAGGCCGAAGCGAGAAACCACGTTACCCTGTTCTTCGTTCAAGCCCTTAATCGCACCCGCCACAATCCCGATAGAGGAGAAGTTAGCGAAGGATACGAGGAACACAGACAGGATTCCTTCTGCGTGCGGTGACAGCTGACCAGCAATCTTCTGAAGATCCATCATCGCCACGAATTCGTTAGAAACCAGTTTGGTTGCCATGATACTGCCAACCTGCAGCGCTTCACTGGACGGCACGCCCATCACCCACGCAAACGGGTAGAACACGTAACCCAGCACACCCTGGAAGCTGATGCCGAAGATTAGATCAAACAGCGCGTTCAGACCTGAAATCAGGGCGATAAAACCAATCAACATGGCGGCAACGATGATCGCCACTTTGAAACCGGCAAGGATATATTCGCCCAGCATTTCGAAGAAGCTCTGACCTTTGTGCAGATCCTGCAACTGCAGATCTTCTTCGCTATCGACGCGGTAAGGGTTGATCAGTGACAACACAATGAAGGTGCTGAACATGTTCAATACCAGCGCGGCCACCACATATTTCGGCTGCAGCATAGTCATATAAGCGCCGACGATGGACATGGAAACTGTCGACATTGCCGTAGCAGCCATGGTGTACATGCGACGCTGTGACATTTTGCCAAGGATATCCTTATACGCGATAAAGTTTTCTGACTGTCCCAAAATCAGAGAGCTTACGGCGTTGAAGGATTCCAGTTTGCCCATACCGTTGACTTTTGACAGCACGGTACCGATGCCGCGGATCACCCAAGGCAGGATACGGAAATGCTGCAAAATACCGATTAGCGCCGAGATAAACACGATCGGGCACAGAACATTCAGGAAGAAGAACGCCAGGCCTTTGTCGTTCATGTTGCCGAATACGAAGTTAGTCCCTTCGGCAGCATACTTTAGTAGATGGTCAAACAGACCCGCGAACCCTTTGACGAAGCCGAGGCCCGCTTCAGAGTTGAGGAAGAACCACGCCAGCAAAACTTCGATCACCAGAAGCTGTACGATGTAACGAATACGGATGCTTTTACGATCGTGACTGACCAGCAAGGCCAGTACGGCTACCACCACTAATGCCAAAAGAAAGTGCAAAATATGGGACATGTCGGCTCCAAATTTGAGGAGGGTTGTATTTTGTTGCGTATTCTATGTAACGCGTTACTTAAAAACGAGATCAAAACCACATTATAAGTATTCGGTATCGACAAATTTCTAAGAATAGTCTCACCGCTCACAACCTCTTCACAAAGCCTTCACAAGAAATATCCATAAAAACATTGTCTATAAAATAACCCGGGAGTAGAGTGATTCCTGTTGCAAACATTTTGGCAAGAACTGGCTTTACCGCAGGGTATAGCAATGGCTATACTTCATAGCACCATCTATTATTACGATAACTATAATCAAATTTCACTTGCCTTGAGCGCCCGTTAAGCTGCATGGGTCAACAAGCGTTAGGACAGGGTCCACACTATGTCAGAAAGTCGCACCGCTGAGCGCGCCGCTCGCGGAGCCAGAAAAATCAAGCTCGCGCTGCTTGGCCCTGCCTTCATCGCGGCAATTGGTTATATCGATCCCGGTAACTTTGCCACCAATATTCAGGCGGGTGCGGCCTACGGCTACAAACTGCTGTGGGTGGTGGTCTGGGCCAATGTGATGGCGATGCTGATTCAGCTGATGTCAGCCAAACTTGGCATCGCCACCGGTAAAAACCTTGCCGAGCATATCCGCGATCGCTTTCCACGCCCGGCAGTGTGGTTCTATTGGGTGCAGGCGGAAATCATCGCCATGGCCACTGACCTCGCCGAATTTATTGGTGCGGCACTCGGCTTTAAATTATTGCTGGGGATTTCGTTACTGCAAGGCGCCGTGCTCACCGGCGTCGCCACCTACCTGATTTTGATGCTGCAAAGCCGGGGGCAGAAGCCGCTGGAGTTGGTGATTGGCGGCCTGCTGTTGTTTGTCGCCGCTGCCTATATTGTTGAGCTGTTTTTCTCGCAGCCGAAAGTGAGTGAATTGGTCACCGGTATGGCGTTGCCTTCGCTGCCCACCTCTGACGCCGTGTTCCTCGCTGCCGGTGTGCTGGGTGCCACCATCATGCCGCATGTGATTTACCTGCACTCGGCACTGACGCAACACGGTAACATTGGCAGCAAAGCGGATCGCTACTCGTCCACTAAACTCGATGTGGCGATTGCCATGACCATTGCCGGCTTTGTCAATCTGGCGATGATGGCGACTGCGGCGGCAGCTTTCCACTTCAGCGGGCACACCAGCATTGTGGATCTCGACCAGGCGTATTTGACGCTGCAACCTTTGTTGGGCCGCGCAGCAGCCATTGTGTTTGGATTAAGTCTGGTGGCGGCAGGCTTGTCTTCTACCGTGGTGGGAACACTGGCGGGACAAGTCGTGATGCAGGGCTTCATTCGCTTCCATATTCCGCTGTGGCTACGTCGCACCATCACCATGCTGCCTTCCTTTATCGTGATCTGGGCCGGATGGGATCCAACGCGCATTCTGGTGATGAGCCAGGTACTGTTGAGTTTCGGTATCGCACTGGCATTGATCCCGCTGTTGGCCTTTACCGGCAACCGCGAGTTGATGGGCGATGAGATGGTCAATTCGCGCCTGATGCAAAACGCCGGACGCCTGATAGTGGTGCTGGTGGTGGCATTGAATCTCTATCTGTTGGTCGGTGAGGCGCTCGGCTGGTAACGCTTCGGCTGGTCAAGACGAAAAAAAGAAAATCCCGGCTATCAGGCCGGGATTTTTGTATTAGTGGTGGTGGTGATCATGCCTGTCATCATGACGATGGTCATGGCGCCAATGCTCACGGCGTTCCCGTTCATGCCAGCGGCGTTCACGCTCACGTTCGTAAGCCTGATGACGACGCCACTCTTCATGACGCCACCAGCGATGATCGTTATAACGATAACGGTCATTCCACCAGCGCGGCTCACGCCAGCGTCCGCCATCCCAATAGTAACCACGACGATCGCGATCGCCGAGATGCAGCGTGACACCCGGAGCCAATGTAAGGGTGGCGCTGTTGGCTTCTGCTGTGTGCATTGCCAGGGGTGAAAGTGTTGCCAGCAAGGCGGCAAACAAAATTGCACGTTTCATAAATTCTCCTTTTCAGTGGCTTATCACTGCCACCGTTGCGCTAGTGTGCCACATCGGTCCAGTGTTGCCTTGAGAGTGAGTCTGAAAACGTTGCGGGAAATCTGAATTGAGAATTTTCTGCTGCGGAAAATACCCGGCCTGAGCCGGGTAGGTAAGCGTTTACACTAATATGTTATGAATCGCTTCGATCTCTTCAGTTGTCAGCTCGGGCTGGCTTAGCATCTCAACGGCATCATCAATTTGCGCAGTTTTACTTGCACCAATCAGCACCGAAGTCACGCGTGCATCACGCAGCACCCAGCTCAGCGCCATTTGCGCCAGCTTCTGCCCACGCTGCTGGGCGATCGCCTGCAGCTTACGTACTTTTTCCATCTTCTCTTGCGTCAACTGGCTCTCATTAAGGAATTTACTGCCGCTGGCGGCACGGGAATCCTCAGGGATGCCTTGCAGATAGCGATCGGTGAGCACACCACCCGCTAGCGGAGAGAAGGCGATGCAGCCGACGCCATTATCACCCAGCACATCCAGTAGACCTTGCTCTTCCGGTGCACGTTCGAACATGGAGTATTTCGGCTGATGAATCAGGCAAGGCGTGCCCAGATCGCGCAGAATGGCAATCGCTTCGGCTGCTTTATCTGCCGGGTAATTGGAAATGGCGGCATACAGCGCTTTGCCCTGACGCACCACCTGATCGAGCGCGCGCATGGTCTCTTCCAGCGGCGTTTCCGGATCGGGACGGTGATGATAAAAGATATCGACATACTCCAGCCCCATGCGTTTCAGGCTCTGATCCAGACTGGAAATCAGATACTTGCGCGAACCCCAGTCGCCGTAAGGGCCGTCCCACATGGTGTATCCGGCTTTGGTGGAGATCACCAGCTCATCGCGCAGCCCGGCAAAATCCTCGCGCAGAATGCGACCAAAATTGGACTCCGCAGAACCCGGCGGGGGGCCGTAGTTGTTGGCAAGGTCGAAGTGCGTGATGCCGCGATCAAAGGCGTGGCGCAGGAGTTCACGGCTATTATCGACGCGCGTGCTGTCGCCAAAGTTGTGCCATAAACCCAGCGAAATGGCCGGTAATTTCAGGCCAGTACGGCCACTGCGACGATATTGCATCTGTTGATAGCGGTCGGGATGAGGAAATACAGACATGCAGCGTTCCTGTCTCAAAAAGGGAGAAAGTGACATCAGCATAGAAGTGTATGCGTTTACACTAAGCCGAAACGCGCCGAAGATCGCAACTTACAGAATTTTCTGTCGTCGTAACGATTGCTTGCCACAAATCACCATGCGCTGATGGTGAAAATCTCGCCAATTCAGCCACATCGCTGATACTTCGATCATCCCCTTAAGAAGGAGCTGTCGATGAAAACCCTCAACGTTGGCGACTATTTACTGCACCGTTTACAGCAAGCTGGCATCCGTCATCTGTTCGGTGTGCCGGGTGATTACAATCTGCAATTTCTCGACAGCGTTATCGCTCATCCTGAGATTGCCTGGGTCGGTTGCGCCAATGAACTCAATGCCGCCTACGCGGCGGATGGCTACGGTCGTTGCAACGGTGCTGCTGCACTGCTCACCACGTTTGGCGTGGGTGAACTGAGTGCGATTAATGGGATTGCGGGCAGCTATGCCGAATATGTCCCGGTTATTCATATTGTTGGCGCGCCAGCCAGTCGTGCGCAGCAGCAAGGTGACTGTGTACATCATTCACTGGGGGACGGCGACTTCCATCATTTCCTGCGCATGGCACAAGAGGTAAGTACCGCCAGCGCGGTGCTGACTGCGGATAATGCGGTTGAAGAAATTGACCGTGTGATATCGGAAGCGCTTAACCAGCACCGGCCCGGCTATCTGCTGCTGGCGGTGGATGTCGCGGCGACGGAGATTACGGTGCCTGATGCTCAGCCCGTTGCGCCTGTCCATCAGGAGACCGCCGTTGCGACAGCTTTTACTGCCGCCGCTGAACGCTTACTGGCTCCTGCACAGCGCGTGGCGTTACTGGCCGATTTCCTCGCTTCGCGTTGGCAATTGCAATCGCCGCTGTTTGCACTCCGCCAACTACGCGCCATTCCCGCCGCTACATTACTGATGGGCAAAGGCGTGCTCGATGAACAGCAGCCCGGCTATGTGGGTACCTACGCTGCCGAAGGCAGCAGCGATGCGGTGCGCCGGGCCATTGAAGAGACGGATGTTACGCTGTGCGTCGGCGTGCGGTTTACCGATACCCTGACCGCCGGTTTCACCCAGCAGTTACCCGCAGAGCGCGTTATCGACCTGCAACCGTTTCACGCCACGGTGGGCGGAGAATGCTTTGCGCCGCTTAGCATGGCGCAAGCCCTCGCCGCATTATTGCCCGTTTATCAACGCCACTGCGTACATTGGGCACTGGCCGACACTGCATCTTGCGAAGAAATTGAGCAAAACGATGATGCGGTAATCAGTCAGCGCGCATTCTGGCAGGCGATGCAGCGCTTCCTGCTGCCGGGTGATATCATCCTGGCCGATCAGGGCACGGCCGCCTTTGGTGCCGCCGCGCTGCGTTTACCACCGGGCGCAGAATTGCTGGTGCAACCGCTATGGGGCTCGATTGGCTATACTCTACCGGCGACCTTTGGTGCACAAACGGCACAACCTGACCGACGCGTCATTTTGATTATCGGTGACGGTTCAGCGCAGCTGACGATCCAGGAGCTGGGTTCCATGCAGCGTGACGGGCAACAGCCGATTATTTTCCTGATCAATAACGACGGTTACACGGTTGAGCGGGCGATTCACGGCGCTGAACAGCGTTACAACGACATCGCACAATGGAACTGGACTGCGCTGCCACATGCCATGAGCGTAGAGTGTGCGGCACAAAGCTGGCGAGTGAACGAAACGGTGCAGTTAACGGCGGTAATGGAGCAATTAATGCGTCAGCGTCGCCTGACGCTGGTGGAAGTGGTGATGGAAAAACAAGATCTGCCGCCGCTGTTGCGTAAAGTCACTGCAGCTCTGCACCAGCGTAACGGCGGCTAGCCACTATCCGGCTTAGGCTTTGTCGTTTTAGACCAGGCGGTGCCTGAAATCCTCACGTACACTCGTTACGCTTCGGTTTCTCCGCATCGTCCGTTTCCTGTGAGGCTGCGTCGATAACGCCTGACGTGATAAGCCCGCAGTTTCGGAAAGTTGCCTCTATACAGTGAAGCCGCTGATTGTCAGGCTGTGACACGCACCAGAAATGTTTACGCCCATCGTGCTGGTGGGCGTTATTGTTTTATTGGCAGGCTCTTATATAGTGTCCTGCAATTGTTTATGACCCAAGCGGAGCAGCAGAAGAATGACAAAATACGCCCTGGTCGGCGATGTGGGCGGCACCAACGCCCGTCTCGCCCTGTGTGAGGTGGAGACCGGCGCCATCTCCCAGGCCAAAACATTCTCAACATCAGACTACGACAATCTCGAGGCGGTGATTCGTGCTTATCTCGATGAGCAAAAACAGGACATTAAACACGCCTGCATCGCAATTGCCTGTCCAATCACCGGGGATTGGGTCGAGATGACCAATCACGATTGGGCATTCTCAACTCGTGAGATGAAAGAGCACCTGGCATTCGACAGCCTGGAAATCATCAATGATTTCACTGCCGTGTCGATGGCTATCCCGATGCTGGCCGAAGATCAAGTGATTCAGTTTGGTGGCAAAGCGCCGGTAGAAGGCAAACCGATTGCCATTTACGGTGCCGGCACCGGATTAGGCGTGAGCCATCTGGTGCACGTGGATAAGCGCTGGATCAGCCTGCCGGGCGAGGGCGGTCACGTTGACTTCGCCCCGAACAGCGAAGAAGAGGGTGAAATTCTCGAAGTGCTGCGTGCGGAACTGGGTCACGTGTCGGCGGAGCGCGTGCTGTCAGGATCCGGTCTGGTGAATCTCTATTGCGCCATCGTCAAATCTGACAGCCGTGAGCCTGAAAACCTCAAGCCGAAAGATGTCACCGAGCGTGCATTAAAAGATAGCTGCATCGATTGTCGTCGCGCGCTGTCGCTGTTTTGCGTGATCATGGGGCGTTTCGGTGGCAACCTGGCACTCAATCTCGGCACCTTTGGTGGCGTGTACATTGCGGGGGGAATTGTGCCGCGCTTCCTCGATTTCTTCAAAGCCTCCGGCTTCCGCGCCGCGTTTGAAGACAAAGGCCGCTTCCGTGATTATCTGGTCGATATCCCGGTGTATATGATCACCCACGATCAGCCAGGCCTGCTGGGCGCGGGTGCACATTTGCGCCAAACGCTGGGTCGCGTGCTGTAATCTGTTCCGGCGAGCAGCGTCCTGCTGCTCGCTTTACAACCTCATCAACTGGCGAAACGCCTTCACCTTGCTACGGCTCACCGGCACCTGCGCATCCAAATCACGCAACTTCACCAGATAGGTATTGTTAAACCACGGCTCAATCTCACGAATTTTACTGAGATTGACGCAGTACGATCGATGACAGCGGAAAAAGAGCGGTTCCGGCAGGCGACTGCAAAATTCACTGATCGCCATCGACATCACATACGCTTCGCGGCGGGTATAAACAAACGTCAGTTTTTCGTGCGCTTCAACATAATAGATATCGTTGATATCTGTCACGATAATGCGCTCATCTTTCACCAGATTAACGGTTTGCGGCGCGCTTTGCTGAGTGGATGGCTGTGCGAGGTGCTGCTGTGCACTGGCCTCCAGCTTGTTCAGCATGGTGATAATACGCGACTCATGATAGGGCTTAAGGATGTAGTCAAACGCATCCAGTTCAAACGCATCCACCGCATGCTCTTTCCATGCGGTGATAAACACTATCAACGGCTTATGCGCAAATTGGTTAATGTTTTGGGCCAGCAGCATGCCATCCAGTGAAGGAATGTTGATGTCGAGGAAAATGACATCGACGCGATGGTTTTGCAGATACTTCAGCACTTCCAGCCCATCATCAAAACAGGCTTCGATAGTGATCTGACTGTGCTGCTGGATCATCCAGCTCAACTCTTGCTGAGCAAGAAACTCGTCTTCGACGATAATGGCTTTCACGCGCTGGGTTCCGTGATATGGCTCAACGGTGCAGCCAGACGCTGACCGTTTTTGCTCAGAGTGAAGGCGATTTCCGTTCCCGGATGATGACGCGTGATGCTCAGACCCTGACCGGAAAGCAGTTTCACCCGATGATGCACATTAAGCAGCCCGATTTTGTTACCCGGCATCTCATCGCGTGCCACCCGGCCAATGACCTCTTCACTGATACCCGCGCCCGTATCGCGCACCGCAACGCGCACATAATCACCGAGGTCTTTCACACTCAAGGTCACCACCCCTTTGCCACGGCAGGGCTGAATACCGTGCACAATGGCATTTTCCACCAGAGGCTGAATCAGCAAACTGGGCAGCGTGAAGTGGAGATCTTCATCAATGTCATAAATCATCGACAGCTTATCGCCAAAGCGCGCCTGTTCAATCGCGATGTAATCCTTCACCTGCCACAGCTCTTTTTTAATATCGATCAGCTCGTCATCGTTCAGCTCAAGGTTGTAGCGTAAATAGCGCGAAAGATTGATCACCAGCTGACGTGCCGTATCTGGATTGAGACGAATGGAAGAGGAGATAGCATTCAGCGCATTAAACAGGAAGTGCGGGTTAATTTTACTCTGCAACGCACGCAGTTCCGCTTTATTTGCCATCTCACGTAACTGCTCCGCGCGCGATACCTCCAGCTGGGTGGAGATAATTTGCGACAAACCAATGGCCATCTCTTTTAGCGATCCGGTAATGCGATGCGCTCGACGATAATAGATTTTTAACGTGCCTGTGACTTCCCCTTTTTCCCAAAGGGGAATAACCAGCATCGAGTGAATATCTTTGGTGCGATGCGCCTCATCATTATTCTTGATGATGATTTTGCCGCTCGCAATCGACTGCGCCGTGGTAGGGCTGATGCCATCATCCCCGTTGTGATAGTTATGCTCACCGTAGCCGACATAAGCGAGAATCTGCTGAGTATTGGTGATGGCCACGGCATCGGCATGAATATCGCTGCGAATGATATCGCACACCTGACGCAACGACTGGCTATTCACCTGACGAAACAGCGGCAACGTTTTATTGGCAATTTCCAGTGCCAGCTTGGCCTGACGCGCCGCGATCGCCTCTTTTTCTCCTTCCACGCTCTGCACTAACAGTACAATCAAGCCAATGCTCGATGCGCCGAGAATCATCGGTAAAGCGATCTCAGAAACAATCGAAAAGCCCAGCGCCATCGGTCGAGCCCACAGCACAATCAGCAACATGGTGAGGGTTTCGCACAGCATGCCGCCAAGAATACCGGCGCGCCAGCGCTGCTCTTTGCTCACGCGACGATTGATAAACCCAGAAGCGATACCGGCAACGATGCTGGTAATCAGGCAAGGCACAGCCGTGACGCCATCCATATCGATCAGATAACGATGGATGCCCGCGATCACCCCGGTAGCGATACCAACCCACGGGCCAAACAGAATGCCGCCGGACATCACCGCAATCACCCGCACGTTCAGCAGCGAACCATCGACGTTAATGCCCGACCAGGTACTGAACAGCGCAAACAGCGAGAATATCGCCGTCACCACCACTTTCTCTTTGATCGAATGCTCATCTTTTTGCAGCAGCTGACGGAATACCCGCGTGCGGGTAAGGAAGAACAGACAAATCAGCATCAGCGCAGCGCGGTCAAATACCGCCAGCAGCATGTCGAAGTGGGAAGGCAAGGGCATCTCTCGGAGTGAACCAGGGTGAGGTTATGATAAAAAATGTGATCAAGATCTGCCAGCGCCGCGACACCCGCAAAACGCTTCTCATGGTTTAGATCAATTTTCCGGCCAAATTCTCACTGGTGTTTTAAAACAGCAACGCATTCAGCTCAAGGCCAGAACGGGCCAGCCCGAAGAGCAAAGCGTCTGGGCCACGGATGGCCCAGCCGATCTGCAGGGATGCGTGTTGTCTTTGCGATAGGGCTGGCCCGTTCTGGCCCTGGTACCCAACCAACAGCGACTATCAACTCAACTCCCAACTCCCAAAATCCCCAACACTCCCCAAAAAGAGGAAAACTTGAGTAACAAAAAGAGGATTAGTAATCCCTACGCAGAACGCTGGTTGTAAATCACGCGGTTTGCTATGTTGCCATGAGTTATTTCGCGGAGCGCAGCAATGCAACTTCTTACCCCTCGCTTGTCCCTGACACGCTTACAACCCGAAGACTGGCAAATCTTCAAAGCCGTACACGAAGATCCCGGCACCATGACCTGGGTCAGTGAAATCCCTGACGAAAACGACATACGCCAGCGCTTCATCGAACGCCTCGCGCCCTGGCAAGTCACCAGCTTCCACATGCTGTGCCTGGTGGCACGCCTGCGCGAAACCAATGAACCTATCGGCCTGTTTGGATGCAGTGCCGAATGGCAGCCTTATCGGCAAGCTGAGGTCGGCTACATGCTCTGCCATCGCTTCACCGGAAACGGCTATGGCAGTGAAGCGCTCAAGGCACTGTGCGACTTCTTGCTACAGGCAGAATTTCATAAACTCAAAGCGCTGGTCATAGAGGGGAATTGGCCGTCCCGACGCATTCTGGAAAAGAATGGTTTCACACTTGAGGGCACTCTACGGGATAATTATCTGCTAAACGACCAATGGGTAAACGATTGGGTGCTGGGTCGCCTGAATCCGCAACATTAAAAAAATATTCTGTTGCTCTCGACAATTCTGTTATCAGCGCGTTATGTTCTTACCTCGGTCACCGCAGTGACCAGCGTCGCTCGGACGGTCCGGGCGCCTACGTAAACCAGAGGACATCATGGCTGATAACAGCACACCCCGTCGTTTCTCGCGTATTGAACGCCTTCCCCCGTATGTATTCAACATCACCGCTGAATTGAAGATGGCTGCGCGTCGGCGCGGCGAAGACATCATCGATTTCTCAATGGGGAATCCGGATGGACCCACGCCGCCACACATCGTGGAAAAACTCTGTCAGGTAGCGCAACGCGAAGATACGCACGGTTACTCCACCTCGAAAGGCATTCCTCGCCTGCGTCGCGCCATCTCGCGCTGGTACGCAGATCGCTATCAGGTGGAGATCGATCCCGAATCAGAAGCCATTGTCACCATCGGTTCCAAAGAAGGGCTGGCGCACCTGATGCTGGCGACGCTCGACCATGGCGACACCGTCCTGGTGCCCAATCCTAGCTACCCGATTCACATCTACGGCGCGGTGATCGCCGGTGCGCAAGTGCGTTCCGTACCCTTGGTGGCAGGCGTTGACTTCTTCAACGAGTTGGAACGCGCTATCCGCGAAAGTTATCCGAAACCGAAGATGATGATCCTCGGCTTCCCTTCGAATCCCACTTCACAGTGCGTCGAACTCGACTTCTTCGAACGTGTGATTGCGCTGGCGAAACAGTACAACGTGCTGGTCATCCACGACCTTGCCTACGCCGACATCACCTATGATGGCTGGAAAGCGCCGTCGATCATGCAGGTGCCGGGTGCGCGCGACGTAGCGGTGGAATTCTTCACCCTGTCGAAAAGCTACAATATGGCAGGCTGGCGTATCGGCTTTATGGTGGGTAACAAAGAATTGGTATCCGCGCTGGCGCGTATCAAAAGCTACCACGATTACGGCACCTTCACCCCGCTGCAGGTCGCGGCGATTGCCGCACTCGAAGGCGATCAGCAATGCGTGCGTGATATCGCCGAGCAGTATAAACGCCGTCGCGATGTGCTGGTGAAAGGGCTGCATGAAGCGGGCTGGATGGTCGATCTGCCAAAAGCCTCAATGTACGTCTGGGCGAAAATCCCCGATCACTACGCGCATCTCGGTTCGCTGGAGTTTGCCAAACTGCTGCTGCAGGAAGCCAAAGTGTGCGTCTCACCGGGCATCGGCTTTGGTGACTACGGTGACACTCATGTGCGATTTGCTCTGATTGAAAACAGCGATCGTATTCGTCAGGCGGTACGTGGCATTAAAGCGATGTTCCGTGCGGATGGTATATTGCCGGGAACGGTAAAAGCGCTGGAAGAAGAAGAGTAAAACTAAGAAGGGCGACTTTGGTCGCCCCGCCTGGCAGGATTTATTTGAGCATCAGCACGAAGGTGCCTACCCAGATTAACAGGAAGAAAGAAACTCCCATCAAAGCATATCTCACAAAACGACTCCTCTGAGCGGTTACCATGCTGGTGATCCCAATCCAGCGTAACCCGAACAGAATAAGAGAAAGGTGAAGTTCATAACCGCTGCACGCTTTCTTCTCAGGTGGTTCCAAGCGAACTCAGAACAGGATCGAGCGCTAATTTACGCGCAATCGATCCGAAAATAAATAGGCCAGTTCTGAGAGATTGCTCACATTTTCATCGGGCGTCAATTTCCGGTATCGCGGACATGCCCACACGCAGTTGCGCCAAATCGGGTTGGTTGGCATCCAGCACAATTTTCACCGGTAAACGCTGCACCACCTTGGTGTAATTACCGGTGGCATTGTCCGGTGAAATGGCGGAGAAGGTCGCGCCCGTCGCCGGTGCAATGCTGTCAACATGACCGGTAAAGGTCTTGCCAGGCAGCGCATCGACTCTCACCACCGCTCTCTGTCCCGGCTGCACATCGGCCAGCTGAGTTTCGAGATAGTTGGCGGTGATATAGGTTTGCTGCAAGGGCACCACCGCCAGCAAACGCGTTCCGGCGCTAACGTAAGCGCCCAATCGCACCGAACGCTGACCCACCATACCGTCTACCGGTGCCACAATCCGCGTATAAGAGAGATTCAACTTCGCCTGATCCACGCTGGCCTGCGCTGCTGTCACATCGGCCTCTGCCTGACGCACGGCCGCTTGTAACACACCAACCTGTTTCATCGATGCAGCCAGTGCAGCTTCACTCTGGCGCACAGCAGCAGACGCTGAACGTTGGGTTGAACTGGCTTTCTGCTGCTCATCTGCGGCAATGGTGCCGCTTTTATACAGCTGGTAATAACGCGCCGCACTCTGTCCCGCGTATTGCGCAGACGCCTGGCTCGCCGCCAGGGTCGCTTTGGCTTCCTCAATGGTTGATTGCTGCTGCTCCAGTTGAGCCTGGCTGCTCAGGCGTTTGGCATCGCTGACCTGCAAATTCGCCTGCGCCGTTTCCAGCGCCACGCGGTAATCGCGATCGTCAAGCGTGGCTAGCAGTTCGCCCGCTTTTACTCGCTGGTTATCCTGCACATTCACACTGGCGATATAGCCGGACACCTTCGGCGCCACCAGGGTGTAATCCGCATTTACATAGGCATCATCAGTGCGATGATCGTTGCCGGTCATTGATGACCAGACAAAAAAGGCCATGGCCAGCAACACGATTAATAGGGCACTCAACAGCACCGTTCTTTTCAAGGCAAAAGCTTGCATATCAGTTATCTCGACGTCGTCGTAACAGGTTGAATCAGGGTTTGTGGCGGCCAGACACGTTTTGGCAACCAGGCAGTCAGTAGTAAAAGCAGGGCGGCGAAACCAATCAGCATTTGGTAGCAGTCACTCAGGCTGAGCACCATCGCCTGATGCTTCAGCAGTGTCGCGAAACCGCTCAGGTTCTCTGCGCTACTGGCGCTGCCATCCGGTAATAAAGGAAAGCTGCTGCTGGATTGGGCGCTGCTGGGCGCGGTCATCAGCCAGGGGCGACTGGCGGCATTGCCCACCAGCACGCTGGAGTGAAACTGTTCCCGGTGGCTGATAAACCATTCCACCAGGGTGCTGGCGGCAATGCTGGAGAAACCGCGCACCGTATTGAACATCGCGGAGGCAAATGGGCCTTCCGGTGGCGCAACCACGCTGGTGGCGCTCATCAACACCGGCAGAATCACCATCGGTTGACCGAAAGCCTGCAAAATTTGGATGACCCAGAAATTCTGTCGCGCCCAGTCACTGGTAATGTTCATGCCCATCAGGCAGGAGATCACCAGCAGCGTCACGCCAGCAGTTAGCATCCAGCGGCAATCAATCCAGCGGATATTGAGCAGTGCTGCCACCAGTGGGGCGATCAGTAATTGCGGCAAGCCGATGGTTAACGCCAGCGGCGCGAATTGCAGTGTGCGAAAACCTTCTACCTGGCCAAGATAGGCGGAGGGCAGCGCGGATCCGGAAAGCGACAGAATCAACACGCCCGCCAGCGCCAGCAAACCGTGTGCGAGATTGTGACGGCGCAGCATCTGCAATTTGAACAGCGGCAACGGGTGAAACCATTCATTAATAAAGAACACAGTCAGCAATGCCAGCGCGCTCAATAATAGCGCCGCAAACAGCGGTGAACTGAGCCAGTCAAGGCGTTCCCCTTGCGTCAGCGCCAGAATCAGCAGCGCCATGCCTGAGCAACCGGTCAGCATGCCGAACAGGTCTATCTGCTTAAAACGCTCGAAGCGCAGCGGGTCTTGCGGTAAGCCCCAGCCAATCAACAGCATGGCGATCAGCATTGACGGGATAACTTGCCAAAACACGAACATCCAGCTCACTTCATCGGTCCAGAAAGCGGCGAGCGTGGCGGCGAGATTGGGTCCAAAGGTGGCGGTTAGCGCGTAGGCACCAAGGCCATAAAGTTTGATCGGCGGCGGCAGAAAACGCAGTGCCACGGTCATCAGTAACGGTGGCAATGCACCGCCAAACAGACCCTGAATCAGGCGCAGCGCAATAAACAGCGTGGCGTTCGGCATTAAAGGCAGCAGCAAACCGCACAGCATAAAGCCAGCGGAAACCGTCAGAGCAAAACGACGCAGGGAAAAGGTCACGGCAAACCACGGCGCGATCATCATCGCGGCCACTTCTGCCGCCTGATAAGCGGAAATGATCCAGCTGCCTTGATCGTAGCTAATGCCGATGGCGGCACGGATATCCGCCAACGCAATATCCGTCACGCGGTCATTTAATCCGGAGGTGAGCGCAGCAATCAGCACGCCAACCAATCCCAGCGCCAGGCGCAGGGTAAACGGATGGGGAGCCGGAGCCGCAACAGGCTGGGCGTTCATAACAGGTGTCTCGTTTTATTATTGATGCAGTGTATTGCGATGTGATACATGTCGCATCTTACATCTCGGTATGATGTATTGCAATGTGATACAGGGTGTAAAAGTGCGGTCATTCGCGCTAAAGTAGGGCAGGCCAAAAAGGAACGCACAATGGTTGAACTTCCCTCAAGCCGTGAGGATGAAAAAGCGGGTGGCATTCAGGTCATCGCGCGTGCGGCAAAAATTCTGAATGCGCTGGGTGAACATCCGGGCGGCATGAGTCTGGGCGAAATTGCGCAGGTGGTTGATCTGCCACGTTCAACGGTACAGCGTATTATCGCCGCGCTGGATAGCGCGCAACTGGTGCGCAGCAGCGGGGCGGGCGGGCTTCGTCTGGGACCGGCACTGCTCAAGCTGATCTCCAGCGTGCACAGTGATGTGGTCGAAATCGTCCGTCCGTTTCTGGAACAACTCTCAGCCGACATCAACGAAACCGTTTCGCTGGCACGCGCCAGTGGCACGCAGTTAGCGATTGTTCACTATGTGGTGGCATCCCGGGAATTGCGCGTGGTGCCACGCATCGGTTTGAATCTCCCGCTCTACAGCACTTCAGGCGGTCGTGCACTGCTGGCACTGGAAAGTGATGAAGATGTGCGCGTGATGGTCGGCGAAGCGTATAAAGAGTTGACCGAAATGACGGTGAAAACTTTGCCACAACTGCTGGAGCTGATTGCTGAGGTGCGTAACAGCGGTCTGGCCATTGATCGTGGCGAAACGCTTGAAGGAATTTCCACCATGGCGGTGGCGATTGACACGCTATTCGGTCGCTTCTCCATTTCGCTGCTGGTGCCGACGGCGCGTTTTCATAAACAGGAAGCGCGTTATCGTGATGAAATCATGAAATGCAAAGAGGCGCTGATTCGCGAAATTGGCAAAATGACCGCTGTGGAAGGATAACCAACTGATGAAAACCTTGCTGATGGCCATTGATAATTCACCGGTGGCAGAAAAAGTCATCGCGATAACCATTGAACAAGCCCTGGCGCAACAGGCTCAGGTCACGGTGTTGTGCTGTGTTGATCCCGCTTATTCATCCTGCAATCAGCCGATCGAAATCGATGCGGGCGAAGATCCAGATGATTTCGTCGCGGCAAAAGATGAACAAAATACCGCTGAAATGGTGGTGCGTCACGCGCTGGCCCCGCTACTGCGTGCCGGTGTGGCTGCCAAAGGTTTGATTCTGGCCGGTGAAGCCGCGGAAACCATTGTGGCGCAGTCCAATGCACTGAAGGCCAGCATGATCATCATCGGTCGCCGTCATCTTTCTCCTTTTAATCGCTTACTTAAAGGTTCGGTGAGTGCGGCTGTGATTGAGCGCGCCAACTGCCCGGTTCTGATTGACGTTCGCAAGGATTAATCACGCTCCATGTTTTCCCTCTTACCTATCACGCTGGCGGCGTTTGCGCTGCTGGCGGTGATTATCATCGTTCTGATCCGCACCACGGCACTCCGCTTATGGCAGGGGTTAGTGCTGTTTTTACTGCCGTTAATCCTGGCGAACATGCTGTGGTTTAGCTGGTTACATCCACGTCAGGAGCGACAGGCGCTGGAAAGCGAGGTGGCAAATCAGTTAAGCCTCGCACCCGGCTATCGTCAGCTCAAAACACAGGAGCCGGCGCTATGGCAAATGCTTAATCGCGAGTTACTGCACAAGCGTATGGAAGGCGTGCCTGCTGACCAGGCGCTGGGCGAGTTACGTGGATGGCTGATGGATCTGGTTAATCAGCGTATGGCGCGTGCAGACGACGAAACGCTGCTCAATTATTTGCGTGTGTCAGTGCAGGAGATGCAGGCACTGCAGCAGCCGGAGCCACAACGCTGCTTCCGCTTCCTGTACCCGCAGGTGAATGGCGGCATCAATCTGCAACAAGCGCTGTCACCGGAGTTGTACCAACGTGATGCCCTGGCTTTAGATATGCTCTTGAAAAACAGCACAGGCGAAGAGCGACCGATCGATCAGCAGGGCGCACAACGTGATTTGCAGAGCGTCGTGGAGAAACTTTACGGCAAGTGGGGTGATAAACTTCAGCAACTCAACATGCCTGCTGATACTGCCGTTGATCGCAGCGCCATGTGTGCCATGTCGATTGATCTTTACAGCGGCATTCTCGCATTGCCTGCCAAACAGTCCGCCAACCTTTTGCGTAAGATGGTCAGCCTTACCGGTTAGGTTTACGCGTAAAAAAAAGCCCGCTCAGCGCGGGCATAAAGGTCACTTTCCGTTTTTTTTCTCGTGTCACCTGGTGTGGTGCAGACTTCGTGCTGTCTGAAAGCATCATGGCATCGGTTAAGTGATATGAAAAACCGTTTGGTTTTATTGATTTGATTGGTAAAAACTTTTTAAGAATGACTATTTCGCGCCAGTTTCCTATAGATGCGTGCGGCATTGGCATTTAGACTGCTTCGCCTGGAAGAGGACACCCTAATGAAAAAAATGCTTATTAGCGCACTCGTGCTTTTTATGCTGGCCGGTTGTAGTGTCAGCAAACCCGGTGGATTTGAACGTGTCGATGAAGATAAAAGCTCAAATACCGTGCAATATCGTTATGACCCGCAAACGTTGAATAAAGATGCGATGGAAGTCGATCTGGCGAATTATTGTAACCAGCGTGGATTTGATAAAGTGGAATCGCTGCCGGCACAGGACAGCCATCTGCCCGGATTAAAGAAAGCCTGGTATCAATGTAATTACGCGGTAAAAAGCTAAAAGAAAGGGCGGGATAAATTCCCGCCCTTTTTGTTTTTTTTATTATGTGCTGTGTGTGCTTTGCCCAATTACCAATGGCGACCATGATAACCATGGTCATGATGCCAGCCGCCACCGTGGCCCCAGCCCGGTCCGCGACCATATCCGTCATGAACGATACAACCACTCAACATCGTCATAATGGCAACAACCGAAGCCGCTTTAATAAGTGTTTTCATGGAGAGTCCTCCTCTTTTCCAATGAAGCCAGATTACCGGGGAAAAGTGGAGTGAAGATGCAGTAAATGTAGAGTTATTTCTGGATCTATTACCAGATATGTCAATTTAAAGCTAAAAACGTCAAGGCGGGAAATAAACCAATCAGATAAAACCGAATGCCTGATGATAATAACGCGAATAGTCTGAAATGCAATCCTAAATAACAGCCGTTCTCAACTCTTAAAACATTACGCAGAAAAGATGGAGAAAATAGATGCCGCACAGTGATGCGGCATCTGTTGAGATTAATTATGCAGCAAAGGTTCAGTCACGTTTTGACGATTTGGCAGACGGATGCTGAGCGACAACACCAGTGAAATCACCAGCAGTGTCATGATCAAGCTGAAGGTCACGGTAAAACCACCAAACACGGAAGCCACCAGTGAACCCATCACGCTGCCGATACCGAATCCCAGGTAAATCAGCCCGTAATTTTTCGTCAGATTATTAAGACCAAAGAAATCGCTGACCAGGGAAGGGAACACGGTGATGGTGCCACCAAAGCTAAAGGCAACACAGGCCAGTGACAGGAAGAAGGTGGTTTCATTCATCCGGGTAAACAACAAAATGCTCATGCCCACCAGTGAAACGATCTGTGCCAGTGAAATGACGCGAATACGTGCCATTTTATCGGAGAGTACGCCGAGAATAAGACGGCCACTCAGGTTAGCAATCGCGATGACAGTCACGGCATTAGCAGCGGTTTGCGTGGTCAAATGGACCATCCCTTCGCCGATGTCTTTCGCCACGCCAATCACATACAGTCCGCTCATGCAGGCAGTGAGGAACATCAGTGCCAGCATCCAGTACTGTGGCAAGCGTACGGATTGCGCCAGCGTGTAATCTTTTTCCAGCACTTTCGCGTTACCGCTGCTTTGCTGGATAGGGGCATCACGCATCATCAGCGCACCCACAATGATCATACTCATCGCCAGCACACCCCAAATCATAAAGGTGTTCTCCAGACCGTAAGTGCTGAGCAGCGCGCCACAGATAAATTTGAAGCCGAGGCTACCTAAACCGTAAGCACCAATCGAGCAGGCGGAGATTAATCCTTTGCGCTCCGGGAACCACTTCACGCAGTTTGACAGCGTCATCAGGTATCCTGCGCCATCCGCTAAACCGACCAGGATGCCGGCGCTGAGATACAGCATCATCAGGTTATCGGCATGAGCGGTCAGCCAAAAGCCAATCGCCATTAAAATCCCGGCGCCGATGGTGACGTTACGCACACCAAAGCGCTCCTGTAATTTTCCCGCCAGTGACGATGCAATCGCCAGGCCCAGGCTGAGTAAACCAAACGAGAAGGCAACCTGACTGATTGGCGCATCAAGCTTATGCGCCAACTGGCCGTTAAACAGGCTCCAGGTGTAAACCGAACCCAGTGCAAACTGAGTGATGATGGTGCCGATAAGGGTAAGCATGCGGGTGCGCTGCAACTGCGCGGATAGTTCTGTTTTCATTTTTATCTCTCCCCTCAGGGAATGCGGAATCTGCAGCGATAATAGGCAGCTTACGCGCGCGTGGGGCGAAGCAGGGCATCAAGAGACAGGATGAAGGAATGAAATGCAGTAATACGGGTATGAATGGCATTGGGTCACAGTGATGTCAATTTAAGCGTAGCGGTTGCCATGGGTAAGCATGTGTAACCGGGTGTTATAAGCGTACCGATTTCGCTGCAAGATGACAGTTTTTTGCCAGGCTTAAGATTCACTCAATAGGAGGAAATATGACAGACCGAGCATATGAATCCGCGTCAAGCGAGGATGAAGTTTGCTGCATCATCGGTCAGGCGGTGATCGAGTTAAGCGATGAGCATCAGCCTGTGAATAAATCCACGCTGTCGCTGAAATTACTGGCTATGGCCGATCGCGACAGAGATGATGAACGCGTTCTGCTTTACTGGATTGCCAGAAAAGCCATCAATAAACCTCACCAGCTCAATATCGGCGTTCAGGGCTGGCGCTAGAGGACCAAAGAGCGGGCGCAATGCCCGCTCTCGCTATTCATGCCAGGCGTAATTTGCGTGCCGTGGGCCAGCGCACAAACATCACCATATTCCCCATCAGAATCATCGACAGACCCACGATGGCATTGCTGTGCCACTGATATCCCTCATAAATGGTCGACAACATCAGTGCCACCAATGGGAAAAGCAGTGTGCAGTAGGCGGCCTGGCTGGCTCCGATACGGCCGACAAGCGTGAAATAAGCGCCAAATCCCAGCACAGAGCCAAAAATGGCCAGATAACTCATCGAACCAAGCCACTGCAAATTCAGCGCAGGCGCTAATGAATCGCCATTCAATAGTGCGATGATTGCCATAACAATTGCACCATATAACATGGCATAGCTGTTGGTGGTCAGCACATCACGTTGACGGCGCTGATGGCGAGTCGAAATCATGTTACCCAAAGAGAATCCAAGCGTGCCCAACGCGCTCAGCCCAACGCCCCACAGCAGTTGCGGAGCCGGGTGTGCTGCCTGAATGTCATTCCAGAACAAGGCAACAATTCCCCCCAAACCAAGCACGGCCGCGGGCAACAGGCGAAACGGTGGGCGCTGACGGAAAAAGATCCAGCTGTTGAGCGCGTTATACAGCACGGCCATGGAGAAGATGACCGATTCCAGGCCACTGCTGATCCACGCTGCCGCATGATAGAAACAAACGAAGTTGAAGCCAAATACGCAACAGCCTTGCATTAAGCAGAAAAGGTGATCCTGCTTATCCAGCGAGCGCAGACGTTTAATCAGTTTCAGGATCACCAGCATCAGTATTGAGGCCAGCAAAAAGCGCCAGAATACTGCTACCAGAACCGGCGTGTTAGCCGCTTCTTGTTGCAGGAATATCGCAATCCAGGTCGTGCCCCAAATCAACACCACCGCAAGGTACAACATAATGTTCATCGCATTCTCTCCAGCAAAATCATTGCCTGAAGTGTGACGATCATGATGGCCATCTGCTTGCACGCGGTTGCGCGCGAATTGCAAAATCTTGCGCTTTTTACACGGATGTCCCGCGTTGGCCTGTTTTCTGGCCGTGGAGATCCGTAAACTGTGCGTTATTAACTTGTGAGTGGATGCCTTTGATGCCCGATTATCAAACCTTCGACATGCTGCAGCGCCATAAAGCGCAATTGCGCGATAGCGTGCAGCTTTCGGGTGGCATCAAGTTGGCGGCCTGGTTTAATAGTGGCGATCGTGTCACTAATCTTAGCGATCACCATACGCTCAGCCTGTATACCGCTGATGGCTATGACACCTGGCATAAAACTCAGCATGGTTGGCGCAACGGCGGTGGTCCGGATCGCTTCTGCCTGATGCCTTCTGGTATTGAATCCACCTGGGATTTACGCGCCGATTTGTCGTTCGTACATCTCTACTGTACTGACGAGCACTTGCGTCATCTTGGCGAACAAATTTGGGATCGCAGCCCCGCCCAACTTAACCTGCATGAAAAGATCTTTGCCGACGACGATCGCATCACGCAACTTTATCGCCATTTCCTGCTGAGCGTTGACTGGCAGCAACCCGCCAATCAATTGATGCTGAGCAGTGCCTCAACGTTGTTAATGACGCATCTTTTGCAGCGCTACAGTGAAGTGCAGTGGCAGGCGCCACAGGTGCGCGGCGGATTAGCCCCCGCGGTATTGCGGCGCGTGTTGGCTTTTATTGATGCACAGTTGGATCAGCCGTTGACGCTGGCGCAATTAGCTGCGGAAGCTTCATTGAGTGAGTATCACTTTGCTCGCATGTTCCGCAGCAGCGTGGGCGAAGCGCCACATCAGTTCGTGATGCGTCGTCGTATGGATACCGCACTGCAACTGCTAAAGTTCAGCGCTCTGCCGTTAACTGAGATCGCGCTGCGTTGCGGTTTCCACTCTTCCAGTCACTTCAGTAACCGTTTCCGCCAGTTGCATGGTGTCACCCCTTCCGCATGGCGCCAAAACGCGCACCAGCTTTGATTCCGCTGTAATTACCTGAAACAGCCAGTTTCTACCTTCGAGAAACGTATCAGATTCATTCACTCTCATGCTAATTGTGATGAACTTTTCTTAGCCTTAGATACAATGCCATCCATTAACATGTTGTTTTTGATGTAATAATTACATGTTTAACTTATGCGGAGTGGTAACGATGGAAATGCGCGTTTCAAAGCTTGAAGCCGATGTATTTGAAATGAAGGCAGATATTAAAACGTTGAAAACCGATATGGAAACGGTGAAAACCGACCTGGCGGTGATCAAGTCTGACTACGTAACGAAAGCCGATTTACATCAGGAAATCGCTGAAACTCATGTAGAGATCGCCAAAATTCACATAGAGATGACCAAACAAACCAAATGGATCCTGGGTGGAATAATGAGCGCAGCTGGACTCAGCTTAGGTATAGCGCGCTGGCTGTTTTGAGGGATTAGACCTAAAGCCAATATGAGGGAATGATGAACACTGCAAGCTGCACTTCGTCACATCCAACGTCCATTCAGATTCGCATGTTTACCAGGAGTAGATTTCTGCCTGGGGATGGCATTGCTTATGATCAGAATTATAGTTACCAGGCTGGAGGAAACATGCTTGAAGTGCGCGTTGTAAAACTTGAATCTGACGTCAGTCATATTAGACGTGACGTTGAAGAGCTAAAGGCCGATGTAAAATCAATCGATAGAAACATGGCTGCCGTGCTTGAAAAACTAGAAGGTCTCAAAGAGTCACTCGCTAAAAAGCCTTTGACAGATGCAGTTGATAAAAAGATCTCTGAAGCGAAGTTGGCTGTTTTATTCGGTGTTCCAGCCTTAATCGCTATTGGCACTTCGGCCTACAAGTTGATAGCGCATTTCTATTTCTCATGAAGACCCGTAGCCGTCTTGGTTTAGTTAAACCCACCGCCACTCATCGAAAATCTTTGCGTGCCAATGATTCGGCGATTGCCTGATATAAAGGGGGATGAGGAGGGCAGCGAACGGCTATATGGTGTCCCCTGCAGGAATCGAACCTGCAACTAGCCCTTAGGAGGGGCTCGTTATATCCATTTAACTAAGGAGACGCGGCGCGCAGTATAGCGTACCGACCAGCAGAATTTAACCGTGTAAATCCTGTTTGCTCAATCTATCAACAATGTCGTGCCACAGATCACTGTTGTTTCTTCTGCGCTTTCTCTTTGCGCTTCTGTTCCGCCTTCGCTTTGGCCTTCGCCGCCTCGCTCATATCGTTGCGAATTTGTGCGTGGCTTATCAGTGCAAAAATCAACGTGCCGCCGGTGATATTTCCCAGCAGGGTAGGCAGCGCAAACGGCCAGAGAAACTCCTGCCAGGGCAGTGTGCCGGCAAACACCAGATACAGCACTTCTACTGAACCCACCACGATATGGGCCAAATCTCCAAGCGCCACCAGCCAGGTCATCATCACGATCACCACGATTTTGGCTGCTCCCGCGTAAGGGAACATCCAGACCATGGTGGCGATAATCCAACCTGAAATCACGGCATTGGCAAACATTTCGCTGGGGGAGTTGTCCATCACCTTTTCGCTGATCACGGTGAAGGCCTGGCGAGTTGCCTCGTCAAAAATCGGCATATGATTAAACGCCAATGCGCCGAGCGCCGTACCGATCAAATTTCCTGCCAGCACTATGACCCACAGACGAAATAACAGCATAAAATTACCGCCGGTGGGTTTGTGCATCACCGGTAATACGGCGGTAACCGTGTTCTCAGTGAACAGTTGCTGGCGCGCCATAATGACGATGACAAAGCCGAAGGTATAACCCAGATTCTCCAGCAGGAAACCGCCTGGCACATCGGCCAAATGCACATGGAAAATCCCTTTGGCCATCAGCGAAGCGCTCATGGAGAGCCCCGCAGCCACGGCAGACCATAATAAGGCCATGCCGTCGCGCTCTAGCTCTTTCTCGCCATCCTGGCGGATCTCTTCATGAATGGCAGCAGCCCGTGAGGGCAGGGCATCTTCATCCACTTCTATCTCTTTCCCCTGGTCCTTTTCGTCGCTCTCGACATCATTGTCATGTTCTGAAATGGATGGTGATTGCTTCATGTTTTCCCCTGGTGATAATGCTAACGCGTAATAAGCGTAGACGGTTTTATCAAGAGCGAAATGTTACGAAGATTCAATTTAAGAGTAACAAGATTTTAACTGAGGCGATTTTTTGCGCAATTCCTTGATCTGATGCGCACGAATACCCCCTTTGGGGGAAGTGAGAGCTACCTCACAGACTTCGGCCCACAGATTCATTGTGGTATTATCCCCGCCTTATTTCACAGCTGCGATTCCCTCTTTCATGCTCGAAGTCATTAATCTCTCATGCGTTCGTGATGAGCGAACCCTGTTTCATGGTCTGAGCTTCCAGGTGCAACCGGGTGACATTGTGCAAATTGAAGGCCCTAACGGGGCAGGAAAAACCTCACTGCTGCGTCTGCTGGCTGGATTAAGCCGGGCAGAAGAGGGCGAGGTGATGTGGCAATCGCAGCCGATTCGTCAGCAGCGCGAAATATGGCATCAAAACTTGCTCTATCTTGGCCATCATCCTGGTGTGAAGTCGGTACTCTCACCTCTGGAAAACCTGCATTTCTGGCACGGCGATCGTGATGAAGAAGTGATTTTCGACGCGCTGGAGCAGGTGAACTTGCTGGGATATGAAGAGGTGCCGGTTGCGCAGTTGTCCGCAGGGCAGCAACGGCGTGTAGCCCTGGCTCGCCTGTGGCTCAGCCCGGCAAAAATCTGGATTCTGGATGAACCGCTCACGGCCATTGATAAAGGCGGCGTGGAAAAATTAATGGCGCGTTTCGCTGAACATGCCGATAACGGAGGCGCAGTGATTTTGACTACCCATCAGGATTTGCCTGATGAGAGTGAACGCGTGCGCAAAATCCGCCTCATCTCGGAGTGGGTTTGATGTTAGGTCGCGTGATTCAGCGTGAGTTGAAAATTGCATTTCGCAGCGGTGCCGAGGTGATTAACCCGCTGTGGTTTTTCCTGATTGTTATCACGCTGTTTCCGTTAGGTATCGGGCCGGATCCTCAGCAACTGGCGCGCATTGCGCCAGGCGTGGCGTGGGTTGCGGCATTGTTAGCCTCACTGCTGGCGCTTGAACGACTGTTCCGTGATGATTTTCTGGATGGTTCGCTGGAGCAACTACTTTTGCTACCGACACCGTTGCCCGTCACGGTGCTGGGAAAAGTGATTGCTCACTGGCTGATTACGGGCTTGCCACTGATTTTACTGTCGCCTCTGGCGGCACTCCTGCTGTCACTGGATTTTGCTGGCTGGCGCGCGATGGCGCTGACGCTTTTACTCGGCACGCCAACCTTGAGTTTTCTTGGTGCGATTGGCACCGGTCTGACCGTTGGGCTGCGGCGTGGCGGCGTACTTCTGAGTTTACTGGTATTGCCGTTGTCGATACCTGTTCTGATCTTTGCCAGCGCGGCCATCGATGCCGCCGGTCAGGGATTGCCGATCGGAGGCTATCTGGCAATTCTTGGCGCGATGCTGGCAGTGAGCGCAACACTTTCGCCGTTCGCAACTGCCGCGGCTTTGCGCATTAGTCTGCATTAATCCGTGCTGCCCCAGAGCCGCCGGTATCCGAATTCTTTTTTATTGTGAGCTATGCAAATGTGGAAATGGTTACACCAGTGGGCAAAGCCTGAGCGGCTTTACCAGCTATGCGGTCGCTTAATTCCGTGGTTCGCCGTGCTTGGCGTGGCAACGCTGCTGCTTGGTTGGGTGTGGGGCTTCGGCTTTGCACCGGCCGATTATCAGCAAGGCAACAGCTTCCGTATTATGTACATTCACGTGCCAGCCGCGATGTGGTCAATGGGCGTTTACGCATCCATGGCGATTGCCGCGTTTATCGGCCTGGTGTGGCAGATGAAGATGGCGGATCTGGTTTCGGCAGCGATGGCGCCTATTGGTGCGGTGTTTACTTTTATCGCGTTAGTGACGGGTTCCGCCTGGGGCAAACCGATGTGGGGCACCTGGTGGATTTGGGATGCGCGCCTAACCTCGGAACTGGTGCTGCTGTTCATCTATATGGGCGTGATTGCGCTCTATCACTCGTTTGAGGATCGTCGCACCGCCGGTCGTGCCGCAGGCATTCTGATTCTGGTGGGCGTGGTTAACTTGCCCATCATCCACTTCTCGGTACAGTGGTGGAACACCCTGCATCAGGGATCGTCAGGCATTTTGCAGCAGGCAATTGCGCCGAGTATGCGGACGCCGCTGCGTTGGGCCATTCTCGGTTATCTGCTGGTGTTTGGCGCGCTGACGCTAATGCGCCTGCGTAACCTGATCCTGTTCAGCGAGCGCCATCGTCCATGGGCGATCGATGTGGCTCAGGGAGGGCGCAAAGCATGACACCGGCTTTCTCATCATGGAGCGACTTCTTCGCCATGGGCGGCTATGCCTTCTATGTCTGGCTCGCCGTCATCCTCACGTTAATCCCTTTATTCGGTCTGGTGCTGCATACCCTGTTGTTCCGCCGCCGTTTGCTGGCAGAAATTCGCCAGCGTCAATCCAGGGAGCGCCGCATTCGCGCGGCCAAGTCGAAAAAAGCTGCCAGTGAAGCAGCAGGAGAAACCGTGTGAATATCCGTCGTCGTAACCGCCTGTATGTGGTGGTCGCGATTTTGGTCGGCTTAGGCCTGGCCACATCGCTGGTGATGTATGCGCTGCGTTCCAACATTGACCTGTTTTACACCCCGAGTGAAATTCTGTACGGCAAAGGTGAAGCGCATCAGATGCCGGAAACCGGGCAACGTCTGCGCGTCGGCGGCATGGTGATGCCGGGCAGCGTGAAGCGCGATCCGAAAACGCTGGCTGTCTCTTTCAAGCTGTATGACGCCAACGGCGTGATCAGCGTAAGTTACGAAGGCATCTTGCCGGATCTGTTCCGTGAAGGGCAGGGCGTGGTGGCGCAGGGCGTGCTGGAAAGCGGCAACCTGGTCAATGCCAAAGAAGTGCTGGCAAAACATGACGAAAAATACACCCCGCCAGAAATTGAAGATGCGATGAAGAAAAACCACACAGGACCTGCAGCGACTTATCAGCAGGCAGGTGCTCAATCATGATGCCGGAAATTGGCAGCTTTCTACTTTGCCTGGCGCTGGGACTCGCGCTGCTATTAAGTATTTATCCGTTGTGGGGCGCAACCCGTCAGGATGCACGTTTGATGGCGATGGCACGTCCGCTGGCGTGGGGCATGTTCGCCTGTATCGTTGCCGCCTTCGTGGTGCTGGTACATGCGTTTATCGTTAACGATTTCAGCGTGGCCTATGTCGCCACCAACTCCAACACCCTACTGCCGGTTTACTACCGCATCGCGGCCACCTGGGGCGCGCATGAAGGTTCACTGCTGCTGTGGGTGCTGTTGCTCAGCACCTGGACGGTAGCCGTCGCGATTTTCAGTCGCGGCATGCCGCAGGATGCACTGGCGCGCGTGTTGTCAGTCATGGGGATGATCAATCTCGGCTTCCTGCTGTTTATTACGCTCACCTCGAATCCGTTTACCCGAACCCTGCCGAACTTCCCGGTTGATGGCAGCGACCTCAATCCGATGCTGCAGGATATCGGGCTGATTTTCCATCCGCCTCTGCTTTACATGGGGTATGTCGGTTTCTCGGTGGCATTTGCGTTTGCAATTGCGTCATTGATGGCAGGGCGCCTCGATACCGCATGGGCGCGCTGGTCACGCCCGTGGACCACCGCAGCCTGGGTTTTCCTGACCATTGGTATCGTGCTCGGTTCTGCGTGGGCCTATTACGAACTGGGCTGGGGCGGCTGGTGGTTCTGGGATCCGGTCGAGAATGCTTCGTTCATGCCATGGCTGGCCGGTACGGCGTTGATGCACTCGCTAGCGGTGACAGAAAAACGTGGTAGCTTCAAATCCTGGACGGTGCTGCTGGCGATCACGGCATTCTCATTAAGCCTGCTGGGCACTTTCCTGGTGCGTTCAGGCGTGCTGGTGTCAGTGCACTCATTTGCTTCCGATCCGGCGCGCGGCATGTTCATTCTCGCCTTCCTGGTGATCGTGATTGGTAGCTCGCTGCTACTTTATGCCATCAAAGGTGGCAAGGTGCGCAGCCGCGTGCAGAGCGAAGCCTGGTCACGCGAATCCTTCCTGTTGGGTAATAATGTGCTGTTAATTGCGGCCATGCTGGTGGTGCTGCTGGGCACGTTGTTGCCGTTAGTCCATAAGCAGCTTGGACTGGGCAGTATTTCTGTCGGCGAACCCTTCTTCAACACCATGTTTACCTGGTTGATGGCACCATTCGCTCTGATGCTTGGCATTGGGCCGCTGGTGCGCTGGCGTCGCGATGAGCCGCAGAAGTTGTGGAAACGCCTGGGTGTCGGTTTGCTGGTCACACTGATCTTGTCGATCGCGCTGCCGTGGCTGCTGCAGGACCGCATTGAAGCGATGACAGTGATTGGCTTGCTGATGGCGATCTGGGTGATTCTGCTGACGCTGATGGAACTGCACGAGCGCGCTACCCATCGCCACAGCTTCTTCAAAGGTCTGCGTCATTTAACCCGCAGCCATTGGGGCATGGTGCTGGGTCATTTAGGCGTTGCCGTAACAGTGGTGGGTATTGCTTTTAGCACTCAGTACAGCGTTGAGCGCGATGTGCGCATGAAGTCAGGCGATACCGTGGATATCCACAACTATCACTTCATTTTCCGCGACGTACACAATTTGCAGGGACCGAACTACAGCGGCGGTGTCGCCATTATCGATGTGACGCGTGACGGAAAATTTGAAGCGGTACTGCATGCTGAAAAACGGTTCTATACCGCAGCCCGTACCATGATGACCGAAGCGGCAATCAGCGGTGGTTTCACTCGCGATCTCTACGCGGCATTGGGCGAAGAGCTGGATGACGGTTCCTGGGCGGTGCGCATCTATTACAAACCGTTCGTGCGCTGGATTTGGTTCGGCGGCGTGTTTATGGCGGTCGGCGGCCTATTGTGCCTGCTGGACCCACGTTATCGTTCGCGCAAAAAAGCGCAACAGGAGGAGCTGGCATGAGCAAGAAAATCCTGTTCATCCCGTTAGTGCTGTTTCTGCTGCTGGCGGCCGCGCTGTTGTGGCAGTTGTCTCGCAACGCTAATGGGGATGATCCCACGCGTCTGGAATCGGCGCTGATTGGTAAGCCGGTACCGGTTTTCAAACTGGAAGCGCTCGATAAGCCGGGCAAAATCTACGATCAGCAAGTTCTGACCGACGGCAAACCGATCCTGCTCAATGTCTGGGCCACCTGGTGCCCGACATGCCGTGCTGAGCATCAGTATCTCAACACGCTGGCCGAGAAGGGCATTCGCGTCGTCGGGCTGAACTACAAAGATGATCGCACCAAAGCGGTCACCTGGTTGAACACGTTGGGCAACCCTTACGCGCTCAGCCTGTATGACGGTGACGGCATGTTAGGGCTGGACCTCGGCGTCTATGGTGCACCCGAAACCTTCCTGATCGACGGCCATGGCATTATTCGTTATCGCCACGCGGGCGATATGAATGACCGCGTGTGGAACGAAGAGGTGAAACCGTTGTGGGACAAATACAGTAAAGGGGCGGGCGCGTGAAACGGCTTCTTTTGTTAATCGCGGGCATTCTGCTCAGCACCAGCCTGTGGGCTGCCATTGATACTTACCAGTTCGATTCGGTACAGCAGGAAGAGCAGTACCGCGATCTCACCGGTTCACTGCGTTGCCCTAAGTGTCAGAACAACAGCATTGCCGACTCCAATGCGATGATTGCCGCGGACATGCGTCTGAAAGTGTATGAGCTGATGAAGCAGGGCCAAAGTCGCCAGCAGATCATCGATTACATGGTGGCGCGCTACGGCAACTTCGTCACCTATGAACCACCGGTTACCCCTTCAACGCTGATTTTGTGGGTGGGGCCGGCGCTGTTTGTGGTGCTGGGCGGCTTGATTATTATTCTGCGCAATCGCCGGGGGAAAACCCGTAGCGATCTCGACGACGATGAACAACAGCGCCTTGCGGCGATTCTTAAGCGTGACGGGAAGCCGTAATGACTGGATTCTGGATTACCCTGATTATTTTGCTGGTGGCGGCCTCGGCGCTGTTTCTCAGTGCAGGCTGGCGTCAACGTCAAGCCACTAGCGGCGATCGCGATCGTCTGAATACCGATTTCTACCAGCAGCGCCTGCGCGAATTAGCGCGTGATGAAGAGGAAGGCGTGGTTGCCGAGCGCCCGGAGATGGTGCGTGAACTGCAACAAACGCTGCTCACCGATGTGCCGAACGAGCACGCCGCGCGCATCCATAGCAGTAGCCGTTGGGTGCTATTGCCGGGACTGATTGTATTGTTGCTGGTGTCGGTTGGCTTTTACCTGAAGACAGGTGGACTGGCGCAACTGGCCGGTTGGGTTAGCGTGCAGCAGGAATACCCCCAGTTGCGCGCCCGTGTGATGGATCCCAAAGCGGCGCCCTTAACCATGGAAGAGTTGGCTCGCCTACAATTAGGGTTGCGCACCGCTCTGCAAGACGATCCGCAAAACCTCAATGACTGGACGATGCTGGGCCGCCTTGGCATGGTGCTGAATAACGCGACGAATGCCAGCCAGGCCTTCCAGCGCGCATTGCAACTGGCACCTGATAATCTGGAACTGCAGCAGGATTATGCCGAAGTCCTGACGCGCTCCAGCGATCCGCAGGACAACCGCCAGGCCAATGTGATGCTGAAAGATCTGCTAAAACGCGATCATAGCAATGTGCGCACCCTGAGCTTGTTGGCATTTAATGCTTTTGAGCAGCAGCAATATGATCAAGCGATTGGTGCCTGGCAGGTGATGCTGAAGCTTCTGCCCGCGGGTGACAAGCGCATTACCATGATAGAGCGCAGCATTGAACAAGCGAAAACTGATGCGGGACAGCAAAATAGTCACCTGGCATTGACGGTGAGTTTAACTCCGCAGGCAGAAAAAATGTTACCGCAAGGCGGAGTGTTGTATATTTCTGTGTCTGACGGTGTTTCACCGGTGCCTGTGGCTGTGAAGCGTTTACCGCTGAGCCATTTCCCGTTATCGCTCACGCTGGATGACAGCAACGCCATGATGCCCGATCGCCTGCTTTCGGCGCAGCATCAGGTGCAGGTCAGGGTGCGTATATCGCGCGATGGTAGCGCCAATCCTCAGTCGGGAGACTGGTTTGGCTTAAGCGCGATCACCCCCTGGGATGGTCATCAGCAACTGGCTGTTGAGATTAATCAACAGCAGCCCTGAAGCGATACATTATTCAACCGCACAGGGAGATAAGAATGAATAACCGCCTGACCGGTCTGGCGCTGGCCAGCTTGCTGCTGGTGGGATGTGCCAGTTCCAAACCGGCCGATCCAACGCAGCCTGCCCAGCGTAGCGATCCGCTCGAAGGCTTTAACCGCACCATGTTTAACTTCAACATGAACGTGCTGGATCCTTATGTGGTACGCCCGGTTGCGGTTGCCTGGCGCGATTACGTGCCGGTGCCTGCGCGCAGTGGTATGAGCAACTTCCTCGGCAACCTGGACGAACCGGCCAGCATGCTGAACTCGATTCTGGTGGGTGAACCGCGCCAGGCAGGAATCCACTTCACGCGTTTCTTCCTCAATACCGTATTGGGCTTGGGCGGATTTATCGATGTGGCGGGCAAAGCGAATCCTGAATTGGCGCGAGAAGTCCCGCACCACTTCGGTAGCACGCTGGGTCGTTACGGTGTGGGCTACGGTCCTTATGTGGTTCTTCCGGGTTATGGCAGCTTCACGGTGCGTCAGGATGGCGGCGACTATGTCGATACGCTTTATCCGGTACTGAGTTGGCTGACCTGGCCGATGTCGATTGGTAAATGGACACTGGAAGGTGTGGAAACACGTGCACAGCTGTTGGATTCCGACGCCATCCTGAAACAGCAGCAGGATCCCTATGCGTTTATCCGCAACGCCTACTTCCAGCGTAATGATTTCCTCGCCAACGGCGGGAAGTTAAAACCGGAAGAGAATCCGAACGCCAGTGCGATTCAGGATGATTTGAAGGACATCGATTCGCAGTAAAATTGAATGGCGGCTTTCTCAGCCGCCATTGTTTTATTCCCGTTTGACGGGTTGCTTTAGCAAAATCCCCACCGCATTTGCGCATCCGAATGTGATGGCTGCCAGGCCATAAAGCAGTATCTGATACGCATGCTGCACGTTGAGTCTGAGCAGTGATGCGGAAATCTGCGGCAGTAATTCCTGTGCTTGATGAATATGACTTCCGGATAACCACACGGCAGCGTTGTCACGCGTGACGACATCCACGTCTGGTAAGCGCTGCTGTAGACCAAAGCGATTGAGCAGTGCCAGCATCGCCATGACGATCGCCAAAGCAATGCCTTCTCCAGCCACGCGCACGGTATTAAACAATCCCGCAGCCATGCCTGCGCGATCTATGGATACCGCCGAGACGGCGAGGCCATCCATTAATCCCCATGGCAAGGCGGCTCCCGCACCAGTGATGACCATGGAAAAGGCAAGTAGAGTCAGCTCATTCAGGGTGATGGCATACCCCATGCCGAACAATCCAAGCGTGGCCAGCAACAGGCCTGCTACCGAAATTTTACCCGCATCAAACCAACGCGTTAATCCAGCCGCAACGCTGGGGAACAGCAGCATCGGTGCCGTCAGCGACAGCAAAATAATTGCGCTTTGGGTTTCGCTGACATGACGTGCGCCCATTAAAAAAAGTGGGATAACGATCAGCAAAACCACATAGCAATAGCAGGTGGCCACAGGCAACAGCAACACCCCAGCAAAGTGCGGCTGACGTAGCAATGCCAGGCTAAACACGGGATGGGCGATACGCTGCGTATGGCGAATGAAGCGCCAACCCGCCAGCAACGTCACGACAATGCCGACGATCGCGGCTGAGGACGATACGCCATATTGGGGTAACAGGATCAGCGTGGTGGTGAGCGCAAGGAGAGCGAGACTAAACAATGCCGTGCCGCGAATATCTGCCGGTGGGGAATGTGTTGCTGGCGCGGACACCACACTGAACTGACCCACCAAACCCACGATGGCCGCCAGAGTGGACAGCAGCGCATACACCCAACGCCAGCTGAATGCATCGGTGATCACGCCCATTAACAGTGGACCAAACGCCAGCCCGACGCCAAACAGTGTGCCGAGCAAACTAAATGCCCGCGTGCGAGCCGGTCCACTATAAAGATGGGCCAGTGCCGTTGCTCCGCCGGCCAACGTAAGTGCTGCGGCGATGCCCTGTAATGCACGATAAATACCGAGGGTAAAGGTGCTGTCTGTTAGGGCAATCAGCAATGAGCTGAGGGAGAAAAGAGCCAGCCCTGCGATGAACACCCGCTTGTAACGCAGTTTGTCTGCCGCCACACCCGCCGCCAGCAAGCCGCTGCCGAAGGTCAACATAAAACCGTTAGTTAACCATGCCAGCGATAGCGGCCCACCGTGTAAGGCGTGGCTGATGGCGGGAGTGGTGACCACGCCGCCAGTAAAACTTAATGGGAGTAACAGTGCCGCCAGCAAAATAGCCAGGGTTGCGCTAATCCTGACGCCTGTCAAAGAGGGAGAACTGATTTCTGCCATCGTTTATCTCGCAAATGTTGGGATAGATGACGCCGCATATTATTGAGGATATAAAAGGGGGTAAATGGGGTTTGGCTCCAGACTTTGCGGACAAAAGGTTTCTTATCATGGACAGTATTTCGGCATTAACCTCCTTTGTGCGCACGGCTGAAACGCTCAGTTTTGTGCAGGCGGCGCAGCAACTGGGAATTTCTGCTTCGGCAGTGGGGAAAAATGTTGCCCGGCTTGAGCAACAGTTGGGCGTGCGGTTGTTCAACCGCAGTACGCGCAGCGTGAGCCTGACGGTTGAAGGTGCGTTGCTATTGGCACGCACGCGTCCCATTTTGGAACAGCTGCGTGATGTTGAGGCCGAGATGACTCAAACGGTGGCGCATCCGAGCGGTAAACTGCATGTGTCGCTGCCAGTGGTGGGATATCGACTCATCACGCCACTGTTGCCTCAATTTAGTCAGCTCTATCCTGATGTTGAATTGGATTGTGATTTTAGTGATCGGCTGGTCAATGTCATCGATGAAGGTTTTGACGTCGCGATTCGCAGCGGCGAGATGCAGGATTCACGTTTACAGGCGAGAGCGTTGGGGCCTTTTCGTTTTGTGCTGTGCGCCAGCCCAGCCTATATTGCCGCGCACGGCAGGCCAGCATTAAGTGCAGATCTTATCGATCACCACTGTATCCTTTTCCGCTTTCCCGCCACGGGATTGATTCAACATTGGGAGCTGGACGATCTGCGGGTGACGGGGGATTTCCAACCCGTAAAAAAGCTGACGGTGAATAACATTGAAGCCATGGTGCAGAGTACGCTGGCCGGAATGGGGATCAGCTATGTGCCGGATTTCGTCGTCCGGGAATTACTGGACCAGGGCGAGTTGATTGAAGTGCTGCCGGGAAGCTGTATCCGCGAAAGTGGTTTTTCGGCCATTTGGCCAGGGCGTTATTTATCACCGCGCGTACGTTGTTTTATCGATTTTCTGGCAGAACACTGGCCGGTGTCGCGCCGGCAATAAAAAACGGCGACATCACTGTCGCCATTTTTCACACTGTTTTCAGCATCAGAACTTGTAGTTAAAGTTCGCGCCGTACAGCCAGGCTTTACCTTCGGAGTTAAAGGTGTAAGGGCCTTCTTTCACCGTGACTTTCTGGCCGTGCATGTAAGAGATACCAAGGTCGACTGACGCATTTTCGTTGAAGGCGTAAGAAGCACCGGCACTCAACCACAGACGGTCCTGATCCGGAATTGAGATTGAGCGTTTATCGGCAGGAACCGGGCTGTCATCAAACGCGATACCAGTACGGAACGTCCAGTTATCGTCGTAGAAGTAAGTGGTACCCAGCGCGATGCGATACGCATCCTTGAAGCCTTCATCTTTATAGAACAGCGTCTGACCGTTGCTGCCCGTGGCCTTCAGCTCCTGGAACTGGCTCCAGCTGGTGTAGGTCAGGCTATAGTGTACGGCCCACTGTGGTGCCACTTTATGCCAGCCCGACACTTCCCACATCTCTGGCAGGTTCAGCGTGAGTGAACCCGGAATGGTCTGGCCGCTGGTGCCGTAAGGCAGACCTAAAGCAATCGCCTGCGGTGTACCGTTGTAAGCGGTGGGAATGCTGCTCTTGTAATCGCCGTCAAAGTCAATTTTGACTTCTGAACGATAGGTGAAGCCGAAGCGGTTGTTCTTATCCACTTCATACAGGATGCCAGCGTTCCAGCCGTAACCCCATTCATCACCTTTCAGGTGGGCAACCTGAGTATCCGCTGGCATGCCGACGCGAGCGCCGGCTTCACCCGCATAACGTTCGATTTTTGCTTTAGCGTAAACCGCATCAAAGCCAACACCAAAGCTGAAGTGCTCATTCAAACGATAAGCGGTGCTAAGGTTAAAGTTACCGGTCATCAGGTCGGTTTTACCACCGTAACCGCCCGCGGTGTAACCGTCATTGAACTCTGTCGCCAGACCATAGTTAGAGGTGACGGATGCGCCTACCCACCACTGATCGTTAATCGGATGAACGTAATGGAGGTTAGGGATCCACTGATTCGGTGCGATGTTTTTCGCATTCAGGCTGTTGCCGGTTGGGCTCTGGCCGCTGATATCCACTTCTGGATCAATATAAACGGTACCGATGGAGAAAGAAGGGCGATCCATCAATGCCATGGTCGCCGGGTTACGACTGGCAGATGCGGCGGTATCGCCCATCGCACCTTCACCAGAATAAGCACGACCTAAACCAATTGCTGAGAATTCATTAAGTTGAAAGCCTGCGGCGTAAACCTGGGAAGAGATAAGCGCCAATGCAGCTGCCACAGCTGACTTTGCAAACAGGTTCTTATGGTTCATGACCACAACCTCATCTAGATTTATTATTAAACGTTGTTACGTCGCGTAACAAAGGACGGCGGATTGTAGGGACTGATGACAAAGGCACATATCAGACCAGTGCGACGAGTATAGGTCTGACCTGTGTATTTGTTGCAATAATGTTTTTTAAATATTTCCGATTTGATCGATAAAATCAGATCTGCTTAACAAAATCTTGTCGATGCCCATCTAGCATAGCGGTCAAATTTGTTCTGGATCAATTTTTAGTGTGATATTCGTCACTTAGCCGCTGAGAGATAGAAGCCAGGCCGCGCGGGGCGTACACTTTGTGTCAGAAAATGATCCGATTGTGTCGATTTATCGTCAGGAGAAAACAATGACTGATGCCATTAAAAAATGCAGTGCCACGGAAACGGCGGCGTGCTGCTGCGTAGATGTAGGCACCGTAATGGACAATACCGATTGCACGGCGAGCTGGTCTGGCGCTTTTGCCGATCGTCATGCGGCTGAAGCGATGCTGAAGCACCTGACGGACAAGGCGCGTCAGGTTGAATCCGAGCCTTGCGAGATTCACGCAAAATTCGTTGAAGAAGCGCCAGGGCTACGCCTGAATGTTGATTTCACTTTTGCCTGCCAGGCCGAAACCTTGATTTTTCAACTCGGCTTACGCTAATCCTGTCGCTGCCGGAAGCCCTTCCGGCAGCGTTTTCTCTTTTTCGTGTCTTCCCTCGCACTTTTTTTCTTCTGTTATTGGCGACTTAGCAACACCTGGTTAACACTGATGATCAGGTCAGACCTGTTTGGCAATGATGCTACGGTCGTAAATTACAGGTGAGTGCAATGAGCAAAGCGCAGCCGCTGCTGACGCGTCAGGGCGAACGAATCGCCATAACCCATGGATTACGCACGCCTTTCGCCCGTCAGGCGAGTGATTTTCATGGCATTCCCGCGCTGGAGTTGGGGCGCATGGTGGTGTCAGAGTTGATGGCGCGCAGCGAATTGCCGGTCGACGTTATCGATCAACTGGTATTTGGCCAGGTGGTGCAAATGCCGGAAGCGCCCAATATTGCGCGCGAAATCGTGCTGAGCAGCGGATTGAGCGTGCACACTGATGCATACAGCGTCAGTCGTGCCTGTGCCACCAGTTTTCAGGCGGTGGCGAATGTGGCGGAAAGCTTGATGGCGGGTACCATTGATGCGGGTATTGCTGGCGGTGCAGACTCCTCATCAGTACTGCCCATTGGCGTCAGCAAGACGCTGGCGCGCGCGCTGGTCGATCTCAACAAAGCACGAACCTTCAGCAAAAAGTTGCAAATCTTACGCCGTCTGCGCCCACGCGATCTGTTGCCGGTGCCGCCTGCGGTTGCAGAGTATTCCACCGGCTTACGCATGGGTGATACCGCCGAACAAATGGCGAAAACCCACGGCATCACACGTGAACAACAAGATGCTCTGGCGCTGCGCTCACATCAGCACGCAGCACGTGCCTGGCAGTCAGGCGTGCTGGCGCAGGAAGTGATGGCGGCTTTTGTGCCGCCGTGGAAAGCACCGATTGAGCAGGACAACAACATTCGCTTTAACGCCAGCGCTAGCGACTACGCAAAATTGCGACCGGCCTTTGATCGTCGCCACGGTTCCGTCACGGCAGCCAACAGCACACCGCTGACCGATGGCGCGGCCGCGGTGATTTTGATGCGTGAAGGCCGTGCACGAGAACTGGGAATTGCGCCGCTTGGCTATCTGCGCAGCTACGCGTTTACTGCGATTGATGTCTGGCAGGATATGTTGCTGGGTCCCGCTTATGCCTCACCGCTGGCGCTGGATCGCGCTGGCATTACCCTCAACGACCTGACGTTGATCGATATGCACGAAGCCTTTGCGGCACAGACGCTGGCCAATCTGAAAATGTTCCGTGATGAGCGTTTTGCGCGAGAGGTGCTGAATCGCCCGCATGCCTTGGGTGAAGTGAATGAAGAACGTTTCAATGTGTTGGGCGGCTCCATTGCTT
Organism: Pantoea sp. EABMAA-21; assembly: GCF_030053335.1. NCBI lineage: Bacteria > Pseudomonadati > Pseudomonadota > Gammaproteobacteria > Enterobacterales > Erwiniaceae > Pantoea > Pantoea sp. EABMAA-21. The sequence goes on from NZ_JASGBX010000002.1 coordinate 272,562, forward strand.
ACGGCCATCCGTTTGCTGCCACTGGCGCGCGCATGATCACCCAAACGTTGCATGAACTGCGGCGGCGCGGCGGAGGATTAGGACTGGTGACCGCCTGTGCAGCGGGCGGATTAGGCAGCGCAATGGTTCTGGAGGCCGAATAATGAGCGCATCTGCATTCCATTTACACATGCGCCTCGATCATGTCGGCATCATTACCATCGACGTGCCGGGCGAAAAGATGAACACGCTGAAAGCGGAGTTTGTCCCACAAATAAAAGCGGTGCTGGCTGAAGCGCGCAGCAATCCGAAGCTTGCGGGATTAGTGCTGATTTCGGGTAAAAGCGATAACTTTGTCGCCGGTGCGGACATCATCATGATCGCCGATTGCCAGACGGCAGAAGAAGCGGAAGCTTTAGCCCGCCAGGGGCAAGAGGTAATGGCGGAGATTGCGGCGCTGCCTTTCCCGGTGGTCGCGGCGATCCACGGTGCCTGTCTCGGCGGCGGCCTGGAGTTGGCGCTGGCCTGCAGCGCACGTATCTGCACGCTGGATGATAAAACCCGCCTGGGCCTGCCGGAAGTGCAGCTGGGCCTGTTACCTGGCTCAGGCGGGACGCAGCGCCTGCCAAAACTGATTGGGGTGCCGCAAGCGCTACCGCTGATTCTGAGTGGTAAGCAGCTGCGTGCTAAACAGGCACTGAAACTGGGTATCGTTGACGATGCAGTGCCTCAATCCATCTTGCTGGAAACGGCGATTGCGCGTGTGCATAAAGGAAAGGTTGTTCGCCGTGAGTTGTCACGTCGCGATCGTCTGATGCAGGCGCCACTGGCGCGCTCGCTGTTATTCGCGATGGCAAAACGTCAAACCGACCGCAAAACGCAGGGGAATTACCCGGCGGCGGATCGCATTCTGCAAGTGGTGCGCACGGGGTTGGAGCAGGGCAGCCACGCCGGACACGCGGCGGAGGCGCGCGCCTTCGGCCAGCTGGCGATGACCCCTGAATCTGCGGCACTGCGCAGTCTGTTTTTTGCCTCGACCGCGATCAAGAAAGAAGCGGTGGCCGAGGCTGAACCGCGCGCATTAAAACACATCGGCGTGCTCGGTGGCGGATTGATGGGCGGGGGTATTGCCAGCGTAACGGCGCTGAAAGCCAGTTTTCCGGTGCGAATTAAAGACGTCAATCTCAATGGTGTGAACCATGCATTGCAATACAGCTGGGACCTGCTGAGTCAAAAAGTGAAGCGGCGCCAGCTGAAACCCGCTGAGCGTCAACAACAGATGGCGCGCATCAGCGGCGGTATCGATTATCAGGGGTTCAGCCAGCGCGATCTGGTGATTGAAGCGGTATTTGAGGATTTGACGTTGAAGCAGCAGATGGTAGCGGATATCGAAAGTCATTGTCAGCCGCACACTATCTTTGCTTCCAACACCTCTTCGTTGCCGATTGGCGATATTGCCGCCAACGCGCAGCGCCCCGAGAATGTGATTGGTCTGCATTACTTCAGCCCGGTGGACAAAATGCCGCTGGTGGAGGTGATTCCGCATGCGGGCACCTCGGCTGAAACGCTGGCGACCACGGTTCAGCTGGCGCGTCAGCAAGGCAAAACAGCGGTGGTGGTGGCCGATAAACCCGGTTTTTACGTCAACCGCATTCTCGCGCCCTATATAAATGAAGCCATGCGCTGCTTGCTGGAAGGGGAGCCGGTGGACCATATCGATCGCGCGTTAGTGAAGTTCGGTTTTCCTGTCGGGCCGTTACAGTTGCTGGATGAAGTGGGCATTGATGTCGGCAGCAAAATCAGTCCGATTTTGCTGCAGGCTTATGGCGAGCGTTTCAGCGCACCCGAGGCGGTCAATGCCATCCTGGCCGATGGCCGCAAAGGGCGTAAAAACCAGAAAGGATTTTACCTTTACAACGCGGCTCGCTGGCCGGGAAAACGCAAAGTGGATGCCTCTATCTATGGCCTGATTAACGTCAGGCCGCAGGCAAAGCAGAACGAAGAACAGATTACGCAACGCTGCGTGATGATGATGCTGAATGAGGCCGCACGCTGTCTGGACGAGTCCGTGGTGCGCAATGCTCGGGATGGTGATATCGCGGCGGTATTTGGCATCGGATTCCCGCCCTTTCTCGGCGGGCCGTTCCGCTATATGGATCAACGCGGCGTCAGCCAAATCGTCAATACATTACGTGCATTAATGCAGCAACATGGCGATCGTTTCGCGCCCTGTGACGCTTTAATGGCAATGTCAGAAGCGCAAACGAATTTTTACACTTCTGCACAAATATGAATAGGCGCACAGATTCAGCGGGTTAGTTATGGTGCCATGAAGAAGGTGGTGCGGCACCATTCTGAGATGTGCTTATTTAATAAACAACCGGTTGACTATACTGAAGCCATTGGGGTAAAACACAGCGTTCATTCGCAGAATGAAGCGTCTGGTGCTGTGGTACCCGACGATATCTACAAACAACAGCGGTGCTTTATGCAAGTTTTTATCATGCGTCATGGCGATGCAGCTCTGGAAGCAGCGAGTGATTCAGTACGCCCACTCACAATCTGTGGCTGTGACGAATCGCGCCAGATGGCGAGCTGGCTAAACGGCCAGGCGCTGGATATCGAAAGGGTGTTAGTAAGCCCTTATCTCCGTGCAGAGCAGACGCTCGCCACGGTTCGTGAGGCACTGAAGCTGCCAGAAGGGCAGGACGTGCTACCAGAACTGACGCCAGGTGGCGATCCGGGCATGGTGGCCTGTTATCTGCAGGCGCTGGCGCAGCAGGGTGTGAAATCAGCCTTAGTCATTTCGCATCTGCCGCTGGTGGGCTATCTGGTTTCAGAGCTTTGCCCGCAGGAAGCGCCACCGATGTTTGCTACGTCGGCAATTGCTTATGTGAACTTTGATGCAGACGCCTGTGAAGGCAAACTGGAGTGGCAGGTCAGCCCGTCAAAACTGGCCAAAGCGATGTAATGTCGCCAAAAGTCATATCTCTATGGGCCGCCTTCTGCGGCCCTTTCCTTTTTAAGGATTAAGGCAGCTCCGGTGGTTGCCACTCTTCGACTTCAATCAGCACCAGCAGCGCGGCATCGCCGCCAAATAACTTCGGTGCCTGGTGAAATGCCATCACATGCGGATGTTGCGCCAACCACAGCGGTGTTTGCTGCTTGAGGATATGCTTGCCGTGCCCGGTCATCACGCTGGCACAGAACAGGTGTTCACGGCGGCAGGCGGCAATGAGCGCCCCCAGCTCTTGTTTGGCCTGCTGCTGTCTTAAACCATGAAGATCGAGAAAAATTTCCGGCGTGTAATCGCCGCGTCGCAATTTCTTCAGCTCGTAATGACTAACATCCGCGCGCACATAACGCATCGGCCCCTCGCTGGAGAGCAAAGGCTGAAACTCATCTGAGAAGTAGTGACTGTTATCGGCTTGCTCGGAAAGCAGTCTTTTCAGCGGGACTTCGCGGGTTTTCACTACCGGTTTGTGCACGATAGTGTCTTGTTTCAGCTTACGCGTTCCGCTCATTAACTCACGAAACAGCGCCTGATCGTTCTGGTTTAGGGGCGTCTTCTTACTCATGGCTCAAATTAGGGTTAAAAGGCTGGTTAATAGCCGGTGGCATACCTTAACGCTTAGCGTTAACAAATGTCAGCTTTTTCGCCTCGCTGCGCTGAATTCTGCCCGGCTTCGTGGCACACTATCGGCCGATTGATTTTAAGGCCTGCGGAGGGCTACGTGGACAAGATTTTCGTCGATGAGGCAGTGAGTGAACTGCACACCATTCAGGATATGCTGCGCTGGGCTGTCAGCCGTTTTTCGGCGGCAGGCATTTGGTACGGCCACGGCACGGATAATCCCTGGGACGAAGCAGTCCAACTGGTTCTGCCCACGCTCTGGCTGCCGCTGGATATCCCTGAAGATATGCGCAATGCGCGCCTGACGGCCAGCGAGCGTCACCGCATTGTTGAACGTGTGATTCGCCGCGTTAACGAGCGCATTCCGGTGGCTTATCTCACCAACAAAGCCTGGTTCTGCGGCCATGAATTCTATGTCGATGAGCGTGTGTTAGTGCCGCGTTCACCGATTGGCGAGCTGATTGAAAACCGTTTTGCCGGTCTGGTTGGTGAACAACCGCACCACATTCTCGATATGTGTACCGGCAGTGGCTGCATCGCGATCGCCTGTGCTTATGCCTTCCCGGAAGCGGAAGTCGATGCGGTGGATATCTCCACGGATGCGCTGGCCGTGGCCGAGCAAAACATTGAAGAACACGGTTTGATCCACCACGTCACGCCCATTCGCTCCGATCTGTTCCGTGGCCTGCCGCAGGTCAAATATGATCTGATCGTCACCAATCCACCGTACGTGGATGCGGAAGATATGGACGATCTGCCGAATGAATATCGCCACGAACCAGAACTGGGTCTGGCAGCAGGCAGTGATGGTCTGAAACTGGTGCGCCGTATTCTTGCCTGTGCCCCGGATTATCTGAGTGAGCAGGGCGTGCTGATTTGCGAAGTGGGCAACAGCATGGTGCATATGATGGATCAGTACCCGGATGTGCCGTTTACCTGGCTGGAGTTCAATAACGGCGGTGACGGTGTGTTTATGCTGACGCGCGAGCAGATCGTCGCGGCACAGCATCACTTCTCCTTCTACAAAGACTAAAAATGGGGCGAGATATCGCCCGCAACATCGCAACAAGGAACCACAATGGCCGGTAACAGCATTGGACAAGTTTTTCGCGTAACCACCTTTGGCGAGTCGCATGGTATTGCGCTGGGCTGCATCGTTGATGGCGTGCCGCCAGGCATTCCTCTTACGGAAGCGGATATTCAGCACGATCTCGATCGCCGCCGTCCGGGCACATCGCGCTACACCACCCAGCGCCGCGAACCGGATCAGGTGAAAATTTTGTCCGGCGTGTTTGAGGGCGTCACCACCGGCACCTCTATCGGCCTGCTAATTGAAAATACTGATCAGCGTTCACAGGATTACGGCGCAATCAAAGATCTGTTCCGCCCCGGCCATGCGGATTACACCTACGAGCAAAAATATGGCCTGCGCGACTATCGCGGCGGTGGCCGTTCCTCTGCGCGTGAAACCGCGATGCGCGTGGCGGCGGGTGCGATTGCCAAAAAGTATCTGCAAATGAAGCACGGCATTCAGGTACGTGGTTATCTGGCACAGATTGGTGATGTAACCTGCGAGCTGAAAGACTGGAGCATCGTTGAAGAGAACCCGTTTTTTTGCCCGGATGCCTCGAAGCTGGAAGCGCTGGATGAACTGATGCGCGGCCTGAAGAAAGAGGGCGACTCGATCGGCGCTAAAGTCACGGTGATGGCAGAGAACGTGCCACCGGGACTGGGCGAGCCGGTATTTGATCGTCTGGATGCCGATTTGGCTCATGCGTTGATGAGCATCAACGCGGTAAAAGGCGTGGAAATCGGTGACGGTTTCGCAGTGATTAACCAGCGCGGTAGCCAGCATCGCGATGAGATTCGTGCCGACGGTTTCCAGAGCAACCACGCGGGTGGCATTTTGGGTGGCATCAGCAGCGGCCAGACCATCAGTGCGAACCTGGCAATGAAACCGACTTCCAGCATCACTGTACCGGGTAAAACCATCACCCGTGAAGGCGAAGAAGTGGAGATGATCACCAAAGGTCGCCACGATCCTTGCGTGGGCATTCGCGCGGTACCGATTGCCGAAGCGATGATGGCGATTGTGTTGATGGATCACCTGCTGCGTCAGCGTGCGCAGAACGGTGAGGTCAACAGCAGCGTTCCGCGCTGGTAAGCCACGGATGCGCCGCCTGCTCACCACCGTTGCCGCGCTGTTGTGCAGTGCGGCCGTGTTTGCTGCCACGCCCTGGCAGCAAATCCATCAGCCGATTGCTGGCAGCCCACAGTCGATTGGCGGGTTCGCCAACGGCTGTATTGTCGGTGCACAGCAACTGCCACTCAATTCACCCAATTATCAGGTCATGCGTCAGGATCAGCGGCGTTATTTCGGCCATCCCGATCTGATTGCCTTTATTCAGCGTCTCAGTACCCAGGTGCATCAACTGCAGCTGGGGCAGGTGTTGATTGGTGATATGGGCATGGCGGCCGGCGGGCGCTTCAGCAGTGGGCATGCCAGCCATCAAACCGGGTTGGATGTCGATATCTGGTTGCAGCTGCCGCAAAACCGCTGGACGGCGCAGCAGCTGCTGAAGCCACAGCCACTGGATTTGGTGGCACCGGATGATAAGCAAGTGATTGCGCGTCATTGGCAGCCGCAGATCGACAGCCTGATCAAGCTGGCGGCGAAAGATAATGAAGTGACACGTATCTTTGTCAATCCGGCGATTAAAAAGCAGCTTTGTGCGGATGCCGGAAGCGATCGTGCATGGCTGAATAAAGTGCGCCCGTGGTTTGCCCATCGTGCCCACATGCACGTGCGTCTGCGCTGTCCGGCAGGCAGTCTGGAGTGTGAAGATCAGGCTGCACCGCCGCCGGGTGATGGTTGTGGTGCAGAGTTAGACAGTTGGTTCCTGCCGAAAAAACCGGGTAGCACGCCGCCTGTGAAGAAAACGCCGCCGCCGTTGCCGCCATCCTGTCAGGCACTATTAGATCGTCATTTACTCTAGCCGTGACGCTTCCTGTTGCAGCAGTATTGGCAACGTTCTCTCTCCCAGACACAGATATGTGTGAGACCAGGAGAGAGCACGGATGCCCAGCCAGCAATAAGAATGGTCGGGTTAACTTTACGAGAAAAAAATGGACCTCTTTGTTGTTAGCCCCCTATTGCTGGGCGTGTTGTTTCTGGTTGCGGTGCTGGCAGCGTTTATCGACTCCATCGCCGGCGGCGGTGGCTTACTCACCGTTCCTTCATTACTCGCTGCGGGACTCTCTCCTGCTCAGGCTTTAGCCACCAATAAGTTACAGTCGGTGGGCGGATCTTTCTCTGCCAGCCTCTACTTTGTGCGTCGTGGCGCGGTGAATCTGCGCGAACAGCGGCTGAACATTGCCATGACCTTTATCGGTGCGGTGTGTGGCACGGTGCTGATTCAGCATATCCAGGCGGATGTACTACGACAGATTTTGCCGCTCCTGCTGATCAGCATCGGTTTATGGTTCCTATTAATGCCGCGACTGGGTGAGTCGGACCGTGAGCATCGCCTGCAGGGGATCGCTTTTGCGCTGGTCGGCGGTGGTTGCGTCGGTTTTTACGACGGCTTTTTTGGTCCGGGTGCCGGTTCATTCTATGCATTGGCGTTTGTGACGCTGTGTGGCTTCAATCTTGCCAAAGCCACCGCCCACGCCAAAGTCCTAAATTTCACCTCCAATTTCGGCAGTCTGCTGTTCTTTATGTTCGGCGGAAAGGTAGTGTGGGGCACGGGCGTGATCATGTTGATTGGCGCATTCGTGGGCGCGCGTATCGGCGCCAGACTGGTGCTGAGCCGGGGTCAGAAGCTGATCCGCCCGATGGTGGTGACTGTATCCGCTGTGATGAGCGCCAAATTATTGTGGGATAGCCATGGCAGCGCGTTGCTGGCGTGGATAGCCACGCTGTAAAGCAGTACTCGTCAAGAACGGCTGCCAATGCGACAATGGCGCTAATTTTTTTAAAGATTAAAATATTATGAGTACAGAACATCATTACCAGCAGCTGGTGGATATTTTTGATGGCTGCTTTGTTGAAGACTTTCAGACCCGTCTAATTAAAGGCGATGACGAACCTATTTATCTTCCAGCGGATGAGGAATCGCCGTGGAATCGCGTGGTGTTTGCTCACGGTTTCTACGCCAGCGCGCTGCACGAAATTTCTCACTGGTGTATTGCCGGTGAAGCGCGCCGCAAGCTGGTGGATTTTGGTTATTGGTACTGCCCGGATGGGCGGGATGCGCAAACGCAAAGTCAGTTCGAGTCAGTGGAAGTCAAGCCACAGGCGCTGGAGTGGCTGTTCTGTGTCGCGGCGGGCTTTCCCTTCAATGTCAGCTGTGACAACCTCGAAGGCGATTGTGAACCCGATCGCATCGCGTTCCAGCGCAAGGTCCATGCTCAGGTGATGACTTATTTTGAGCAGGGTATCCCGGCACGTCCGGCACGTTTTATCGATGCGTTAGCCAGCTATTACGGTACGCCAGCGCTGACGGCGGCACACTTCCCGTGGCCGGAAGATCTGTGATTCGCAAACATATTATTAATGACCCAAAGTCACCCGCGTTGCAGCATAACGGCGAATGAACGACCCCCGGGAACGCGAACCAGCGTGTAACGGGGCAAGAGCGTGAAGCCAGCGCAGTAGCGGCGCGGCGTATCAAGGGCAATAAGGAACAAGACGATGATCGTAGAATTCGAATCCCGCATCCTGGCATTGATTGACGATATGGTTGATCACGCCAGTGACGACGAGCTGTTTGCCGGTGGCTATCTGCGTGGTCATCTGACCCTGGCGGTGGCTGAGATTGAAATCAGCGGTGAGCACACGCCAGAAGCGCTGCAAATCCATGTGACCAACAGCCTGCAAAATGCGATTGCCGCAGGTGAACTGTCACCACGCGATCAGGCGCTGGTGATTGGCATGTGGGATAATTTGTTCCAGCAGGCGCGTCAGACCGCCTGATAAGTCGGGGCGGCCGCTCGCCCCGCCATCCTAGCGTCCCGCTTTCTTACCTTTCAGCAATTTTCTTACCCAGTAACGATTCGGATTCAATGCCGCCAGCGTGGTGATATCCAGCGGTTGCGGCTCACCACTCATCTGTGCCGCCAGTACTTCCGCCGCCAGCGGCGCGCTGCACAAGCCGCGTGAACCCAGCGCACCCAGCACAAATAAACCGGCATGAACCGGTGCATCGGCAAGGGTTTCACCCCGTGCTCGTTGCCCCGGCAAATCAGCATATTGCACCAGCGTTGCGGCGTAATCAGGCGCGCTGCCACTCATCGGTAAGTGATCGCGCGTTGCGCAGCGCACGCCAACACGCGCCTCGTTATCACTGATATCCACCTGCTGTGGCCACTCTGCATCCGGCAGACAGTTCACCAGGCGCTGGCGGTTTTCCTGCTGATCGTCAGCACGGAAATCGGTTGTGGTATCGCCACGATGGTAGCTGGCCCCGATGCAGTGGGTGCTGAAATTCGGGCTGACTGGCGTGAGATAGCCGTCATAGCAGAGTACGGTATTTAACGCGCCCAGCTTAGGATTGGTCGGCACATGACTGACCTGACCCGCCACCGCGTAAACGGGCAAGTCTTTGCTTTGCTCAATTTCCAGCAGCGCATGGCCATTGGCGAGCACCACCTGCTGATGATTTACCGAGGGTTGCTCGCTGAAGTTCAGGGTCCAGCCCTCAGTCGTGGTTTCCAGCGTGGTGACGCGATGCAGCCAGTGCAGGCGTAAACCCAGCGTTTGCGCATGCTCCAATAGGTTGCTGGTCAGTTGCGACGGAGAGAGCCAGCCGCCCTGAGGATAGAAAATGCCACCACTACCGGTTTCGACGCCCGCTAATTGCTGCGCGTCCTCCTGACTTACGCCGTACGCCACATCATGCGGCAATCCCATCTCCAGCATTTGGGCGATCTTATCGGCACTTTTACTGTCCCAGCCGAGTTGCAATACACCGCTCCAGTCATGCTCGAACATCACCGGTAGCTGGTCATACAAACGGCGGGCAAAGGTGAACGCCGCAGGGAAGAACGTGGCGAGAGCGGGATCGTGCTGATTGAGCAGCGGATATAGTGCGCCCTGACGGTTGCCGGAAGCACCGAGCGCAGGTGCTGCATCCGCGCAATAAAGCGTCACCTTCCAGCCCCGGCGCAACAGCGCCAGCGCCAGTACGGCACTCGCCACGCCACCGCCAACCAGCGCCACTTCCTGAGTGCGAGCCGCAGGGCGGGCATACCACGGTTGGCTGTGGGGCAGGTCAGCAACCTGCTCCATTACGCCCGTTAGCATTTCGCGTTTGTGACCAAAGCCTTTGCGCTTAGCCACGGTAAAACCTGCTTCCTGTAATCCGCGACGGACAAAACCTGCCGAGGTGAAGGTCGCCAGCGTCCCACCCGGCCGGGCCAGACGGGCCATGGCGGCGAACAGTTCCGGCGTCCACATCTCCGGATTTTTAGACGGCGCAAAACCATCTAAAAACCATGCATCCACCTGAGCATTGAGACTGTCATCAAAGGTATTAATTAGCGCGTTAATATCACCGAGCCAGAGATCGAGCGTGACTTTACCGTTGTTGAACAGTAAACGCTGGCAACCCGGCAGCGCCTGTGGCCACTGTTGCTGTAACTGTTCTGACCAGTGCGCCAGCTCAGGCCAGTGTGCGTGCGCTGCGACCAGATCGGTTTGCGTCAGTGGGAATTTTTCGCAGCTAATGAAGTGCAGACGCTTAAGTGTCGCGTCGGGATGTTCGCTACAGAAGCGATCGAACGCTTGCCACAAGGTAAGAAAGTTCAGACCCGTCCCAAAACCGCTTTCCGCGACAATAAAAATATCGCGTGAATGTTGAGCGAAACGGACAGGAATTTGGTTGCCGTTGAGGAAAACATAGCGCGTCTCCTCCAACCCGTTGTCGTTGGAGAAATAGACGTCATCGAATGCTCGGGAAACAGGTGTACCCTGATCATTCCAGTTTAATTGCGCGTGTTCAACCGGGGCTAATTTCACGGGAAAGGCTCGTTTTTCAGGCAGTGGCGCGATTTTAACGACTGCCGTCACATGACGCAAATTTACAAAAGGAAATGGCTGATCGGACTTGTTCGGCTTACAACTGTAAGCTAGAGTGCACGTCAATCCAAAAGAAGTGGAATGAGGACTATTGAATGAAACGTGCAGTGATTACTGGCCTGGGTATCGTTTCCAGCATTGGTAATAACCAGCAAGAAGTGCTGGCTTCTCTGCGTGAAGGCCGTTCGGGTATCACCTTCTCTGAAGAGATGAGAGATATCGGTATGCGCAGCCACGTATGGGGCAACGTCAAACTGGATACCAACGGGCTCATCGATCGCAAAATCGTGCGTTTCATGAGTGATGCTTCAATCTACGCTTATCTGTCTATGGCAGAAGCGATTCAGGATTCCGGCCTGACTGACGAGCAGTATCAGAACAACCCACGCGTGGGTCTGATTGCCGGTTCAGGCGGTGGTTCTCCGCGTTACCAGGTCTTCGGTGCCGATGCGATGCGTGGCCCGCGTGGTCTGAAAGCCGTTGGCCCTTATGTGGTGACCAAAGCCATGGGTTCAGGTGTATCAGCTTGTCTGGCTACCCCATTCAAAATCCACGGTGTGAACTACTCAATTAGCTCTGCTTGTGCCACTTCCGCACACTGCATCGGTAACGCGGTCGAGCAGATTCAGTTGGGCAAACAGGACATCGTGTTTGCTGGCGGCGGCGAGGAGCTGAGCTGGGAAATGGCCTGTGAGTTCGATGCGATGGGCGCACTGTCTACCAAATACAACGAGACGCCAGAAAAAGCTTCCCGTACCTATGATGCGAACCGTGATGGTTTCGTGATCGCAGGCGGCGGCGGTATGGTGGTGGTTGAAGAGCTGGAGCATGCTCTGGCACGTGGCGCACACATTTACGCAGAAATCGTTGGCTACGGCGCGACCTCTGACGGTGCTGATATGGTGGCACCATCAGGCGAAGGCGCAGTGCGTTGCATGAAGATGGCGATGCAGGGCGTTGATACCCCAATCGATTACCTCAACACCCACGGTACTTCTACACCTGTCGGTGATGTGAAAGAGCTGGGTGCGATTCGCGAAGTGTTTGGTGACAACTCACCGTACATTTCTGCTACCAAAGCCATGACCGGTCACTCACTGGGTGCAGCGGGCGTGCAGGAAGCGATCTACACCTTGCTGATGCTGGAGCATAGCTTCATCGCACCAAGCATCAACATTGAAGAGATTGATGAAGCGGGTAAAGGCCTGAACATCGTGACGCAGCCGACTGAAAAAGCGCTGACCACCGTGATGTCCAACAGCTTCGGTTTCGGCGGCACCAACGCCACCTTAACCATGCGTAAGCTTCCAGCTTAATAGCGTGATCACCGTTTTCCAGGGGCCGGTCTATCCGGCCCCTGTTGTTTTTGACATTTCCCCCGCTGCTTGCCTACACTCATCCCATCTTGCCTGAAATAAAATAATCGTTTGCCCACGTTATGAACCAAATAACCCGTTTTCGTCCGGACCCAGGACGTAAGCGTGTGTTGGGTTGTCGCCTGTCGCGCATGCTCTGAACAAGGAGTTCATACCATCATGACCACGGCTGCTGATACGCAGACGCAATCTGTGCTGCCTTTGGGTTGCATATCCTTTGCGGTGTTTCTCACTTACTTAACCGCAGGCCTGGCGCTCCCGGTTATCCCGCTGTACGTGCATCAGGAATTGGGCATGAGCAACCTGATGGTGGGCGTCGCGGTGGGCATTCAATTCTTCGCCACGTTGCTGACGCGCAGCTTCGCCGGACGCCGAGCCGATCAGCACGGCGCGAAGCTCACCACCCAACACGGTATGATCGCCATCGCGCTGGTGGGTGTGGCGTATCTGGCCGCGGCGTTGTTGCCGGTTTCGCCGTGGGCAAAATTTGGTTTGCTGGCAGTGGGGCGTTTGTTACTCGGATTTGGTGAAAGCTTGCTGCTCACCGGCAATCTGACCTGGGGCATGGGGCTGGTGGGAAGCAAACGATCCGGCCTGGTGATGTCGTGGAACGGTATGGCGATTTATGGATCGCTGGCGGCGGGCGCGCCGCTGGGTTTGTTGATCAATCAACATGGCGGATTCGCGGCACTCGGTGCTGTCGCGCTGCTGTTGCCACTGCTCTCGCTGGCGATCAATAGCTGGGTCAGTAAAGTGCCGGTGGTGGGTGGCGAACGTCCTTCTCTGTTCAGCGTGGTGAAAACCATCTTTCAACCCGGCATCGCGCTGGCGTTACAGGGCACCGGCTTCGCCGTGATCGGCACTTTTACCTCGCTCTATTTTGCCGCAGAAAACTGGGGCAATGCCGGTTTTGCCCTGACCGCATTCGGCTGTGCTTTTGTATTGGTGCGCGTGTTCTTTGGCGGTTTGCCGGATCGTCACGGTGGTGTGCGCGTTGCGATGATTTCGCTGCTGGTGGAAACCGCCGGTTTGCTGGTGCTGGCCTGCGCAACTTCTGGCTGGATGGCGCTGATTGGTGCTGCGCTCACCGGTTGCGGCTGTTCACTGATTTTCCCGGCGCTTGGCGTCGAGGTGATCAAACGCGTCTCACCGCAAATTCGTGGCACGGCGCTGGGCGGTTTTTCCGCTTTTCAGGATATTGCTTACGGTGCCAGCGGCCCGCTGACGGGTTTGCTCGCCACGGCCCTGGGTTATGGATCGGTCTACCTTGCCGGTGCCTGCTGTGCAGCCTTGGGCATTCTCGTCACCTGGACGTTTGCGCGTAGCGCGAAAGCAGCGTAACCAGCTTATCGCAGGCGCTGACAATCTCACCCGGCGTCAGCGCAGCAAAGCCCAGCAGCCAGCCCGGTTGTGGCTGACTGTCGGCGTACAACGGTGACAGGCGCGGCAACAGCAGACCGATTTCCCTCGCCTGCTGCGTGAGTTGTGCTTCCTCACCCTGATGCAATGCCACCGTCAGCTGCAGCCCGCCAGACGACTGCAGCGGCTTCAGCCACGGCTGCAGGCGCGTGTTGATCTGTTCAAGTAACCGATCGCGACGGCTGTGGTAAAGCTGGCGCATCAGCCGCAGGTGGCTGGCAAAATGGCCTTGTTGGAGGAACTCAGCGGTAATCGCTTGTGGCAACAGCGCGCTGTGACCATCCAGAATGCTGCGCGCGCGACCCATGGCATCTACCAGTGCTGGCGGCACGACCATCCACGCCAGCCGCAGGGAAGGGAAGAGCGTTTTGGAAAAAGTGCCAAGGCAGATAACCCGGCTGTTATCCTCCAATCCCTGTAAGGCGGGAAGCGGGCGATCGTCATAGTGAAACTCACTGTCGTAATCATCCTCAATTAACCAGCTTTGCTGCTGGTGCGCCCAGTCGAGCCACTGCAGGCGGCGGGCAAGGCTCATCGCGGTACCGGTGGGATAGTGATGTCCCGGCGTCAGATAAACCAGCCTCGCGTCTCCTTCAAGCGGCATCGCGCCTTCGCTATCCAACGTCATCGCGCGGCAGTGTGCACCCGCAGCGAGGAAAGCGTTACGCGCGCCGGGATAGCCAGGCTCCTCAAGCCACACTTCATCATTGGCATCCAGTAACATCAGTGCCAGTAACTGCAGGGCCTGCTGTGAACTGGTTAGGATAACGACTTGCCCGGCAGCACAGCGCACCCCGCGTGATAACGCCAGATAATCCGCCACCGCCTCACGAAGCGGCATAAAGCCTAGTGGATCGCCATAACCCATCACCTGGCTGCCCAGCGAGCGCTGCACGCTGTTACTGATCCGGCGCCATTGGGTATGCGGGAAAGCGCGTAATTCAGGCGAACCGGCGGCAAACGCATGGGGGAAGGGCGGATCCTGGCAGCCACCTGTCGCCAGGATCTGCTCGCCGCGTCGGGAAAATCGGGGTGAACCCTGTGCGGGTGTGGTCGCCGCCCGTGCAGGCATTGCAATCGATACAAAAGTACCCCGACCCGCCCGTCTCTCCAGATAGCCTTCACTCTCCAGCTGCGCATAAGCGGCTTCCACCGTCACTCGCGACAATGATAAATCCTCGGCTAACTGACGGCTGGAGGGTAAGCGTTGTTGATGGTGCAAATGGCCGCGGGTTATGGCCTCACGTAGCGTATGGCATAAACGTTCACGTAAGCCGCCGGATGACGTGTGATTAAACAAGGCTAAAAAAGAGTGGCGCATGGTGGTCTTATCACTGTGGCGAAACTGGTATCAGATTGCAGACCACTTTGCCGTAAACTCAGGGAAAATTACACAAGGAGAATGCGATGTCATCAGTCTTACTCTTCCCTCCTGCGGATCCTCAGGAAAGCGTGGCGTATCTGCAGCACAAACTGAGTTATTACACCGATGCCTGGGATTTGGCAGAGGATCTGGCGCAAGGCGTCAATGCGATAGTGGTGGTTGATGCGCGATCCACTGATGTCTATCTGGCGGGGCACATCACCGGGGCGATTTCGTTTCCGCATCGCACTATGAATGCCGACTCCACTGCACAGTTGGATCGCAGTAAGGTGTATATCACATACTGCGATGGAATCGGCTGCAACGGCTCAACGAAAGCGGCATGGAAACTGGCTTCGCTGGGTTTTCAGGTCAAAGAGTTGATCGGTGGACTGGATTTCTGGAAGCGCGATGGGCATCCATTAACGTGGGGAACGTCTCCGGGCGAGTGGCCACAGGCCGCATCCGGCGCGCACTGTGGCTGCTAAATTACAGGAACAGCCAGAGTAAAAAGAAGAATAGTGCCAGGCCCAGAATCAATGTCAGTGCCGGGCGCTGTGCCAGCGGACGCGGCAAAATCTCAATCCACGGCGACCAGATCGGCTGCGGACGTAAATCACTGGCGGCGTGCGGCTGCTCCAGCGTTTTCTCGACGCGGCGGCTAAACAGCAAGTTGATAAGATCTTGCGTTTGCGCGGGCGTCAGTACCGTCTGCGGCGTGGCCTGGAAACGCTGCTGGCTATAATCCTCCAGCAGCCGTTGCTCGTCATGTGTCAGCGGCTGCTTCAGCGAAGTTTCCAGCATTTGTAAGGTCGGTGCGCTGTGTTGACCCAATGTCTGACGTACCTGCAAATATTGTGTCAGCAGCGGGAAGTGGCGAGAGGGAATTGGATCGCCACTCTTCAGATTGACCAGTTTCAGCGCTTCAGACAGCAGCTTGACCGGTGATTCGCCGGTCGTGGCCGCAAGGCGCGTAACTTGTTGATTCAGCGATTGCTGTTCAGCTGGCAGCAGCGTGCGGTCGGACGCGCGCGTTTGCTGCGGCTGCGGGATCGCCATCTGCCCATTTTGCAGCATGGTCAGCACCTGATGTAACTGGTCTTGCGACAGCGCACTCAGCACCGTTTGGTTAAATTGCTGACGGATAAAGTCGCTCACCGCCTGGCGATTATTGCCCTGCGGCAGCTTTTCCAGCAACTGCTGCAACAGCTGACGTGTGGCAAGGCTGTTCTGTACCTGGGTCAGACGCCCATTCAAATGCTGTTCGGCAGCAGGAAAATGACGCGATTGCAGCTCAGCATCATTCTTCACGCCTACTTCATGGCGTACGCCAGCCCACAATTCCGGGGCTTTCAAGGTACTGAGTGACATGATGCGCACAATCAGACGTTCCAGCGTGGTGCGCTGGGCAGGGGAGAGCGGCTGTTCGCCCGCCGGTCCGCCAGGACGAGTTGGGCCAGTCGCATTAGTGAGCGTTGTACGATCGCCCGCGGGCACACCGGGACCGCTGAGAGGTTGCATGGCGGAATCCTTGAAAAACGAGGTCAGATCCGGGTGCGCCGGAAAAAAGAGGCCATATGATAGCAAAAGCCCCCGGGAAATCCACGGGGGCAGTGAGGGGAAATCGCGTCAGTTCTGGATTTATTCAGCTTCAGCCAGTTTGAGACGCTTACGACGCCAGCGTTTCCACAGTGGCGGCACGATCAGGACAGCGATCGCCAACACCAGCAACACTTTGCAGATCAGGCTTTCCCATAGAATCGGCAGGTTGCCGTTACTGATGGAGAGCGCACGGCGCAGGTTTTGCTCCAGCATCTCTCCCAGCACGAAGCCCAGTATCAGCGGCGACATCGGGAAATCCATTTTACGCAAGATATAGCCAAAGATACCCAGTCCGACCATTAGCAACAGATCAAAAGTGGTACTGTGCACGGCGTAAACGCCCACTGCAGAGATCGCGGCGATGGCGGGTACCAGGAACCACAGCGGGATGGTCAGCATGCGGGCGAAGATGTTGATCATCGGGATGTTCATGATCAGCAGCATGACGTTGCCAATCAGCAATGCTGCAATCAGACCCCAGACGATATCCGGCTGTTCGGTAAACATCGCCGGGCCGGGTGTGATGTTGTACAGCGTCAGCGCACCGACCATCACCGCCGTGGTGCCGGAGCCCGGAATACCCAGCGTCAGCATCGGAATAAAGGAGCCACAAGCCGAGGCGTTGTTGGCCGCTTCAGGTGCCGCCACGCCGCGAATATCGCCTTTACCAAACTGGTCGCTGCCGCTGATTTTTTTCTCGCTCATATAAGCGATGGCACTGGCGATGGTGGCACCGGCGCCGGGCAGTACGCCAACAAAGAAGCCGATAAAGGAGGAACGTAAGGTGGCACCGGTTGCCTGCGCCGCTTCTTTCATGTTGAACATCATGCGGCCACTGGCGCGAACCACTTTCTGCCCGCTACTGGTGGATTCCAGCATCAGCAGTATTTCACTGACAGAAAAAAGCCCGATCACCACGACCACAAATTGGATACCGTCGGAGAGGTGCACGCTGTCGAAGGTGAAGCGATAGACGCCGGTATTGGCATCGACGCCAACGGTGGCCATACCCAAACCGATCAGCGCGGCTAAAAACGATTTCAACGGATTGTGGCTCATCATGCTGCCCAGGCAGGCAATCGCAAACACCATCAGCGCGAAATACTCCGCCGGACCAAAGGCCAGTGACCAGTTGGCCAATATAGGGGCAAAGAGAATAATGCCGAGAATGGCGATAGTGGATCCAATAAATGAACTCACTGCTGAGATCGACAGGGCCACGCCAGCTTTGCCCTGTTGCGCCATCGGATAGCCATCCAGCGCGGTCATGATCGCCCCGGCATCGCCTGGCACGTTAAGCAAAATAGAGGAGATACGACCACCGTACTCGCAACCGATGTAGACCGTAGCAAGCAGGATCAGCGCGGACTCGGCAGGTAAGTGCAGAGCAAACGCCAGCGGCATCAGGATCGCGACACCGTTAATCGGCCCGAGTCCGGGCAGTAGGCCAACAATGGTGCCAATAAAGCAGCCGATGAGTGCGATCATCAGGTTTTCCGGCGTCATCGCGACGGCAAACCCTTGCATCAGAAAAGACCAGGTATCCATGTGAGACTCCCGTTAATTGAACCAGCTGCCGACGGGCAAGGTGACATCGAGCAGGCGGTCAAAGGCATAAAACAGTGCTATGCCCATCACCACACCGGACACCGCAGCCGCCCACCAGCGCGCGCCAAACAACAGCCCAATGCCAAAGGTCAGCAGCGTGGTGCATGCAGCAAAACCCAGACGCTCAAACAGCCAGCCATATACCATCAGCATGACGCACATCAGCACTAACTTTTTCAGTGTGGTGGCGGAAGGCCACTGCACCAGATCGGGTTTGCGCAGTAACATCATCACGGCGCAAATCGCCATTAATCCCAGCAGCAGCATCGGGAAAGGGCGTGGGCCGACCGGTTCATAGCTGTATTCACTCTGGATTTGCCAGGCAATAAACAGCCCGGCAATGCACAGCAGCAGCCAGATACCGGCGAAGATACGATCGCTCATCATCGACTCCGTTATTTGGCCAGGCCAAAGGATTTGGCTTTTTCGCGATAATCAGCCACCTGTTTTTTCACGTAGGCATCCAGCTCGCTGCCGAACATGTTGAACTCAAACAGTCCGCGCATATCTCGCTGTTGCTGAAACTCTTTGGTAGTCACCAATTTTTTGAACGCGTCTTCCCACCACTGATATTCCGCGTCAGTCACTTTTGGACCAAGGTAATAACCGCGAATAATCGGCCACTCGACGTTATAGCCTTGCTCTTTGGCAGTTGGCACACTCGCCAGTTCACCCGGTAAGCGTTTATCAGACATCACTGCCAGCACGCGCAACTTGCCGGCTTGCAAATGTGGCACCATCTCGCTCATATCCCCGGAGACCACCTGAATATGGTTGCCAAGCAGAGCCGTTACCGGCTCGCCACCGCCCTCAAACGCGACATAGCGCATCTTGCGTGGGTCGATGCCCGCTTCGCGAGCCAGCAGGGCGGTTTTCATCCAGTCCTGACTCCCGATCGAAGCACCTGCGCCGACCACCACTTTGGTGGGATCGCTCTTCATGGCTTCCATCAGTTCACCGAGGTTTTTCCATGGGGCGTCATTGCGTACCGCGACGATGCCATAATCGGTGCCGACGGCAGCCAGCCACTTCACGTCACTTTCTGAATAGCGGCCAAACTTGCCCTGAGAGAGATTGAGCAACGAACCGCCGGAGAAGGCCACCAGCGTGCCTGCTTCGGCGGGGCGCTGAGCAATGATGGCGTTGTAAGCCACCGCTCCCACACCGCCGGGCATATAGGTCACGCGCATCGGTTTACTGATTTCGCCGGTTTCCTGCATGGAAACCTGAATCAATTTACAGGTCAGATCAAAGCCACCGCCGGGTTTGGCGGGGGCGATACATTCTGTCCGGTCTGGCGCTTCTGCCAGCGCAGAAGAGATCGACAAAGCCACGAGGGTTGAGGCGAGGGCGATGGGTAAGATTTTTTTCATTATTCGCTCCATTCATGCTTCCAGAGTGTGACAACTGCCGAACATTCGGCGTTGCTGAATTGTTAATGGTGTAACCTTTCATTTACCTTTCAGTGCTCGGGAAAAGTATCAGGATGTGATATGCGTCTCTTACTGGTGGAAGATACGGTTGACCTGGCCAGCTGGCTGCAAAAAGCGCTGACACAGAAAGGTTTTGCCGTGGATTGGGTCGCGGATGGCCTGGCGGCAGACCATGTGTTGCAGAGCGAAGACTATGCGGTGGTGGTGCTGGATGTATCACTGCCACGGCTGGATGGTCTGGCGGTGCTGGCGCGTTTGCGTAAGCGTGGGCAAACCACGCCGGTATTGTTGCTCACGGCTAAAAGTGCGCTGGAACAGCGCGTGCAGGGCCTCAATGCGGGCGCGGACGACTATCTCACTAAACCCTTTGAACTGGATGAGCTGGAAGCGCGCCTGCGGGCGCTGTTGCGTCGCAGCCAGGGGCAGACTATGCAATCGCAGACCGTGGGCCAACTGGAACGTGACGGCGAAGGCTATTTTCTGCTGAATCATAAACCGTTGATGCTCACGCCGCGTGAAGCCAGCGTGCTCTCGACTTTGATGCAACGCCCTGGACGTCCGGTGTCACGCCAGCATCTTTATGAACAGACCTTTACCTTAACCGATGAAGCCAGCCTGGAAAGCATTGAACTGTATGTGCATCGGGTGCGGAAAAAGCTGCAGGGCAGCGATGTTGCCATCGTGACGCTACGTGGGCTGGGATACAGTCTGGAGTGCCAGCCGTGCGCCTGAGCCATTCACTGCGTGGTGAACTGCTACTGTGGTTGGGCGCTCCGTTGATGTTGCTGTGGGGGTTGTCGGTTTATACCCATTACCAGAGTGCGCTGCAGGCGGCGAATCAGGCCTACGATCGTTCACTTCTCGCCTCGGCCCGCACGGTGGCGGAAAGGCTGGTGGTGCGACAGAACCATTTGGAGGTGGATGTGCCCTGGGTGGTGCTCGACAGTTTTGAGCGCAACATGAACGATCAGCTGTTCTATCAGGTGATCTCGCCGCAAGGCAAAACCCTTTCAGGTTACCCCGATCTGCCCCCTTTACCGCGCAATGCGCCGCTTTCTGAAGCCTATCCCGCATTAGTGCACTTTTACGACGGCAGCTATCGTAAGCAGCCGATTCGGATTGCGGCGTTATGGCAACCGGTAAACGAGCAGGGCGTAGAGGGGATGGCGCTGGTTCTGGTGGCCGAAACCCTGAATTCTCGTCATGGGTTTGCGGAAGGATTATTGCGCACCGCGTTGATCAGTCAAAGCTTTCTGGTGTTGATTACTCTGCTGTTAGCCAGCCTGTTATTACGCAAAGTGTTGCGGCCGCTGCGCCGATTATCGCGCATCATGCTACGACGTGCGCCAGGTGAGTTGACGCCTTTGCCGTCGCTATTACCCTGGTCGGAATTGCAGCCGTTAATTATTGCCTTTAACCGGCATCTGGAACGACTGCGGGGCTTGCTGGCACGACAGGAACGCTTTAGTGCCGACGTTTCACACCAATTACGTACACCGCTCACTATTTTAAAAACCCAGGTTGGCGTTGCGCTCAACAGTGATGATCCTGCGCAGTGGCGCGAAAGTTTGCTTGGCATGCGCCATACGCTCAACGATACGGTGCAACTTACCGATCGGCTATTGCAGCTGGCGCAAATAAAAGCCCGGCACGGTGAGGACAAGCCTTTTTCTCGGGTCAGTTTGAATGAAATTGTGGAACAGGCATGTTTCAGCAGCTATGCCGGCGCGCGCCACAAACACATCGATCTGGGATTTGAAGGCGACATTCCCTGTGTGGTGCAAGGCGATGGCTTATTACTGGCCGAACTCTGTGCCAACCTGCTGGACAATGCGATTAAATACACGCCAGAAGGCGGGATCGTCACGGCGAGATTGCGGGAGAAGCAGCTGGAAATTGAGGACAGCGGACCGGGCATTAGCGCGGCACAACAGCATCAGGCATTGCAGCCGTTTGGTCGCCTGGATACTGCCAGCCAGCCCGGTGCGGGCATCGGGCTGGCGCTGGTCAAAGATATCTGTGCCTGGCACGGTGCGCAGTTGCTGCTGGATCGCAGCCCGCAGCTGGGCGGGCTGCGCATCATCATCAGCTTTCGCTGAGCTGAACGGTACGTTCACGTGGCTTGCGCAGCGGTGTTTTCAGGCGTTGTGCCAGAATCACACCCACTAACGTCATGCCACCGCCAATCCAGTGATAGGCATGCAGTTGCTCATGCAGGAACATCACGGCAATGATGGCGGTAAACGCGGGCACAAAATTCATAAAAATGGTGGTGGTACTGGCACCTAGACGTTGCACACCAAGGATCCACAAGAACGGCGCGATAATGGACGCGAACAGCCCGGCAAACAGCACCAGCGGAATGTTATGCAAGTTCAGCGTGACGTCCGGTGCGCGCAAGAATCCAGGCAGTAACAGCAACACACCAAAGAAAATCTGCACGTACAGGCTCTGCCAGGTCGGCAGAGGGATCGCCCAGCGTTTGGTCAGCACACCGTAAAGCGCATACGAGGTGGAAGCCGCCAGCATCATCAACTCGCCGTTGCCCAGACGCTGATTCAGCAACTGAGCTGGATTCCCTTCACTCACCAACCATACTAAACCGGCAAAGGACAACAGGCCGCCGATCAAAATGCCGCGCGTCGGCGCAAGGCGTAAAACGAACAGGCTGAGCAGAATGGTCAGTAGCGGAATCGTGGCACCCAATATACCCATCATCACCGCCGACACGCTGTGGGCGGCATAGTAGGCGAGACTCTGATAAAGCACCATGCCCAACAGGCCGAGGATCAATAATCGCCACAGATTGGCCTTCACGGCATGGCGATGGCGCCACACGCCGGGCAGGCTGAAGGGGGCCAGCACGATGAGCGCCAGCAGCCAGCGATAAAAGGAGATGGCGGCAGGATCGATGCTCCCGGCAGAGAGTTTGCTGACAATGGTGTTGATCGACCAGATCATCACCGCAATCAACGGAAACAGTAAATTCATCGTACGACTCCTGAGTTTAATCGCGAATAGTTTACATTTGACCGGTTTTGTTCAGATAGTTAAAATCGGACAATATTCGTTAGTGACCGGACAGAATGAATTTACAGATCGAGTATCAGCCGCCGATTGATGCGCCGCTACTGCGCTATTTTATGCGCTACGAGCAGGCTAATGCGAAAACTGAATATCTCCCGCATCTGCACAGTTGGGGTCAGGTGATTTTTGTCACCAGCCACGTGCTGGAGATGGAAGTGGAGGGGGAACGGTTATTAACGCCCGCTGATATGCCGATCTGGATCCCGCCAGAACAGCGCCACAGCAGCTATAACCATTGCCATGCCCAGTTCCGCACCTTCAATCTCGCCGCCGATCTCTGTGCGGGGATGCCCGACAATGCCTGTTTACTGCACGTTGATGCGATTGTGCACGCCATCATGAATGATTTTGCACAGCGTGAGTTGGAGCAGCCTCAAACCGAAGCGGACTGGCGACTGTGTGAAGTCTTGATTGATCGTCTGCGTCAGGCACCGGTGCACACCAGCTATTTGCCGTTGTCGGACGACAAATTTCTCGCGCCTATTTTGCGCGCGCTGGAAGAAAATCCCGGTGATAACACCACGCTGGCACAATGGGCGAAGCGGGTGTTCACCACCGAGCGTACGCTGGCGCGACGTTGTCAGCAGCAGTTGAAGATGTCTTTCAGCGAATGGCGCCAGCGTTTACGGTTTTTGCGTGCCATTGCGCTGCTGGAGCAGGGGTGCAGCGTGCAAGGCATTGCACACGAACTGGGTTATAGCTCGTCGTCGGCGCTGATTGTGATGTTCCAGCAGCAGGCCGGCACTACACCGGACCGCTATCGCAGCCGGTTAGGTTAATCCCCGGCTTTATGTAAGAATACGCACCTCAAAACGCCTCAGTAGACAGGACCGCCGCAGTGAAAATTCTCGTCGATGAAAACATGCCTTACGCTCGTGAACTCTTCAGTCGAACGGGTGAAGTATTGGCCGTGCCGGGACGTCCGTTACCCGAAGCAGAGTTACAGGATGCCAGCGGACTGATGGTGCGCTCGGTGACTAAAGTGAATGCGGCGCTGCTGGCCGGTACGCCGGTGAAGTTCGTTGGCACCGCCACGGCTGGCACTGATCATGTGGACGATGCTTCTTTGGCGGCCGCCGGAATCGCCTTCTCGGCGGCACCCGGCTGTAACGCAATTGCGGTGGTGGAGTATGTGTTCTCCTCCTTACTGCTGCTGGCCGAACGCGATGGTTTTGAACTGCGCGATCGTACCGTAGGTATTGTCGGTGTGGGCAATGTGGGGGGGCGTTTGCAAAAACGTCTTGAAGCCTGGGGGGTGAAAACCCTGCTGTGCGATCCGCCGCGTGCGGATCGTGGCGATCAGGAAACGTTCCACACGCTGGATGAGCTGGTGGCGCAGGCCGATATTCTGACCTTCCATACGCCGCTATTTAAAGACGGCCCCTACAAAAGCTGGCACCTGGCCGATATGGCACTGCTGATGGCACTCCAACCCAACACCATTCTGATCAATGCCTGCCGTGGCCCGGTGGTGGATAACGCCGCGCTGCTTGAAGTGATGAAAATGCGCAGCGACCTCAGCGTGGTGCTGGATGTGTGGGAGCCGGAGCCGGATCTGAACCTCGATCTGCTGGACAAAGTCGATATCGCCACGGCACATATCGCGGGCTATACGCTGGAAGGCAAAGCGCGCGGCACCACACAAGTATTTGAAGCCTGGTGCGCGTTTATCGGTCAGCCGCAACAGGTGGCGCTGGAGAGTCTGCTGCCTGCACCGGAATTTGGCACCATTACGCTGCACGGCAAGCTCGATCAGCCAACGCTGAAACGACTGGTGCACCTGGTGTATGATGTGCGCCGCGACGATGCGCCACTGCGAAAAGTGGCTGCCAAACCGGGCGAATTTGATCGCCTGCGCAAGCAGTATGAAGAGCGTCGTGAATGGTCATCACTGCAGGTGAAATGTGATGATGCTGATAGCGCCGCGATGCTGGAAAAGCTCGGTTTCCGCGCCAGTTTGTAAAGTTAAATCAATCCCCTGCGTTTTCGCTCGGGAAAAGTCTTAAATGTCAGGCGGTGTCATCACCGCCTTCTGTTTTTATGTCATTGTCTGGAGTAAACCAACATGTCTGACGGCTGGAATATTGCGCTATTGGGCGCAACAGGCGCAGTAGGGAACGCTGTACTGGAATTGCTGGCAGAACGCCAGTTCCCGGTTGGTGAATTGTATCTGCTGGCGAGTGAAAACAGCGCCGGTGAAAGTGTGCGTTTTGATGGTCGCACCCTGCGCGTGCAGGATGCGGCTGAATTTGACTGGACGCAGGCGCAGCTTTCGTTTTTCGCTGCCGGACGTGAAGCTTCCGCGCGTTACGCGGATGAAGCCGCAAGCCAGGGTTGCCTGGTGATCGACAGCAGCGATCTGTTCGCGCTGGAGCCGGATGTCCCGCTGGTGGTGCCTGATGTGAACCCGCAGGTGCTGGCCGATTATCGCAATCGCAATATCGTGACGGTGGCCGATGCGCTGGTAAGCCAGCTGTTAAGCGCTATCAAACCGCTGGTGGATACGGCGGGGTTAAGCCGTTTGCAGGTGACCAATCTGATGTCGGTTTCCAGCCACGGTAAAGCGGCAGTGGATGGCCTGGCGGGCGAAAGCGCACGTTTGCTGAATGGTGTACCGGCAGATGAGCACTATTTTGGTCGTCAGTTGGCGTTCAACCTGTTGCCGCAGTTAGCGGATAGCCATGGCAGCGTGGAGAGTGAACGTCGTCTGGTGGATCAGGTGCGCAAAGTGCTGCAGGACGAAGGCTTGCCAATTGCCGTCAGCAGCGTGCAGGCGCCAGTGTTTTACGGCAACACGCAGATTGTGCATGTCGAAAATTTACGTCCGCTGTCAGCCGAAGAAGCGCGAGATGAACTGGCGCGTGCTGATGACATCAACCTCAGTGAGGACGGTGAATATCCGACGCCCGTCAGCGATGCATCAGGCAATGATGCGCTGAGCATTGGCAATGTGCGTAATGATTACGGTCTCCCTGAGCTGCTGCAATTCTGGTCCGTGGCTGACAACGTTCGTTTCGGCGGCGCACTGATGGCGGTAAAAACCGCTGAGAAATTGGTGCAGGAGTACTTCTATTAATGTTGTCTGAAGAAACGACATTTAAGCTGGCGTTAGGCATTGAGTACGACGGCAGCCGTTACTACGGCTGGCAGCGACAGAACGAAGTGCGCAGCGTGCAGGAAAAGCTGGAAAAAGCGCTGTCGAAAGTGGCGAATCACCCGGTGGTGGTGTTCTGCGCCGGACGCACGGATGCCGGTGTGCACGGTACCGGGCAAGTGGTGCATTTCGAAACCACCTCGCAGCGCGCCGACAGCGCCTGGACGCTGGGCGTCAATGCCAACCTGCCGGATGACATCGCGGTACGTTGGGTGAAAGCGGTGCCGGAGGAATTTCATGCCCGCTTTAGCGCCACCGCGCGTCGTTACCGCTATGTGATTTTCAATCAGCGGCTGCGACCGGCGATTCTTGGCAACGGCATCACCCATTTTTATCATCCGCTGGATGTCGAGAAAATGCAGCGTGCCGGTCAGTGTTTAATTGGCGAGAACGACTTTACCTCGTTCCGTGCGGTGCAGTGCCAGTCGCGCACGCCGTGGCGCAACGTGATGCACCTTAACGTCACACGTTACGGACCTTATGTGATTGTCGATATCAAAGCCAACGCGTTCGTGCACCACATGGTGCGCAATATTGTCGGCAGCCTAATGGAAATTGGCTGCGGCAACCAGCCGGAAAGCTGGATGGCTGAGTTGCTGGCGGCAAAAGATCGTACTCTGGCGGCAGCGACCGCTAAAGCCGAGGGGTTGTATTTGGTGGCGGTGGATTACCCATCTCACTTTGCGTTACCTCAGCCTGCGTTGGGACCGTTGTTCCTCGCAGATTAATTTAAATGAGTAAGGATGTTTGGGAGCCGGAACATTATGGAATTCATCCACTTTTTGATCGACTTTATTCTCCATATTGATGTGCATTTAGCCGAACTGGTGGCGCAGTACGGCGTCTGGATTTACGCCATTCTGTTCCTGATCCTGTTCTGCGAAACCGGCCTGGTGGTCACACCTTTCCTGCCAGGGGATTCGTTACTGTTTGTTGCTGGCGCGCTGGCGGCACTGCCGGGTAACGATCTCAACGTGCATTTAATGGTCACGCTGCTGGTGGTTGCTGCCATCCTCGGCGATGCGGTGAACTACACTATTGGTCGGTTGTTCGGTGAGAAGCTGTTTAGCAATCCGAACTCGAAAATTTTCCGTCGCAGCTATCTGGATAAGACCCACGCCTTCTACGATCGCCACGGTGGCAAAACCATTATACTTGCGCGCTTTGTACCAATCGTGCGAACCTTTGCCCCCTTTGTGGCGGGGATGGGACACATGTCTTATCGCCACTTTGCGCTCTTCAACGTGACGGGCGCACTGCTGTGGGTGCTGTTGTTCTCCTATGCCGGTTACCTGTTTGGTGATTTGCCGGTGGTACAGGAGAACCTAAAACTGCTGATTGTTGGCATCATTGTGGTCTCAATTTTGCCAGGCGTGATTGAAGTATGGCGCCATCGCCGTCAGGCACGTCAGCAGAAGCCACAGTAAGGCTGTCACCAGATTTTTATCCACAGCGTGAACGGGTTGTGGTTTAATGAGCGACATTTACGGCCTGCTGAAGGTGATTTCAGCAGTCACAAGAAGACTGGACCAGGTCAGCATTAAACAGAAAGGTCATCAATGAGCTGGATTGAACGCATACTGAATAAAAGCACCACCACGCCAACACGCAAAGCCAGTATCCCTGAAGGGGTCTGGACCAAATGCGATAGCTGTGGTCAGGTGCTGTACCGCGCCGAACTGGAGCGTAACCTTGAGGTCTGCCCGAAGTGCGACCACCACATGCGCATGCACGCCCGTGAGCGTTTGCACACCATGCTGGATGAAGGTTCTCTGGTTGAATTAGGCAGCGAGCTGGAACCGAAGGATCTGCTCAAGTTCCGCGATTCTAAGAAGTACAAAGATCGTCTGGTTGCCGCGCAGAAAGACACCGGTGAGAAAGATGCTCTGATCGCCATGAAAGGCACCCTGCACGGTATGCCAGTGGTGGCGGTGGCTTTTGAGTTCTCCTTTATGGGCGGCTCAATGGGCTCTGTGGTTGGCGCGCGCTTTGTGCGTGGCGTTGAGCAGGCACTGGAAGATAACTGCCCGCTGATCTGCTTCTCTGCCAGTGGCGGTGCCCGTATGCAGGAAGCGTTACAGTCGCTGATGCAGATGGCAAAAACCAGCGCAGCGCTGGCGAAAATGCAGGAACGCGGCTTGCCGTACATCTCCGTGCTGACCGACCCAACCATGGGCGGTGTGTCTGCCAGCTTCGCGATGCTGGGCGATTTGAACGTTGCTGAACCGAAAGCGCTGATTGGCTTTGCCGGTCCACGCGTTATCGAACAGACCGTGCGTGAGAAACTGCCACCGGGCTTCCAGCGCAGTGAGTTCCTGATCGAAAAAGGCGCGATCGACATGATCATCCGTCGTCCGGAAATGCGCTTTAAGCTGGCCAGCCTGCTGGCGAAAATGATGAACCTGCCAGCGCCGCTGCAGGATGGTGATCAGCCTTCTACGGCTGTGCCAGAGAGCAACGAGGCCTGACAGGCAACGAAAAGCGGTGGTTAAACGCTTTTCACCAATGAACCGTAAACACCCAGTCATTCGAGTTGCAGCAAGGCGGCAAACGAATGAAGCCCCGGCAGCTTACCCAGTAAGGGATCGGGGGTGATTGAGTGCAGCCCACGCCGCTGCGGCTTGAATGACGATGTGTAAGATGAGTAAACGGGACACATGGACACTCTGCAGCTTCCTCAAGCCACGTCGCCTTTGGCCACGTGGCTTCATTATCTTGAACACCTGCATTCACAGGCCATCGAATTGGGCCTGGATCGTATTCAACGCGTCGCCGCACGCCTTGATCTGCTAAAACCCGCTCCGTTTATCTTCACCGTTGCCGGTACCAATGGCAAAGGCACCACCTGCCGCACGCTGGAAACGCTTTTGATGGCCGCAGGCTATCGCGTGGGCGTGTATAGCTCGCCGCATCTGGTGCGCTACACCGAACGCGTGCGCGTGCAGGGCTCCGAGCTGGATGAAGCGCTGCACAGCGCCAGTTTCGCCAGTATTGAAGCTGGACGCGGTGACATTTCACTCACCTACTTTGAATTCGGCACCCTCTCTGCACTGAATCTGTTCCGTGAGGCCAATCTTGATGTGGTGATCCTCGAAGTGGGTCTTGGCGGACGTCTTGATGCCACCAATATCATCGATGCGGATGTTGCGGTGATCACCAGCATCGCGCTCGATCACACCGATTGGCTGGGGCCGGATCGCGAAAGCATTGGTCGCGAAAAAGCCGGCGTGTTCCGTGGTGGCAAACCTGCAGTCGTCGGTGAAGCCGATATGCCGCACACCATCGCCGAAGTCGCGGCGGAGAAGGGCGCGCAGCTGCTGCAAATCAACCGTGACTGGCAGTGGCAGAAGCAGGAAAATAGCTGGACGTTGCAGGATAGACACGGTGAACTGCGCGACCTGCCGTTGCCGCAGGTGCCGTTGCCCAATGCGGCGACCGCGATCACCGCGCTGCGCGCATCAGGACTCAATGTCAGCGAAGCGGTGATCCGCGAACATTTGCCCTTAGCGATTCTGCCTGGGCGCTTCCAGACGGTGAGTGAAAGCCCGCGCGTGATTCTCGATGTGGCGCATAATCCGCATGCGGCGCATTATCTGGCTTCACGTCTGGCGGAGTTGCCGAAAAGCGGTAAAGTGCATGCAGTGGTCGGCATGTTGCATGACAAGGACATCGCGGGGACGCTGGCCGCGCTGGCACCGCAGGTGGATCGCTGGTTCTGTGCACCGCTTGACGGTCCGCGTGGCGCCACCGCCGATGAGCTGATCGCCCACCTTGAAGGTGGCAATGCGTATGATAACGTCGATGCAGCATGGCAGGCCGCGCGTCAGCAAGCCGCGCCTGAGGATGTGATTCTGGTGTGTGGTTCTTTCCACACCGTTGCACAGGTTATGGAATCGATGTCAGCGGAGAATGGCAGTGGCAAGTAAGTTTCAAAATCGCTTAGTCGGTACCGTCATTTTGGTGGCGATTGGCGTCATCGTGCTGCCGGGGGTGCTCGACGGCAAGAAAAAGCATTACAAAGAAGAGTTCGCAGCGATTCCGCTGGTGCCAAAGCCGGACGATCAGCAGGATAGCGAAATGGTGCCGCCGGTGACGCAACCGCTCCCGGCGCAGCCGCCGGAAGGGGCGAGCACGGCGCAAACCTCGGATAACGGTAAAGCCAGCAGCTCGGCCAGCAATGGCAATGCGCAACCGGTGCAGAACAGCGAGCCTACGCTGGTGACACCGCCGCCGGTGCATCAACAGACGAAGCCGGTTGAGCAGCCGAAGCCAAAAGTGGTCGAGCAGCCCAAACCTAAGCCGGTTGAACAGCCGAAGCCAAAACCGGTCGAACAACCGAAGCCCAAAGTGGTAGAACAACCGAAACCGGTTGAGCAGCCAAAAGTGGTCGAAACACCGAAACAGAGTGAACCGGAAGCGGCTCCTGCGGGGCAGGCGTTTGTGGTTCAGCTGGGTGCGCTAAAGAATGCGGCCAAGGTCAGTGAGATTGTGGCGCAACTGCGTCTGTCAGGATATCGTGCCTTTACCGTGCCATCCACGCCGGTGCAGGGACAAATCACGCGCATTTATGTGGGGCCGGATGCCTCAAAAGCGAAGCTGCAGAGTTCGCTGAGTGAGCTACAAAGCATCTCCGGGCTCGGTGGCGTGGTGAAACCGTACGGCACGCGTTAATGCTGTGATAAGCCGCGCCGATAGCAGTAAAAGGCGCGGTATAGCACAAGCGGTTAAGCGAAATGTTGTCGTAAAGCTGTTTTATATCAGTGGGTTAAATTGCTGATTTTACTCAGGGCGAGGAAAGTTTTTTTCATCGCCCTTTTTATGGATACAGAACCGGAAAACCCTACGCAAACGTTTTCTTTTTCTGTTAGAATGCGCCCCGAACTGGATGCAGGGGTGCATAAGCACTGGGTTGGAAGCGTTCATGATCTGGATTGATTACGTCATTATTGCGGTAGTTGGTTTTTCGGCTCTGGTCAGCCTGATTCGTGGGTTTGTCCGGGAAGCCTTATCTCTCGTTACCTGGGGATGCGCGTTTTTTGTCGCCAGTCATTACTACACCTACCTTGCAGTCTGGTTTACAGGTTTTGACGACGAACTGGTTCGCAACGGCATCGCGATAGCGGTGTTATTCGTTGCCACTCTGATTGTGGGTGCCATCGTGAACTATGTGATCGGCTCGCTGGTGGAAAAAACCGGCTTGTCGGGAACCGACAGGGTGTTGGGGGTCTGTTTCGGGGCGTTGCGTGGCGTGCTGATTGTTTCCGCTATGCTCTTCTTCCTCGATACATTCACCGGCTTTTCCAAAAGCCCGGACTGGCAACAGTCGCAACTCATTCCCCAGTTCAGTTACATCATCAGGTGGTTTTTCGATTACCTGAAAAGCACGTCCAGTTTTATACCCCGGTAACGCCACCGGGAGTGCGGCCAATGAGGAAATGACAACATGTGCGGTATTGTTGGTATCACCGGTTTTATGCCAGTAAACCAGTCGATCTATGACGCGTTAACGGTGCTGCAGCACCGCGGGCAAGATGCCGCCGGCATTTGTACCATCGATGCGCTTAACTGCTTCCGTCTGCGTAAAGCGAATGGCCTGGTGAGCGATGTCTTCGAAGCACGCCACATGCAGCGTTTGCAGGGTAATATCGGGATTGGCCATGTTCGCTATCCAACCGCGGGCAGTTCCAGCGCTTCTGAAGCGCAGCCTTTCTACGTAAACTCCCCGTATGGCATCACGCTGGCGCACAACGGCAACCTGACCAACGCGCACGAACTGCGTAAGCATCTGTTCGAAGTGGGTCGCCGTCACGTTAACACCACCTCTGATTCTGAAATCCTGCTGAACATCTTTGCGCAGGAGCTCGACCGTTTCCAGCATGACCCGCTGGAAGCTGACAACATTTTTGCTGCGGTAGCGGCAGTGCACCAACAGGTGCGCGGCGCTTACGCAGTGGTTTCGATGATTATTGGCCATGGCTTAGTTGCGTTCCGCGATCCAAACGGGATTCGCCCATTAGTGCTGGGTAAACGCGTGATTGCTGATGGTCGCACCGAATATATGGTGGCGTCAGAAAGCGTGGCACTGGATACTTTAGGCTTCGAGTTCATCCGCGATGTGGCGCCTGGTGAAGCGGTGTACATCACCGAGCAGGGACAACTCTCCACGCGCCAGTGTGCTGAGAATCCCAAAACCAACCCTTGCCTGTTCGAATACGTCTACTTTGCGCGTCCAGACTCCTTCCTTGATAAGGTGTCGGTCTACAGCGCACGTGTGCGTATGGGCACCAAACTCGGTCAGAAAATTGCCCGCGAATGGGAAGACCTGGATATCGATGTGGTGATTCCTATCCCGGAAACCTCCACTGATGCCGCGCTGGAAATCGCCCGTATTCTCGACAAGCCATATCGTCAGGGCTTCGTGAAAAACCGCTATGTGGGCCGCACCTTTATCATGCCAGGCCAGCATATGCGTCGTAGCGCGATTCGCCGCAAACTGAACGCCAACCGTGCTGAGTTCCGTGATAAGAACGTGCTGCTGGTTGACGATTCCATCGTGCGTGGCACCACGTCTGAGCAGATCATTGAAATGGCGCGCGAAGCCGGTGCAAAACGTGTTTACCTGGCGTCTGCCGCGCCGGAAATTCGTTTCCCGAACGTCTACGGTATCGATATGCCGAGCGCTACCGAACTGATCGCGCATGGCCGTGAAGTGGAAGAAATTCGTCAGCTGATCAAAGCCGATGCGCTGATCTTCCAGGACCTCGATGATCTGATCGAAGCAGTACGTGAAGAGAACCCGGATATCGCACAGTTTGAGTGCTCGGTATTCAACGGCGTTTACGTCACCAAAGATGTCGACCAGCAGTACCTCGAGTATTTGCAGTCACTGCGTAATGACGATGCGAAAGCGATTCAGCGTCAGAACGAAGTGGAAGGTCTGGAGCTGCATAACGAAGGCTAACCGCCTCGTGGTGCTCATCTTTAACAGGGCGGGGGAAACTCCGCCCTGTTTGTTTTTGTATTTTTGCTCAGTGAGCGGCTATCATTGCCGCAATCTGAACGGGCAGGGCTGAATAATGAAACGACTGATCATTGGTATTTCCGGCGCCAGTGGCGCGATATACGGCGTGCGATTGTTGCAAGTGCTGCAACCTTTGGCCGATGTGGAAACCCATTTGGTGATCAGTCCGGCTGCGCGTCAGACGTTATCGCTGGAAACGGATTACAGCCTGCGTGATGTGCAAGCACTGGCTGATGTGGTGCATGACGTACGTGATATCGCTGCCAGCATCTCATCAGGTTCCTTCAAGACACTTGGCATGGTGATTTTACCCTGTTCAATGAAAACCCTTTCCGGCATCGTGCACAGCTACAGTGATAGTTTGCTGACGCGCGCCGCCGATGTGGTGCTGAAGGAGCAGCGTAAACTGGTCCTGTGCGTGCGCGAAACGCCGCTGCATCTTGGGCATTTACGCATGATGACCACGGCCGCGGAATTGGGCGCACTGATCATGCCGCCGGTGCCCGCTTTTTATCACCGCCCACAAAAAATTGAAGATCTGGTCGATCAAACTGTCAATCGCGTCATTGATCAATTCGATATTGAGCTGCCGCAAGACCTGTTTACCCGTTGGCATGGCGCATAATGGTGCAATTTTGCACTAACTGTGTGCAATTTCGCGTGCCCGATCACTCTTCGTGCATCTTGTGCACCAAAAGTTAACAATGTCGCTTTTTCTTCCTCACGTCGCTGTTATATTTCCCTCACAAACTAAGTGCTTGCGCCCCTGAAGGGCGCGGTATTTAGTGCGCCTGAGCACGCTTTCGCCGTTTTGCATAACTGGCATGAAACCTGCAAATCATTCAGCGCAAACACACATCACGACCATATAACAATAAGCACTTCACTTGAGGGTTACCTATGAAAAAGCGAGTTCTGGCTCTTTCCCTGATGCTGGCCATGTCCAGCGCTGCGAGCGTGTTCGCTGCGGTACCAAAAACGCTGCGCATCGGGACTGACCCGACATACCCGCCGTTTGAATCCAAGAATGCACAAGGCCAGTTAGTCGGCTTTGACATCGATCTGGCGAACGAAATCTGTAAGCGTATCGAGACCAAATGTACTTATGTGGAAAGTGATTTTGATGCACTGATCCCGTCGCTGAAAGCGAAGAAGATCGACGCTATCATCTCTTCTCTCTCCATCACCGAGAAACGTCAGGAAGAGATCGCCTTCTCTGAAAAACTTTACGCCGCCAATGCGCGTTTAGTGGCGAAGAAAGGTTCCAGCCTGCAACCGACCATCGAATCGCTGAAAGGTAAAAACATTGGTTTGCTGCAGGGCACCACTCAGGAAACCTACGCCAACGAAAACTGGCGTCCTAAGGGTGTCACTGTAACGCCATACGCCAACCAGGATCTGGTGTATCAGGATCTGGATGCAGGTCGTATCGATGCGGCTTTCCAGGATGAAGTGCAGGCGAGCGAGGGCTTCCTAAAACAGCCAGTGGGCAAAAACTATGCGTTTGCCGGTCCAGCGGTTAAAGATGACAAAATCTTTGGTGTCGGTACTGGTATGGGCTTGCGCAAAGACGATGCCGATCTGAAAGCAGCCATCGACAAAGCGTTCGATGCCATGCGTAAAGATGGCACCTACGACAAGATTGCGAAGAAGTACTTTGATTTCAACGTGTACGGCGATTAATTGTCCTGTTTTCTGACCTTGATGATTGATTTGCAGCAGGGTTGGTCATAACTATTCACTCCGGGCGCTTACTTATGTAAACTCCCGGGGTTCATACGCTTGCCGCCATCTACCCTGTGATTCAAATCCTGGTCAGGACTGTCCGTTAGTTGGGCAGCGTTTGTTATTTTCCCTCACGACAGGATCGAACCCATGCTGTATGGCTATTCTGAAGTAATCCTAAAAGGCACCCTGGTGACCCTTGAGCTGGCACTCAGCTCCGTGGTGCTTGCCTTAGTGCTTGGCTTAATGGGCGCTGGCGCCAAACTCTCTCGCAGTCGCCTGCTGGTGATGATTGCTGAAGGCTACACCACCTTAATCCGCGGTGTACCTGATCTGGTTTTGATGTTGCTGATCTTCTACGGTCTGCAAATCGCTCTCAATACGGTCACTGATGCGCTGGGCATGGCGCAGTTTGATATCGATCCGATGGTGGCCGGTATCATCACACTTGGCTTCATCTATGGTGCCTATTTCACTGAAACCTTCCGGGGTGCTTTCCTCGCTGTGCCAAAAGGGCAGATTGAAGCGGCTACCGCTTTCGGTTTCACCGGTTCGCAAACTTTCCGTCGTATTTTGTTCCCGGCGATGATGCGTTTTGCGTTACCAGGTATTGGCAATAACTGGCAGGTGATTCTCAAAGCCACAGCGCTGGTGTCGCTGCTGGGGCTGGAAGACGTGGTGAAAGCCACGCAGCTGGCGGGTAAAAGTACCTGGCAGCCGTTCTACTTCGCGATCGTCGCGGGGGTGATTTATCTGGTGTTTACCACGCTGTCGAACGGCGTGCTGTGGTGGCTTGAACGCCGCTACACGGTGGGTGTGAAAAGGGCAGAGCTATGATCGATATTATTCAGGAGTATTGGAAACAGCTGCTCTGGACAGATGGTTACCGTTTTACCGGCGTCGCCATTACGTTGTGGTTGTTGATTCTTTCCGTGGTGATCGGTGGTTGTATGGCGGTGTTGCTGGCGATTGCGCGTGTATCGCCAAATCGTTATATCTCAACGCCCGTCTGGCTGTTCACCTATGTCTTCCGTGGTACGCCGCTGTATGTCCAGCTGCTGGTGTTCTATTCCGGCATGTATACGCTGGAAGTGGTGAAAGGATCGGAGCTGCTGAATGCCTTCTTCCGCAGCGGCCTGAACTGTACGCTGCTGGCCTTTACGCTGAACACCTGCGCTTACACCACCGAAATTTTTGCCGGGGCCATTCGCGCGGTTCCCCATGGCGAAATTGAAGCGGCACGCGC
This sequence comes from Pantoea sp. EABMAA-21, assembly GCF_030053335.1. NCBI lineage: Bacteria > Pseudomonadati > Pseudomonadota > Gammaproteobacteria > Enterobacterales > Erwiniaceae > Pantoea > Pantoea sp. EABMAA-21. The sequence continues at coordinate 308,287 of NZ_JASGBX010000002.1, forward strand.
TTACGGTTTCTCCCCGTTTAAAATGTATCGCTGCATCATACTACCGTCGGCGCTGCGTACCGCGCTGCCAGCCTACAGTAATGAAGTGATCCTAATGCTGCACTCCACCGCGCTGGCATTTACTGCCACGGTGCCAGATCTGTTGAAAATCGCGCGTGATATTAACTCGGCGACCTACCAGCCGTTTACCGCGTTTGGCATCGCTGCGGTGCTGTATCTGATTATCTCTTACGTGCTGATTAGCCTGTTCCGCAAGGCGGAACGCCGCTTCCTGGCGCACGTGAAACCTTCTTCATCGCATTGAGTATCACTATGGCTGACAACAAATTAAGCGTTACCGAACTGCACAAGCGTTACGGTGAACATGAAGTTTTGAAAGGCGTATCACTGCAGGCGAACGCCGGCGATGTGATCAGCATTATTGGCTCGTCCGGTTCCGGGAAAAGTACCTTCTTACGCTGCATTAACTTCCTCGAAAAGCCGAGCGAAGGCACCATTTCGGTTAACAACGAGCAAATCAATCTGGTGCGCGATACCGATGGACAGCTGAAAGTGTCCAACAAAGAGCAGCTGCGTTCACTGCGCACTCGTCTGACCATGGTGTTCCAGCACTTTAATTTGTGGAGCCATATGACGGTGCTGGATAACGTCACCGAAGCGCCAATCCAGGTGCTGGGGCTGAGCAAAGCCGAAGCGCGTGAGCGTGCGATTAAATATCTGGATAAAGTCGGCATTGATGAGCGTGCGCGTGCTAAATATCCGGTGCATCTTTCGGGCGGTCAGCAGCAGCGTGTGTCCATTGCCCGCGCCCTGGCGATGGAGCCGGAAGTGCTGTTATTTGATGAACCGACTTCTGCGCTCGATCCCGAGTTAGTCGGCGAAGTGCTGCGCATCATGCAGAAACTGGCTGAAGAGGGTAAAACCATGGTGGTGGTGACGCATGAGATGGAGTTTGCTCGTCATGTTTCCAATCACGTGATTTTCCTGCATCAGGGCAAGATTGAAGAGCAGGGCTCGCCAGATGAGCTTTTCGGCAACCCGAAAAGCCCACGTTTGCAGCAGTTCCTGTCGGGATCGCTGAAGTAAATTTTGCACGATGGTTAAGGCGATGGAAGCGGGGGCAGAGGAGTAAAGCATCCCGCGCCAGGGATGGCGCGGGCTGAGGCCCAGGGATGGTTTATGCCGTCTTTACGATCTGCCCCCGCTTCCTGAGCAGGCGCTGAAAACTCACTCTCGCAGTAACCTCAGCGCCGTATCTTCATCGGTTACCAGTCCCGATACCCAGCCGCCCTGCAATGCAGCCCGAATCGCCGGATACTTCCGCTCGCTGCCGGAAAAACCAATAATCTTGCGCTGTGTCTGGCTCTCCAGCAATACGCTGGTCAGTAGCTCATCGGTTTCGCCCCACACGCGCTCACCTTGCTGATTGAAAAAGTGACCGAGCATTTCGCCCACCACGCCGCGTGCATTCAGTGCCTCAACCTGTGCATCGGTGATAAATCCTTCGGCATTTAACGGACAACCCGGCATCACTTCCCCAATCCCCACAAAAGCCACGTCCGCCTGCAATGCGCGATCGGTGACGCGCTGATACACCTGATGCTGCACCCACATCGCTTTATCCTGTGGTGTGTCGGCGTACAGCGGCGCAGGAATGAAGAAATATTTGCCCTGCATCTTTTCGGCCATTTTCAACGGCACATCGTATCGTGTACCGGAATCATCGCGTGCAATCGCCCCAATCATCGAAACGCACTGATGCTGCGGACGATCCACCCAAGGCAATGCATCGATCATTGAGCGTAGAGTCTTGCCCGAACCAATGCCAAACACCTGCGGCGTTTCCTCATTGATGAACTGTGACATCACCGCCGCGCCTTCCACCGCCAGCATTTGTTGAATGGCGTCATCATTCAGATTGGCCGATGGCACCACGCGGCACAGATCCAGACCAAATTTCTCCTGCACCTCGCGCGCCAGCTGCAAACAGTGGGTGACGGGATGATCGATTTTTACGCTCACCATGCCCATCTCGCGTGCGCTGGAGACCAGACGCTGCGCAACCTGACGTGACAATCCCAATGCCTGCGCAATCTCTTGCTGCGTGACGCCTGCAACGTAGTACATCCACGCGGCACGTGCGGCCAGCTCCTGCTTTTTCTCTTCTCTGCTCATCACGCTGTTCCGTCAAAACTGATGCGACATCTTAGCGCGTGTTTTACGAAAAGCACTAACTGAGCAAAAGCCCCAAAAAAGAGCAAATGTATTATTTGTGATAAGGCTCGCAGAACGATCCTCGCCACGCACACTATGCTACCTGTCATCGGGCAAATGCCCTGTCTTGTGGCAAATGTTTAATTGAGGCGATTATGACCAATCAATCAGTGTGGATACACATCGGCGCGGGATCTTTCCATCGGGCACATCAGGCGTGGTATCTGCATAAACTGCGCGAGCAGGGAGATGAAAGCTGGGGCATCGCGCTCGGCAATATCCGCAATGACGCGGTGCCGTTGCTCAATCAGCTCGCGGCGCAGAACGGCGAATATGTGCTGGAAACCGTGACGCCAGAAGGTGAGCGCGATTACGAAACCATCACCTCGCTGCGCAAAATCTTGCCGTGGGACAGTGAAATTAGCGCGCTGGTTGAGCAGGGGGCCAATCCGCAAACCCGTGTAATTGGCTTTACCGTGACTGAAGCGGGCTACTACCTGACACCTGAATTTAAATTGGATCTCAATCAGGCAGACGTGAAGGCCGATCTGGGTGGCGACATCCGCACTATTTATGGCGCACTCAGCCGCATCCTGACAGCGCGTGTTGCACAAGGTGGCGCGCCGGTCACACTGCTGAACTGTGACAACCTGCGCCACAACGGTGAGCGTTTCCGTGAGGGATTCCTCGCCTTCCTTGCCGCCAAAGGCGATACCGCGCTGGCAGATTGGGTGCGCACGCAGACCACTTCACCGAATACCATGGTCGATCGCATTACTCCACGCCCAACGCCGGATGTGGCGGAGCGCGTGCAAGCCGCAACCGGCAAACAGGATGGGGCAGCGGTGATGGCAGAGTCCTTTATTCAGTGGGTGATTGAAGATGACTTTATTGCCGGGCGTCCGGCGCTGGAAAAGGTCGGCGTTGAGCTGGTGGAGTCGGTGCTGCCGTGGGAAGAAGCGAAGATCCGCATCCTCAATGCGACGCATGCCGCGATTGCCTGGGCGGGCACGCTGATTGGCTTGAACTATATCGATGACAGCACACGTCATCCGGCGATTTATCAACTGGCGCACGACTACGTCACTCAGGATGTCATTCCCTCTCTGTCGCCCAGCCCGCTTGATTTAGCCGATTACCGCGACGTGGTGCTGGCCCGCTTTAGCAACCCATACATCAAAGACACCAACCAGCGCGTGGGCGCTGATGGCCTGTCCAAAATTCCCGGCATGGTGACGCCAACCCTGCAACAGTGCTACCAGCGCGGTGCGCAACCCAGTGCAACAGCGGTGATTCCGGCACTGTTCTTCCTGTTTATGCAGCGCTGGGCCAATGACGATCTGCCGTATTCCTATCAGGATGGTGCGCTACAGGCCGATGCGCTGCGTAACCAGTTCGCCAGTGCCGATCCGCTGAAGGCCTTCCTGAGTGATAGCGCGCTGTTTGCCGAATTGGCAAACGACAAGGCGTTTCATGCGCTGGTGACGCACCGTGTCGCAAGTTTGCAACAGTGGCTGAAACAGCCAGAACTGGCGGCGGTGTAATCATGTATCTCGGCATTGATATCGGTACGTCAGAGCTTAAAGCGCTGATCATCAACGCGTATGGTGAGATTGTGGCGTCACAGCATGCCACGCTCACTGTGCAGCGCCCACATCCCCACTGGGCAGAACAGGATCCCGAACGCTGGTGGCAAGCCTGCACTGAGGTGCTGGCGGCATTGCGTCAGCAATCTCCTGATGCGTGGGCTGCTATCCGTGCCATCGGCTTATCCGGCCAGATGCACGGGGCCGTGCTGCTGGATGCGGATGGCAAGGTTTTGCGTCCGTGCATCTTGTGGAACGACACGCGCAGTGCGCCACAGTGTGAGGTGCTGCGTAAATGCTATCCGCAGATGATGGCGATCAGCGGCAACATGATCATGCCCGGCTTCACCGCGCCGAAACTGCGCTGGGTGGCGGAACATGAGCCAGAGATCTTCAGCCGCATCGATAAGGTCCTGCTGCCGAAAGATTATCTGCGCTGGCGTCTTACCGGGCACTTTGTCAGCGAGCCTTCGGATGCTGCCGGTACGCTATGGCTGGATGTGGCACAGCGTGACTGGTCTGAAGAACTGCTGGCCATCACCGGACTGACGCGCGCGCAGATGCCTGAACTGGTGGAAGGCAGCGCGGTGAGTGGCCGTGTGCAATCGGCACTGGCGAGTGAGTGGGGTCTATCCACCTCGGTTACGGTGGCGGGTGGTGGCGGTGACAATGCCGCATCGGCGGTCGGCGTGGGTGCAGTGAATACGGGGGATGCTTTTATCTCATTGGGCACTTCCGGTGTGATTTTCGTTGTGAACGATCGCCTGCAAGCCGACCCTCAATCCGGCGTGCATGCCTTCTGCCATGCGCTACCGGGTCGCTGGCATCAAATGAGTGTGATGCTGAGTGCCGCCAGTTGCCTGCGCTGGTTGTGTAATCTGCTGTCGGTTAGCGAAAGCCAGTTGATGCAGGAGATGGCACAGCTCAGCGATGAACAACTGCGGAGTGCCCCGATATTCCTGCCTTACCTGTCAGGTGAGCGCACGCCGCATAACGATCCTGATGCCTCCGGTTCTTTCTTCAATCTTCGCCACGAAACACCGCGTGCTTTGCTGGGCTATGCGGTGATCGAAGGTGTGGCATTTGGGCTGGCGGATGGGCTGGCGGTGCTCGGGGATGCCCAGCACCACATTCAGCAATGCAGCCTGACCGGCGGTGGAGCACGCAGCACGCTGTGGGCACAGCTGATTGCCGACGTGTTGCAACTGCCCATCGTCACCCATCCGGCCAGCGCATCCGGTGCGCTGGGCGCCGCACGACTGGCATGGCTGGGCGATGGCGGTAATGAGCAAGAGGTCTGCCTGAAACCACTGGTGCAGGCACGATATCAACCGGATGCCACGCGCGGTGCGGTGCTGCAAAAGCGGCTGCGTCTGTTCCGCGAACTCTACATCCAACAACAACAGGTGCGCAGCTTGCTGCCTGCATAACGGCTTACCGAACAGAAGGTGATGGTGATGCAATCGAACGAATACTGGTTTGGCTTACCGAAAAAGATGTTTTGGGGCTTCCTCGCTATCGCGATTTTCATGGCGGGTGATGGCTTTGAAATGGCGTTTCTGTCGCGCCATATCACCGACATGGGCTTTACACCTGCGCAATCTGCGGTGGTGTTTACTTTCTATGGTTTAGCGGCGGCGCTGGCGGCCTGGGCGTCGGGCGTGGTGGCTGAGCTGATCACCCCGCAGCGCGCCATGATGATTGGCTTTGTGCTGTGGATCGTGATGCATGCGCTGTTTATGTCGCTGGGGCTTGGTCTGCGTAACTATCCGCTGATGGTGCTGTTCTACGGTATCCGCGGGCTGGCTTATCCGCTGTTTATCTACTCGTTCATGATGATGCTGGTGCAGGTCTTGCCACGTGAGAAACTGGCAGCAGCTACCGGCTGGTTCTGGGCAATGTATTCCGTCGGCATCGGCGTGGTCGGCAGCTATTTGCCAAGCCTGACCATTCCGATGCTGGGGGAAACCGGGACGCTGTGGCTGGCGATTATCTGGGTGGCCTGTGGTGGAATTCTGGCGTACTTCAGTCTGCGCAACGTGCCGGTGGATCGCTCACGTGTGAATTTGCCGATGCGTGACAAAATGACCGAGATGTCGCGGGCCGTGACCATCCTGTTCACGAATCAGCACGTGTTTTATGCCTGCCTGATTCGCATCATCAACACGCTGTCGCTGTTTGGTTTTGCCATCATCATGCCACTGCTGTTTGTCGATCGTCTCGGCTTCACTATCTCTGAATGGCTGCAGATCTGGGCGGTGTTCTTCTTTGTTACCATTTTCACCAACATCTTCTGGGGCATCACCGGTGAGAAGCTAGGCTGGATCCGTCAGGTGCGCTGGTTTGGTTGCCTGGGAATGGCGATTTCCAGTCTGATGTTTTATTACCTGCCGCTGTATGCCGGTCACAACTTCTGGGTGGCGCTGATTCCGGCAGTGATGCTGGGGATCTTTGTGGCGGCATTTGTACCGATGACGGCGGTATTTCCAACGCTGGAACCGCATCATAAAGGTGCCGCCGTCTCGATCTACAACCTGTCGGCGGGCCTGAGCAATTTCGTGGCTCCGGCTATCGCCTCAGTGATGCTGCCGTTCTTTGATATCGTCGGGGTGGTATGGGCTTATACCGCGCTGTATGTGTTTGCGGGGGTGCTGACCTTTATCATTCGCGTGCCGCAGCCGGGACATACGCGTGAAGAGAGGGCGGTGAAATCGCGAGTAGCGGAACAACGCAGCTAAGCGAAAAACGGCGGCTCAGGGCCGCCGTCTGTTTATCAGACCACATCCTGCAGCGCTTCCTGCAAATCATACCAGCGGAAGCCAAAACCCGACTCCTCCAGCCGTTTCGGCAAAACATGCTGCCCACCCAGCACCAGCACGGCAGATTCTCCCATCATCAACTTAATCGCGCTGGCTGGGGTGCGCATAAACGCCGGTCGATGCATCACGTGGCCGAGTGTGGCGGCGAACTGCTCATTGCGCACCGCATAAGGCGCAACCATATTGAACGGTCCGCTCAGGTCGTTATTGTCGATCAGCCAGATGATCGCGTTAACCAGATCGTCAATGTGAATCCACGGCAGATACTGCTTCCCACTGCCAATCGGACCGCCGACGCCAAGTTTGAACGGTAGCTTCATTTTTGCCAGCGCGCCGCCTTCCTCTGCCAGCACTACGCCAGTGCGTAATAAACAAACCCGGGTGCGATCGCTCTGTGCATTAAGTGCCAGCTGTTCCCAACGTGCACACAGGGCATGAGTGAACTCATCGTGACCGGGATCGTCTTCCGTTAATACCAGATCGCCAGTATCACCATAAAAACCGGTCGCGGATCCGGAAATTAAAAAATGCGGTGGGTTGCTGCTGGCGTGGATCAGCGAAACGATTTGCTCGGTGATCTGCCAGCGACTTTCACACAGCCGCTGTTTCTGTTGTTCGGTCCAGCGTTTATCGGCGATCGGCTCGCCCGCCAGATTAATCACGCCATCAATACCGTCGAGATCGTTTTGCTGATTGATACCGGACCATAGCGAAACGCGAGAATCCAGTTTGTCCCGTGCCGCCGCGACATCTCGGGTGACGACGTTCACCTGATGCCCGAGCAACAGCAGGCGCGGTATCAGATGGCGGCCTATCAAACCTGTGCCACCGGTAATAAGCAGGTGCATGCTGAGCCTCCTTGTAATTTATTTTCTGCTCAGACTGATCATAGAAGAGAAGCGCACGGATAGCGTGACAGCGCTTACGCTAATGAAGAAAAAGGGAAAGTTTGTGTTGGTCTTAAGGTCAAAGATCCGACCAGCACACCATTGCCTTAACAAATAAAAATCGGTAAATAGAAAGCACACCTGATGCTTATTGAGGCAGCCGATGAACTATCCATCCATCACCTTGTGGTCCGATGCATCCTTTTTCAGCCCTTACGCCATGTCTGTCTACGTTGCACTCACCGAGAAAGGCATTCCTTTCACCCTGAAGCGCGTGGACTTAGCGCAAAACGCTCAGCTTGATGATGACTACCGCGCGCTGTCGCTGACGTGTCGCGTACCTACGCTGCAGATTGATGATCTGGTGCTCAATGAATCTTCAGCGATTGCTGAATACCTCGAAGAGCGTTTTCCGGCCCCTGAATTTGAGCGTCTCTATCCACGCGATCGTGAAAAGCGTGCGCACGCGCGTGAAGTGCAGGCGTGGTTGCGCAGTGATTTAATGGCGCTGCGTGCTGAGCGTCCGACGGAAGTGCTGTTTGCCGGCGAGCGCTTTGCGCCATTAACCCCGGCAGGCGAGCAGGCGGCAAGCAAATTGATCGCGGCGGTTCAGCGTCTGCTTCCGGATGGACAACAAAACCTGTTTGGTGAATGGTCGATTGCCGACACCGATTTGGCAGTGATGATTAACCGCCTGGCACTGCATGGCGACACGTTACCGGTGAAATTGCAGCATTACGCCGAGTTTCAGTGGCAACGTGCGTCAGTGCAATTGTGGCTGGCCGAATCGGGTAAGTCGCGCTAAGCACGAAGAGCCTTGCGGAGGCGAAAAGAACGCTTTACCTTACCGCTCATTCTAATAAGGCATCGCAAACAGGCGCGTGCTGGGCACGCCGAAAACAGAAAAGGGTTACGGATGGTGGATCAAACGGCAGATAGCGGTATCGAGTGGGTTGATATCGTTAGTGAAGAGAACGAAGTCATTGCGCAGGCCAGCCGTGCGCAGATGCGTGCGCAGAATTTGCGTCATCGTGCGACCTACATCGTGGTGCATGATGGTATGGGCAAAATTCTGGTGCAGCGTCGTACTGAAATCAAAGACTTCATGCCGGGTATGCTCGATGCGACCGCCGGTGGCGTAGTGCAGAGTGGTGAAGACATGCTGGAATCTGCACGCCGTGAAGCGGAAGAAGAGTTAGGGATCGCCGCAGTGCCGTTTGCCGAGCATGGTAAATTCTACTTCGAAGATGAGCACTGCCGCGTCTGGGGTGGATTGTTTAGCTGTGTGTCACATGGCCCATTCGCCATGCAGGAAGAAGAAGTGGATGAAGTGTTCTGGATGACGCCAGAAGAGATCACTGCACGCTGCGATGAATTCACCGACGACTCGCTCAAAGCCGTATCACTGTGGCTGAGCCGCAACAGCGATGCCGCGCGTCGCAAGCAGAGCAGCGAATCCTGATTCCCGCTACGTTCGAACAAGGCGCCCAACGGCGCCTTTGTTGTTTCTAATGCTCACGTAAAATGTCTTTGAGCAGTTGCAGGGCCTTATCAAACTGTGGCTGCGGAATCGTCAGCGGATAAAGAAAACGGATCACATTACTGTGTACGCCACAGGTCAGTAAAATCAGCCCTTGTGCCAGCGCCTGTAACTGAATCGCTTTGGTGATTTCTGCTGATGGTCGGCCTGCGTCATCCTGAAACTCTGCCGCAACCATTGAGCCGTAACCGCGCACCTCAGCAAGGGATGCGCATCCTGCACTCCGCAAAGTGGCACTGAGCTGTTCGCCCAATTGATTAGCGCGTGCGCACAGCTGTTCTTCATCAATAATATCCAGCACGGCATGCGCGGCGGCTATCGCGGGCGGGCTGCCCGCATAAGTGCCACCTAAACCACCCGGCTCAGGGGCATCCATCACTTCGGCACGCCCGGATACGGCCGATAACGGAAACCCGCCCGCCAGACTTTTTGCCATGGTGATCAAATCTGGCTGCACATCGTAATACTCACTGGCGAACAGCTTGCCGGTGCGTGCAAAACCGCTCTGAATCTCATCGGCGATTAACAAAATGCCGTGACGATCGCATAAGGCACGTAAAGCAGATACAAACGCTGGTGGCGCAATATAAAAACCGCCTTCGCCCTGCACGGGTTCGAAAATGATCGCCGCCACCTGCTGTGGGCTGATATCACTGCGGAAAATCGCTTCCAGACTCTCTAATGCCTGATGCACGCTCACGTTGTGCAGCGCATTAGGATACTGGGCGTGAAATACCGAACCGGCAAACGGCCCAAAGCCGGTTTTGTAAGGCACGACTTTGCCCGTCAGTGACATCGTCATATGGGTGCGCCCGTGGAATGCGCCTGTGAACGCAATAATGCCGGGACGCCCGGTCGCCGCGCGGGCAATCTTCACCGCGTTCTCTACCGCTTCTGCACCGCTGGAAAAGAAGGTGGTTTTCACCTCGCCACTAATGGGCACGCGCTGGTTAAGCCGCTCAGCGAGATGAATATAATTCTCGTAAGGGATAACCTGAAACGCGGTATGGGTAAAGCTATCCAGCTGCTGCTGCACGGCCGCCATCACTTTCGGATGACGATGCCCGGTATTCAGCACCGCAATGCCTGCCGCGAAGTCAGTGTATTCGCGCCCATTCTGATCCCACACCGTGGCATTTTTCGCCTTCACCGCATAAAAATCACACATCACACCCACACCGCGCGGCGTGGCCTTCAATCGACGACGGTGCACATCACTGCTGCTCATCATTCACCTCGCAAGTCACGGGAGCCTGAGATCAGTGTGATCGTCAGGATGTTTTTTTGCCAGTGAACCACTGCGTGAAAGTCGCCACGTTACATTCGCTCTGAATGCGAAGGTGTGCGCCACAAAAGCGATGATGAAGTTTGAAGGGCAGTGAAGAAGAGTATTAACAGAAACGTACGACATAGCCTTTCATGACAAACAGTCAGAATGCTGAGGTGTGCACCTCAAAAGCGATGATCAAGTTTGAAAGACAGGGCAGGCCAGTGCGAAGAGCGAAGCGTCCGCGCCATGGACGGCGCGGCCGATCTGCAGGGATGCGTTAATCCTTCGCGATCGGACTGGCCTTCCCTGTCGTTTGCACCGAGCATTCAGCGACAACTGCACCCAGCCCACAGCAACACCCAGCCCACAGCAACACCCAGCCTTCACCACCCACCAATCTTAAAGCAAAAAAAAAGAGCACAAGGTTTAACCCTCATGCTCCTTACGTTCAGCAGAAAGAAAAAGGAATTAACCTTCCGCCTGCTTTGACTGAATCGCGGTCAGTGCGATGGTATAAACAATGTCATCCACCAATGCGCCACGTGACAGATCGTTCACTGGCTTGCGCATACCCTGCAGCATCGGCCCGATGGAAATCAGGTCGGCCGAACGCTGAACCGCTTTGTAAGTGGTGTTACCGGTGTTCAGATCCGGGAAGATAAACACGGTCGCACGGCCTGCAACGGCAGAGTTTGGTGCTTTCGACTTCGCGACATCTTCCATAATCGCAGCGTCATACTGCAACGGACCATCGATCACCAGATCAGGACGTTTCTCCTGCGCGATACGCGTCGCTTCGCGTACCTTCTCAACGTCGCTACCCGCACCGGAGTTACCGGTTGAGTAAGAAATCATCGCCACGCGTGGATCGATACCAAAGGCTTTGGCGGAATCCGCAGACTGAATCGCGATCTCTGCCAGCTGTTCTGGATTCGGATCCGGGTTAATCGCGCAGTCACCGTACACCAGCACCTGCTCAGGCAGCAGCATAAAGAACACGGAAGACACCAGTGAACTGTTTGGCGCGGTCTTGATCAACTGCAACGGCGGACGAATGGTATTGGCGGTGGTATGAACAGCACCTGACACCAAACCGTCCACTTCACCGCGCTCCAGCATCATGGTGCCGAGCATCACGTTATCTTCCAGCTGCTCCTGCGCGACCACTTCGGTCATGCCTTTGCTCTTACGCAACTCAACCAAACGCGGCACATAATTCTCGCGCACCACTTCTGGATCGACAATCTCAATGCCCTGGCCCAGCACCACACCCTGAGCGGCAGCGACACGCTGGATCTCATCCGGGTTACCCAACAGTACACAAGATGCAATGCCACGCTCGGCACAAATCGCAGCGGCTTTCACGGTACGTGGCTCGTCGCCTTCTGGCAGCACAATGCGTTTGCCTGCTTTACGTGCCAGCTCGGTCAGTTGATAACGGAAGGCTGGTGGAGACAGACGACGGCTACGTTCGGAAGTCGCAGTAAGTGATTCCACCCAATCGGCATCGATAAAGCTGGCCACATACTCCTGCACCTTCTCAATGCGCTGGGTATCATCTGCAGGCACTTCCAGATTAAAGCTCTGCAGGCTCAGTGAGGTCTGCCAGGTATTGGTTTTCACCATAAACACCGGCAGGCCCGTCTGGAAGGCACGTTCACACAGACGCGCAATCGGTGCTTCAATCTGATAACCACCGGTCAGCAACACGGCACCGATCTCAATACCGTTCATGGCGGCGAGACAAGCTGCAACCAGCACGTCTGGACGATCGGCCGATGTCACCAGCAGTGAACCCGGACGGAAGTGCTCCAGCATATGCGGAATGCTACGTGCGCAGAACGTCACCGATTTCACGCGGCGGGTCTGGATCTCACCTTCGTTAATGATCTCTGCATTCAGATGGCGGCACATATCGATGGCACGCGTCGCGATCAGATCGAAACTCCAGGGTACACAGCCCAGAATCGGCAATGGGCTGTTAGCAAACAGCTGCTTAGGATCGATATTGGCAATATTTGCTTTCGTCGAATCATCGAAAATTTCAGACAGGTCAGGGCGCGTACGACCCTGCTCATCCACTGGCGCATTCAGTTTATTAATGATCACGCCGGTGATGTTTTTGTTCTTACTGCCGCCAAAGCTGCTTTGCGTTAATTCAATGCGCTCTTTCAACTGCGCAGGCGAATCATTGCCCAGTGCCGTCACGAACACGATTTCCGCATTCAGGGTCTTGGCGATTTCATAGTTCAGCGAAGAGGCAAACTGATGCTTACGGGTTGGCACCAGTCCTTCAACCAACACCACTTCCGCGTCTTGCGCATTGGCGTGGTAGTTAGCGATGATCTCTTCCATCAAAACGTCTTGCTGGTTCGAACCCAGCAGTGACTCAACGCGTGACATCTGCAGCGGTTCAGCGGCAGGGATTGCGGAGTTCTTACGAATGATGGTGGTGGTCTGATCGGGCGCATCGCCGCCCGCACGTGGCTGGGCAATCGGCTTGAACACGCTCAGGCGAACGCCTTTGCGCTCCATGGCACGAATCACGCCGAGGCTGACGCTGGTCAGGCCGACGCTGGTGCCGGTAGGGATGAGCATGATTGTACGTGACACTATAAAAACCTCTCAGGTGTTGCAGACTAGCCAAAACAACTCCGTCAGCCTGAGCTGACGGAGAGAAGTGTATTTAGGCGGTCAGACGCGCGGCGTCCTGGGCGATAACCAACTCTTCGTTGGTTGGGATCACCACGGCCGGGCGGGTGCCCTCTTTGTTGATAAAGCCAGACTTACCGAAGCGGGCCGCGAGGTTACGCTCGTGATCCACTTCAAAGCCCAGAAGACCCAGTTTCGCCAGCGCCAGCTCACGCACCATCGCCGCGTTCTCACCGATACCACCGGTGAACACCACGGCATCCAGACGACCTTCCATCAGCGCGGTGTAGCTGCCGATGTATTTCGCCAGACGATGGCAGAACACGTCCATCGCACGCTTGGCATCTTCTTTGGTCGCGTAGTTGTCTTCAACATAGCGGCAGTCACTGGTGACTTCGGTCAGACCCAGCAGACCAGACTCTTTGGTCAGCAGTTTATTGATCGCATCCACGCTCATACCGAGGGTGTCATGCAGGAAGAACACGATAGCCGGGTCGATATCACCACTGCGGGTGCCCATCACCAAACCTTCCAGCGGTGTCAGACCCATAGAAGTATCGACGCACTGGCCGTTACGGATAGCAGAGACTGAACCGCCGTTGCCGAGGTGGCAAGTAATGATATTCAGTTCATTGACTGGCTTGTTCAGCATTTTGGCGGCTTCCTGCGTCACATAGTAGTGGCTGGTGCCGTGTGCGCCGTAGCGACGAACGCCGTGCTCTTTGTACAGTTTGTACGGCAGAGCATAAAGATATGACTCTTCCGGCATAGTCTGATGGAATGCCGTATCAAAAACCGCCACATTCTTATCTGACAGATGAGGGAAGTTCTTCAGTGCTTCGTCGATACCGATCAGATGCGCCGGGTTATGCAGCGGAGCAAAAGAGGAAGCATCTTTAATGCCCTGAATCACCGATTCATCGATGATCACCGATTGAGTCAGCTGCTCGCCGCCGTGAACGATACGATGGCCGATTGCAGCGATTTGTGCCGAAAGCTCTGGTTTTTGTGCCAGAATAGTTTTAACAATAAAGTTCAGCGCTTCACTGTGCGCTGCACCTGCGCCGAGAGGCGCTTCTTGTTTGCTGCCTTCCAGTTTCCATTTGATACGCGCTTCAGGTAAATGGAAACACTCCGCCAGACCTGACAGATATTCGTCACCGGTGGCTGGATTGAGGATGGCAAACTTAAGTGATGAGCTGCCGCAGTTCAGAACCAGTACTAACTTCGTTGACATGGAAGTACCTATTGATTAAAGAGTGGCTAAAAATAACGCAATCAGACTAACAGCGTAGCCCATGAATGCTGGTAGATTAATGATTAACATCATGCGGTAGTCAAAAAGAGACCGACATGCAAAAAAATTTCGGTAATTTTACGCAGATTTTTGAAATCTGCTTAGCGAAACATGGCTCTGAACCGCTCTTTTATTGAGCTGAAGCTTCCGGTAATGTTGCTAAAACGGCGTCAGAATACCCACTGTCACCCGCAAAGACAAAATCTTTTGAAGGATGTCACGTAAAGTTGTGTAGTTATCATTATATTTTAATCGTTGCAGAATTAGTTGAGGTCTATCATGGCGAATGACACAAGCAATCCCGGCTGGTTTGGTTTATTCCAGAACGGTCAGCGTTACATGAAGACCTGGCCAGCCGATAAGCGACTGGCCCCCATGTTCCCGGAAAACCGCGTGGTGACGGCAACGCGTTTTGCCATCCGCTTTATGCCCCCGCTGGCGATATTCACCCTGACGTGGCAAATCGCCATGGGCGGACAGTTGGGACCGGCGATTGCCACCGCACTGTTTGCCTGCAGTCTGCCGATGCAGGGATTGTGGTGGCTGGGTAAGCGCTCCATCACGCCATTGCCGCCGACATTGCTGCACTGGTTCCACGAAGTGCGCGCAAAACTGGAAGAAGCTGGACAAGCGATTGCCCCTGTTGATGGTAAACCGACTTATCAGGCGCTGGCCGATGTGCTGAAGCGCGCCTTCAAACAACTCGACCGTACCTTCCTCGACGATCTTTGATCGATCATCCCCTTTTACTGCCAGAGAATGTGTGCAGTAACCGGGTTTAAATCAAAGAAAAGTGATGCGGGCAAACACGCATCGCTTTCCTTGTGTAATCATTTATCCATTGTTAAATCTTAAGCGGCCGTGATGGCCCGGGAGCGAACCGTGGAAATGACCCATGCACAACGACTGATCCTCTCCAATCAATACAAAATGATGGCGATGCTTGAGCCGGAAAATGCGGAGCGCTATCGCCGCTACCAGACCATCATCGAACGGGGCTACGGCCTGCAACTGCGCGAACTCGACAAAGAGTTTGGCGAGCTAACGGAAGCCACCTGCCGCCAACTCATCGATATTATGGAAATGCACCATGCGCTGCATGTCTCCTGGTCGAACCTGAAAGAAGCCAATAATATCGAAGAGCGCCGTCTGGCGTTTCTCGGCTTTGATGCGGCCACCGAGGCGCGCTATCTCGGCTATGTGCGCTTTATGGTGAACGTCGAAGGACGCTACACCCATTTTGATTCTGGAACTCACGGCTTCAATGCTCAGACGCCGATGTGGGAAAAATACCAACGTATGCTGGCGGTGTGGCACACTTGTCCGCGTCAGTATCATCTTAGCGCGAACGAAATCGCGCAGATTCTTAATGCCTGAATAAGGAGCAACGCGTGGAGTACAGGGGTTTTCTGTTTGATTTGGACGGTACATTGGTGGATTCGTTGCCTGCGGTGATCCGCGCATGGTCATTGTGGGGCGAGCGCCAGGGTCTTGCGGCGGAAGAAGTCCTGAACTTCATACACGGTAAGCCAGCGATCAATTCACTGCGCCATTTTATGGCAGGCCAGTCTGAAGAGGCGATTCAGGCGGAGTTTATGTGGCTTGAGCGTTTAGAAGCAGAAGACACGCAGGGCGTGCAAGCGATTCCGGGGGCAAAGGCATTGCTCGCCACACTCAACGAACTGCAGATTCCCTGGGCGATAGTGACTTCAGGATCTATCCCGGTGGCTCACGCGCGTCACAAAGCGGCGGGTTTACCGATGCCGGAGGTGTTCATTACCGCAGAAAACATCAAATTGGGTAAACCGAACCCGGAGCCGTATCTGCTGGGTGCTGAACGCCTGGGACTGCCTGCAGCGGAATGCGTTGTGGTTGAAGATGCGCCCGCCGGCATTATTGCCGGGCTGGAGGCGCGCAGTGCAGTGGTTGCTGTTAATGCCCCCACGGATGCCCCGCGCCTGAATGAAGTGACCTGGCAGGTGAAAACACTGGAACCGCTGGTGGTTTCACCTACAGAAAACGGCATGTTTACGCTTTCTGCCAACGTCTGACAGAACGGGCCATAGCGGCCCGTTTTTTATAATGGGGTATCCTGAGAAATTTCATCCAGCGACAGGCTAAAGCTTGGAATGAATATCTCTACAAAGTAATCCATTTCGGGGGAACGACGCTGTGACAATGTTTTCTCCAGACGTGCCTTAGCCAGCAAAAACTCGTTATTTCCTGCTGACAGCTCTTCCAGACATTTCACGTAGGCGCACAGCGCGTCAGCCTGCTTCACCACCGCTTGTTCACTCTCGCTATGCAAATGCTCGTCAATCAACGGACGGTAGGCATCCTGCAATTCCGGCGGCAACATCTCGATCAACTTCTGCTGAGCGATCTTTTCGATCTTTTTGTACTCATGAGCAATTTGCGCGTTGTAATACTTCACCGGCGTGGGTAAATCACCGGTCAGCACTTCACTGGCATCGTGATACAGCGCCAGCATCGCAATACGCTCTGCATTGAGATTACCGTTAAATTTTTTGTTTTTGATAATGGCCAACGCATGCGCCACCATCGCCACCTGAAGACTGTGTTCAGAGACATTTTCGGTGCGAACGTTGCGCATCAATGGCCAGCGATTGATCAGTTTAAGACGGGAGAGGTGGGCAAAAAAATGGCTACGGGTCATAAACGGTTCCTGTTCTCACGGCGGGGAAGGAGGGCCTTCCCCGAGATGAAAACAGTATATACCCTTCGGACTTCGGCTTGCATGTGCGTTAGCTGCGTTCACTTACCCAAGTCGCTCACGCAGGTAAGCAACCTGGATTCATTCACTTGCTGCCTGCATCCATTGCGGGTCAGTGTGTCAGACTACTGACGATAGCCTTGCAGGAAACGACCAAATTTATTGATCGCCATTTCCAGATCATCAACACGTGGCAAGGTGACGATGCGCACGTGATCCGGCCATGGCCAGTTAAAGGCGGTACCCTGAACCAGTAGCACTTTCTCTTGTAACAGGAAATCCAGCACCATTTTTTGATCGTCAAAGATGTTGAATTTCTTGGGATCGATGCGCGGGAACATGTACAAAGCGCCTTGCGGTTTCACGCAGCTGACGCCCGGAATGTCGTTGATCAATTCCCAGGCACGTTGGCGCTGTTCATACAAACGACCACCAGGTGCAATAAACTCACTGATACTTTGATAGCCACCTAACGCCGTTTGAATCGCATGCTGAGCAGGCACGTTGGCGCACAAACGCATCGACGCCAGCATCTCCAGCCCTTCGATATAGCCCTTAGCGTGTTTCTTCGGACCGTTTAACACCATCCAACCCTGACGGAATCCCGCAACACGGTAGGTTTTAGACAGACCATTAAAGGTCACGGTCAGCAGATCTGGCGCCAGTGCCGCAATCGAATGGTGCTGTGACTCGTCATACAAAATCTTGTCGTAGATTTCGTCAGCGAAAATGATCAGGTTGTGCTGACGCGCAATCTCCACCACTTCCATCAGCAGTTCTTTGCTGTACACCGCACCCGTTGGGTTGTTCGGGTTAATGATGACGATGCCACGCGTGCGCGGGGTGATCTTACTGCGGATATCGTCCAAATCCGGGAACCAGCCCGCAGACTCATCACACAGATAATGCACAGCTTTACCGCTCGACAGCGACACGGCTGCCGTCCATAACGGATAATCTGGCGCAGGTACCAGCATCTCATCACCACTGTTCAGCAATGCTTGCATCGCCTGCACAATCAGTTCAGAGACGCCGTTACCAATGTAGATATCTTCGACGGTAACATCGCGCATATCACGCGCCTGGTAGTGCTGCATAATCGCTTTACGCGCCGAATACAGCCCTTTTGAATCACAATAGCCTTGCGAACTCGGCAGGTTGCGAATCACATCAACCAGAATTTCATCAGGGGCTTCAAAACCAAACGGGGCAGGGTTGCCGATGTTGAGTTTGAGAACTTTATTACCTTCTTCTTCCAGACGCTTAGCTTCTTTCAGTACCGGGCCACGGATGTCATAACAGACATTTTCCAGCTTGCCGGATTTATCAATTTGAAAATTCATCGTTACCGCCTTAACGGGCAGAGTCCTTTAACCTGCCACCAAAATCAAACCTGCCCAATTTACTCCTCTCACTGTCACAAAAGAAGGGCGGCTTAAGGTTTTGGCGCGTTTGCCAATGATTCCTGTCTTGGGTGGCGTAAAACGCAGTTTGCGAAGGTTAATCTGGTTAATAACTCTATTGTTTGATTTTTTTGTAATATAAAATGCTGGTGGTTTGTGCTGGCACTGTAAAGCCGTTAATCCATGGGTATTGGAGGTCATTAAGAAATTTTTTATTTACATCCTGCAAAAAAAATCATTAGCGACCTGATGAAATAGTTAAAGAAATCTTGTTGGATGTCGAAGAACTAAACAGTGCCGTTGCAGCCATCGCTGGTGCCATTAAATGTCACGCATTCTTAATCAGTTTAAGGTGGCAGCATGAAGCGCTGCGAAGTGACCTATTCTGATAACAGCAGCAGGTTAAATAGCATTTACACTGTAACTTTAACGCGGCTGCAGCAGTTTAAGAACCTGGGGGGTTAAAAAATGAGCGCTGTTGTGGCAGGATGTGGCGGAAAAGGGATTTGGTCAAAAAATGCGATGATTTGATCGAAAACATTTCCCTTTAAAGCGTAAAAATGATTAAGTATAATTTATTATTTGATGCACTTTATCGCTTCGCATCAGCATAACATGATGTTATCTCTTTTTGACCCGCAGGCCGTTTTCGCGGGAAACTAGACAACTACGCAGCTTCCAGCATCTGTGCGACATACGTCTTCGTACCCGAAGTTGTTCTGTCTTATTTGACGGCACTCCTATGAATACAGAGTGACGTATCCGTCGGCATCCGCCTGACACGATTTTTCCATGACAGCTCCACACAGGGCTGTCATTAAGCACCATTACCTCTTATCTATTTGATAAGTAGGGTAATACACCAGGGTAGTAGTTTTAAAAAATCTTATAAGTGAAGAAAAAACATGACTAATGCAAATCGTCCGATACTGAATCTCGACCTCGATCTGCTGCGTACTTTTGTTGCTGTTGCTGACTTGAATACTTTTGCGGCGGCGGCTGCAGCAGTGTGCAGAACGCAATCCGCAGTAAGTCAGCAGATGCAACGTCTGGAACAATTGGTAGGTAAAGAGCTGTTTGCCAGACATGGACGTAATAAACTGTTGACGGAGCATGGCATCCAGTTGCTAGGCTACGCCAGAAAGATCCTTCGTTTTAATGACGAAGCGTGCACCTCTTTAATGTACAGCAACATCCAGGGCGTACTGACCATCGGCGCCTCCGATGACACTTCCGATACCATTCTGCCGTTCCTGCTTAACCGCGTAACGTCGGTCTATCCGAAGCTGGCCATTGATGTGCGCGTCAAACGCAACCCGTTCATGATGGAAATGCTGAATCAGGGTGAGGTTGATCTGGTTGTCACCACGTCCAGTCCTGGTAATTTCACCCATCAGGTCCTGCGCACTTCTCCGACGCTTTGGTACTGTGCTGCGGATTACATCTTCCAGCGCGGCGAAGCCATTCCACTGGTGCTGCTGGATGAGCCAAGTCCGTACCGTGACATGGCGATCGATCACCTGAATGAAGCGGGCATCCCATGGCGCATTTCCTATGTTGCATCAACGCTGGCAGCAGTGCGTGCGGCAGTGAAAGCGGGTCTGGGTGTCACAGCACGCCCGGTTGAGATGATGAGCCCAGAGCTGCGTGTGATGGGTGCAGCTGAAGGGCTGCCGGTATTGCCCGATACTCAGTACCTGCTGTGCCGTAATCCAGACAGTGATAACGAGTTGGCGCTGGCGATCTTCAACGCGATGCAGTCCACCAACGATCCTTACAATCTGACGGCAAATCCAGATGGCACCCTGCTGCTGGATGACGAAGAGTAAGGTCAACAATAGCGGGTCATTCCTTCACGTTGGAATACCGGTTAATTGTTAAAACTTATTAAAATGAGCCTTAGACTGATAAACATCAGCTAAGGCTTTTTTTATGCCTTTTATCTCACCCTTTCAGACGCGATTCACGATCAATAATTTTCCTACCTTCCTGAAAAATGATAATTGTTCCATTTTTGCTCAAATTGGAACTTCTTTATCATTCCGTGCCATCTTTCCCAGGGCATTTGCCTGTACCAATCGCCGATTTTTACAGCAAAAAACACCATTATGTGTTCTGGATCAAAAAAATACCCCCTATAAGGGGGGGGAAATCCCCGTAAGACCTGTCAAAATATGATTGTTAAATGCACGATCCATGCATGTGAATACCCGCTACACTGAAATTAACCTCACAAACTGAAGCGATTTAGCTGGTATGATGGGGTTCATTTGTTAATAATATGCTACTGGTGTTAATTAATATTTGGATGCTTTTGTCAAAGTTGACAAAAGGTTATAGAAAGGAGTAAAAAACCCCATAAAATTGCTGCTTATTTGATAATGACAGCATAGTTTACAAGGTTTTTTATCCTTCCCTTGAATTCATGTGGTGTGTTTGCTGCAACAGTGCAGGATGCCAGCGCCACTTTTGATGAGTAAGCAAAGAGTATGTCGACAACCACAGAAGTGATCGCTCATCACTGGGCGTTTATTGTTTTTATTGTTATTGCATTTGGCCTGTGTGCCTTCATGTTGACCGGCGGTTGGTTGTTAGGTGGTCGTGCGCGGGCACGCCATAAAGACACCCCGTTTGAATCGGGTATCGAATCCGTCGGTGATACCCATATTCGCCTCTCCGCTAAATTCTATCTGGTTGCGATGTTCTTCGTTATTTTCGACGTCGAAGCCCTCTATTTATACGCCTGGTCGACTTCAATCCGTGAGAGCGGATGGGTCGGCTTTGTCGAAGCCGCAATTTTCATTTTGGTGCTATTGGCAGGCCTGGTTTATCTGGTGCGCATCGGTGCACTGGATTGGGCTCCTGCGCGTCGTCGCGTAGTGGTCAAATCAATTCCGGTCAGTCACAACCACACCAACCCTCATAAGCAGTAAAAGCGAGGCAATAAGATGGACTACACGCTGACACGCGTAGACCCGAACGGCGGCGGTGATAACGATCGCTATCCGCTGCAGAAACAGGAGATTGTTACCGATCCTCTGGAGCAGCACGTTCATCGCAGCGTCTATATGGGCAAGCTCGAGCATGCCCTGCATGACATGGTGAACTGGGGTCGTAAAAACTCTCTCTGGCCGTACAATTTCGGTCTTTCCTGTTGCTACGTGGAAATGACCACGTCATTCACTGCGGTGCATGACGTGGCGCGTTTTGGTGCGGAAGTCATGCGCGCCTCCCCACGTCAGGCTGACTTTATGGTGATCGCCGGTACGCCGTTTACCAAAATGGCGCCGGTTATTCAGCGTTTGTATGACCAGATGCTGGAACCGAAATGGGTGATCTCCATGGGTGCTTGTGCAAACTCGGGCGGCATGTACGACATCTATTCTGTGGTGCAAGGCGTGGATAAATTCCTGCCGGTTGACGTGTACATTCCGGGCTGCCCACCGCGTCCTGAAGCTTACATGCAAGCGCTGCTGCTGCTGCGTGAGTCGATTGGTAAAGAGCGCCGTCCACTGTCGTGGGTGGTGGGTGATCAGGGCGTTTATCGCGCCAATATGCAGCCAGAGCGTGAGAGAAAACGCGGCGAGCGTATTGCCGTCACTAACCTGAGAACGCCAGACGAAGTCTAAGCTTCCCGTACACGGATGGCACAACGGCCGCAGCAGAACATCACAATTTAATGCGCGCCGCCATCCTGACGCCTTCTTTTAGCGCCTGATTACAGGCCGGAATGGTGAGTAACGTATGACAGATTTAACCACGCAAGATCTCGCTCAGCCTGCATGGCAAACCCGCGACCATCTGGATGATCCAGTGGTCGGCGAGCTGCGTAACCGTTTTGGGCCGGATGCCTTTACCGTTCAGGCCACCCGCACCGGGATTCCGGTCGTCTGGGTGAAACGTGAACAGTTACTGGAAATTGTCGAATTCCTGCGTAAGCTGCCAAAGCCGTACGTCATGCTGTATGACTTGCACGGTTTCGATGAGCGTTTACGTACCCACCGCGCCGGTCTACCCGCCGCGGATTTTTCCGTTTTCTATCACCTGCTGTCGATTGAACGCAACCGCGACATCATGCTCAAGGTGGCGCTGTCTGAAAACGATCTGAATGTGCCGACCATCACCAAAATCTTCGCCAATGCCAACTGGTATGAGCGCGAGACCTGGGAGATGTTTGGTATCACCTTTAATGGTCACCCGCACCTGACGCGCATCATGATGCCTCAGACCTGGGAAGGCCATCCGCTGCGTAAAGATTACCCGGCGCGTGCCACTGAGTTCGACCCGTTCGAACTGACCAAACAGAAAGAAGATCTGGAGATGGAGGCGCTGACCTTCAAGCCTGAAGACTGGGGCATGAAGCGTAGCACCACCAATGAGGATTTCATGTTCCTCAACCTGGGTCCTAACCACCCGTCCGCGCACGGTGCCTTCCGTATCATTCTGCAGTTGGATGGCGAAGAGATCGTCGACTGCGTGCCGGATGTCGGCTACCACCATCGTGGTGCTGAGAAGATGGGCGAGCGCCAATCCTGGCACAGCTACATTCCGTACACCGACCGTATCGAATATCTCGGCGGCTGCGTGAACGAGATGCCTTACGTGCTGGCGGTGGAAAAATTAGCCGGCATCACCGTGCCGGATCGCGTCAACGTGATCCGCGTGATGCTGTCAGAGCTGTTCCGTATCAACAGTCACTTGCTGTACATCTCCACCTTTATCCAGGACGTGGGCGCCATGACGCCGGTGTTCTTCGCCTTCACCGACCGTCAGAAAATTTATGACGTGGTTGAAGCGATTACCGGTTTCCGTATGCACCCAGCCTGGTTCCGCATCGGCGGCGTGGCGCACGATCTGCCGAAAGGGTGGGAGCGTCTGCTGCGTGAGTTCCTCGACTGGATGCCGAAGCGTCTGAAAGAGTATGACAAAGCCGCACTGCGTAACACCGTGCTGATGGGCCGTTCGCAAGGCGTTGCGGCGTACAACATGGATGAAGCGCTGGCGTGGGGTACCACCGGTGCTGGCCTGCGTGCCACCGGCCTCGACTTTGATGTGCGTAAATGGCGTCCGTATTCAGGCTACGAAAACTTCGACTTTGAGATCCCGGTTGGCGCTGGCATCAGTGATGCTTACACCCGCGTTCAGCTCAAAATGGAAGAGATGTGGCAGTCACTGCGCATTCTGGAACAGTGCCTGAAAAACATGCCGGAAGGCCCGTTCAAAGCGGATCACCCGCTGACCACGCCGCCACCAAAAGAGCGCACGCTGCAACACATCGAAACCCTGATCACGCACTTCCTGCAAGTTTCGTGGGGCCCGGTCATGCCGGCCAACGAATCCTTCCAGATGATTGAAGCGACTAAAGGGATCAACAGCTACTACCTGACCAGCGATGGCAGCACCATGAGCTACCGCACCCGTGTGCGTACGCCAAGCTTCCCGCACCTGCAGCAGATCCCATCGGTGATCCGCGGCAGCCTGGTATCCGACTTGATCGTATACCTCGGTAGTATCGATTTTGTTATGTCAGACGTGGACCGCTAATTATGCACGATCAAAAAATTGCCATTCACACTATCGACCCTGATGAGGTCTTTGTGCTGAGCGAGACCGAGCACCACGCTATTGAGCACGAAAAACACCATTACGAGGATGCACGCGCCGCCTCAATTGAAGCGTTGAAGATCGTGCAGAAGCAGCGTGGATGGGTGCCAGATGGCGCCATCAATGCCATTGCTGAAGTGTTGGGCATTCCAGCCAGTGACGTAGAAGGTGTGGCGACGTTTTACAGCCAGATCTACCGCACGCCGGTTGGCCGTCACGTCATTCGTTATTGCGACAGCGTGGTGTGCCACATCACCGGTTTCCAGGGCATTCAGGCTGCGCTTGAGCAGAATCTGAATATCAAGCCGGGCCAGACCACAGCCGATGGCCGCTTTACCCTGCTGCCAACCTGCTGCCTGGGCAACTGTGACAAAGGCCCAACCATGATGGTGGATGAAGATACCCATGTTCATCTGACCCCGGAAGGTATCGCCAATCTGCTGGAGCAGTATCAATGACCATTAAACAGATCATTCGTACTGCGGAAACGCATCCACTCACCTGGCGTCTGCGCGACGACAAGCAGCCGGTGTGGATTGATGAATATCGCAGTAAAAACGGTTATGTCGGCGCTGATAAAGCACTGAAAGGCATGAGCCAGGACGAAATCGTTGCGGCAGTGAAAGACTCCGGTCTAAAAGGTCGCGGTGGCGCAGGCTTTAATACCGGCCTGAAGTGGAGCCTGATGCCGAAAGACGAATCCATGAACATCCGTTACCTGCTGTGTAACGCCGATGAAATGGAGCCGGGCACCTATAAAGACCGCCTGCTGATGGAGCAAATGCCGCACCAGTTGGTGGAAGGTATGCTGATCAGTGCGTTCGCCCTGAAAGCCTATCGTGGCTACATCTTCTTACGTGGCGAGTACATCGAAGCGGCCGTGCATCTGCGCCGTGCGATTGCCGAAGCCACCGAAGCGGGATACCTCGGTAAAAACATCCTCGGTACCGGTTTCGATTTTGAACTGATCGTGCACACCGGCGCGGGACGTTACATCTGTGGTGAAGAGACCGCGTTGATCAACTCACTGGAAGGTCGTCGTGCGAACCCGCGTTCTAAGCCACCGTTCCCGGCGAGTGCGGGCGTGTGGGGCAAGCCAACCTGCGTCAACAACGTGGAAACCTTGTCCAACGTCCCAGCCATCTTCCTCAACGGCGTTGACTGGTACAAGAACATCTCTACCAGCGAAGACACCGGTACCAAAATGATGGGCTTCTCAGGCCGCGTGAAAAATCCAGGCGTGTGGGAACTGCCGTTTGGCACGACCGCGCGTGAGATTCTGGAAGATTATGCCGGTGGCATGCGCGATGGCCTGAAATTTAAAGCCTGGCAGCCAGGCGGTGCGGGTACGGATTTCCTGACCGATCAACACCTTGATCTGCCAATGGAATTTGCCAGCATCGGTAAAGCCGGCAGCCGTTTAGGCACGGCATTGGCGATGGCGGTCGATCATGAAATCGGCATGGTTTCGCTGGTGCGTAATCTGGAAGAATTCTTTGCGCGCGAGTCCTGTGGCTGGTGTACGCCATGCCGTGATGGGTTGCCATGGAGCGTGAAGATCTTGCGTGCGCTGGAGCAGAAAAAAGGCCAGCCGGGTGACATCGAAACCCTGCTGCAACTCTGTCGCCAACTCGGCCCAGGGAAAACCTTCTGTGCCCACGCACCGGGTGCCGTTGAGCCATTGCAGAGCGCGATTAAATATTTCCGTGATGAGTTTGAAGCCGGCATTGCGCCGCAGGTGTTTGGCAATACCCGATCGATCGGTGGTATTCAGCCCAACCTGCTGAAAGCGCGCTGGTAATCAGCCGCCGTACACGGAATTCACCCTGCGCCGACACGGCGCGGGGGACAGAATTAGATGTTTAACGCTCGTCTTAGGGCGAGCCTTACGGAAGCATGTTCACTATGGCTACAATCCATGTAGACGGTAAAGAATATGATGTGAACGGAGCGGACAACCTGTTGCAGGCGTGTCTCTCTCTGGGCCTTGATATTCCTTATTTTTGCTGGCATCCGGCGCTGGGAAGCGTGGGAGCCTGCCGCCAGTGTGCGGTGAAGCAATTCCAGAATGCCGAAGATACCCGTGGTCGTCTTGTTATGTCATGCATGACACCGGCGTCGGACGGCACCTTTATTTCCATCGACGATGGCGAAGCGAAAGAGTTTCGTGAAAGCGTGGTGGAATGGCTGATGACCAACCATCCGCACGACTGTCCAGTGTGCGAAGAGGGCGGTAACTGCCATCTGCAAGATATGACGGTCATGACGGGCCACAGCTTCCGTCGTTACCGCTTCACCAAACGTACGCACCAGAATCAGGATCTCGGCCCGTTCATCTCCCATGAAATGAACCGCTGTATCGCCTGCTATCGCTGCGTGCGTTACTACAAAGATTACGCAGACGGCAAAGATCTCGGCGTTTACGGTGCCCACGACAACGTTTACTTCGGTCGCCCGGAAGATGGCACGCTGGAGAGCGAGTTCTCCGGTAACCTGGTCGAGATCTGCCCGACCGGCGTATTCACCGATAAAACGCACTCCGAACGCTACAACCGTAAATGGGATATGCAGTTCGCACCGAGCATCTGCCAGCAGTGCAGCGTGGGTTGTAACACCAGCCCAGGCGAGCGTTATGGTGAACTGCGTCGTATCGAAAACCGTTACAACGGTACCGTAAACCACTACTTCCTGTGTGACCGTGGTCGTTTCGGTTATGGCTATGTGAACCGCAAAGATCGTCCACGTCATCCAGTACAGAAGCGCGGCAACGATTGGGTCAGTCTGAATGCCGCACAAGCGGTGAATGCCGCGGCTGACGTACTGCGTCAGGCGAAGCGTGTGATTGGGATTGGATCACCGCGTGCCAGCATTGAAAGCAACTTTGCGCTGCGTGAACTTGTCGGTGCGGAAAACTTCTCCACCGGTATGCCTGCCGCTGAGCAGGCACGCGTTGAGTTGATGCTGAAAGTACTGCAGGAAGGCGGTATTTACACGCCATCACTGCGCGAAATCGAAAGCTACGATGCGGTGCTGGTGCTGGGTGAAGACCTGACTCAGGTCGGTGCGCGTGTCGCACTTTCTGTGCGTCAGGCGGTGAAAGGTAAAGCACGTGAAATGGCAGCAGCCCAGAAAGTGGCTGACTGGCAGATCGCGGCGATCCTGAACATTGGTCAGCACGCCAAACATCCGCTATTTGTCACCAACGTTGATGAAACCCGTCTTGATGATATCGCCGCGTGGAGCTATCGCGCACCGGTGGAAGATCAGGCTCGTCTCGGCTTCGCTATTGCCAATGCGCTCGATGAAGCCGCTCCAGCCGTCAGTGGCTTTGACAGCAAGCTGAATGGCAAGCTGGATGTGGTGGTACAGGCGTTAGCCGGTGCCAAAAAACCACTGATTATTTCTGGTACTCACTCTGGCAGCACCGCGATGATTGAAGCGGCCGCCAACGTGGCAAAAGCACTGAAAGGTCGCGGTGCCGATGTCGGTATCACTTTCCTTGCCGGTGCAGCTAACAGCTTTGGTCTCGGCCTGATGGGGGGGCAATCGCTGGATAGCGCGCTGGAACAGCTGGATAAAGGCGAAGCGGAAGCGCTGGTGGTGTTGGAAAACGATCTTTACCGCCATGCACCGAAAGCCACCGTGGATGCGGCTTTGCACAACACCGCACACGTGATTGTGGTTGATCATCAACGCACTGCGACGCTGGAGAAAGCCGGTCTGGTGCTCTCGACGGCGAGCTTCGCAGAAAGTGATGGCACCTCGATCAACCAGGAAGGCCGCGCACAGCGTTTCTTCCAGGTTTACGATCCGTCTTATTACGACAACAGCATTGTGATGCTGGAGAGCTGGCGCTGGCTGCACTCGCTGCACAGCACTGTTGAAAGCCGTCAGATTGACTGGACGCTGCTTGATCACGTGATCGATGCCACCGTTGCAGCATTGCCACAGTTGAAAGGTATTAAAGACGCGGCGCCGGATGCAAGCTTCCGTATTCGCGGTCAGAAACTGGCGCGTTCACCGCACCGTAACAGTGGCCGTACCGCGATGCGTGCCAATATTAGCGTGCACGAACCGCGTCAGCCGCAAGACAAAGACACCATGTTTGCCTTCTCAATGGAAGGTAACAACCAACCAGGCGCACCACGTTCGCAGATTCCATTCGCCTGGGCTCCAGGCTGGAACTCCCCGCAAGCATGGAACAAGTTCCAGGCTGAAGTCGGTGGCAAACTGCGTCATGGCGATCCGGGTGTGCGTCTGTTTGAAGCGAGCGAAGGATCACTGCCGTGGTTCACCGCCGTGCCAGAAAGCTTTGTTGAAGGCAGCCAATATCGCGTTGCACCTTACTATCAGCTGTTTGGTAGTGAAGAGATGACTCAGCGTTCACCGACCTTCCAGAAGCGTATGTCGCCAGCTACGCTGGTGATTAACCCGGCTGATGCGGAGAAACTGGGCGTCAATAACGGCTCTGCGGTTGAACTGGTTTGTGCCGGTGAAACGCTGCGTCTGCCAGTACGCTTCTCCACTTCCCTGCAAGCAGGGCAGGTGGGTCTACCGCTGGGTATGCCAGGTGTGCCGCCGTTCCTCTCAGGTGCGCAAGTTGACAAACTGCAGGAGGCTGCACAATGAGCTGGCTGACACCGGACGCTATCGACATCCTCATCCAGATCCTGAAAACCATTGTGATTCTGCTGGTGGTGGTGGGTTGTGGTGCCTTTATGAGTTTCGCCGAGCGTCGTCTGCTCGGCTTATGGCAGAACCGTTATGGACCGAACCGTGTTGGCTGGGGCGGCTCACTGCAGCTCGCCGCTGACATGATCAAAATGTTCTTCAAAGAGGACTGGGTTCCGCCGTTTACCGACCGCTTCATCTTTACTCTGGCACCGGTTATTGCCTTTGTATCGCTGCTGCTGGCGTTTGCCATCGTGCCGGTTTCACCGACCTGGATGGTGACAGATCTGAATATCGGTCTGCTGTTCTTCCTGATGATGGCCGGTCTGGCGGTTTACGCCGTGCTGTTCGCCGGTTGGTCGAGTAATAACAAATACTCACTGCTGGGTGCAATGCGTGCTTCCGCGCAGACGCTGAGCTACGAAGTGTTCCTGGGCCTGTCGCTGATGGGTGTGGTGGCGCAAGCCGGTTCATTCAACATGAACGCCATCGTCGAGAGCCAGACGCACTTGTGGAACATCATTCCGCAGTTCTTCGGCTTCGTGACCTTCTGTATCGCGGGTGTCGCGGTTTGTCACCGCCATCCGTTTGACCAGCCAGAAGCGGAACAGGAACTGGCCGATGGTTACCACATCGAATATGCCGGTATGAAGTTCGGTCTGTTCTTCGTCGGTGAATATGTGGCCATCACCACCGTTTCAGCGCTGATTGTCACGCTGTTCTTCGGTGGCTGGCACGGTCCATTCCTGCCGCCATTCATCTGGTTCGCCCTGAAAACGGCGTTCTTTATGGTGATGTTTATCCTGATTCGTGCTGCGCTGCCGCGTCCACGTTATGACCAGGTGCTGTCGTTCGGCTGGAAAGTGTGTCTGCCGTTGACGTTATTGAACCTGCTGGCGACCGCCGCAGTGATTCTGTACAGCGCGCAGTAAGGGGTTTTGAGATGACTTTAAAAGATATTGTCGTTGGCTTCGGCACGACAGTGCGCAGTATCTGGATGATAGGCATGCATGCCTTCGCCAAGCGCGAAACCCAGATGTATCCAGAAGAACCGGTTTACCTGCCGCCGCGCTACCGTGGCCGTATCGTGCTGACGCGCGATCCGGACGGCGAGGAGCGCTGTGTTGCCTGTAACCTGTGTGCGGTAGCCTGTCCAGTGGGTTGTATCTCACTGCAGAAAGCGGAAACGGTTGATGGTCGCTGGTATCCGGAGTTCTTCCGCATCAACTTCTCGCGCTGCATCTTCTGCGGTCTGTGCGAAGAAGCCTGCCCGACCACGGCGATTCAGCTGACCCCCGATTTTGAGTTGGGTGAGTTCAAGCGTCAGGATCTGGTGTACGAGAAGCAGGACCTGCTGATTTCCGGTCCGGGTAAATATCCGGAGTACAACTTCTATCGCATGGCGGGTATGGCGATCGACGGGAAAGAGAAGGGCGAAGCGGAAAACGAAGCCAAGCCAATCGACGTCAAAAGCTTGTTACCTTAAGGAGCCAGGTATGGAATTTGCGTTTTATCTTTGCGGACTGGTGGCGGTGCTAACGACATTGCGCGTTATCACTCACACCAATCCGGTACATGCGCTGCTGTACCTGATTGTTTCGCTGCTTTCGATTGCGGGCGTGTTCTTCTCAATGGGCGCTTACTTTGCCGGTGCGCTGGAGATCATCGTTTACGCCGGTGCCATTATGGTGCTTTTCGTGTTCGTGGTGATGATGCTGAACCTGGGCAAAACCCAGCAGGACCAGGAGCGCGAGTGGCTGAAGCCTTCGCTGTGGATTGGGCCTGGCATCGTCTCCCTGTTGCTGCTGGTGGTGATGATTTACGCCATTAGCACCGCGCACGATCAGGGCATTGATGGCACCGTTATCGATGCCAAAGCGGTGGGTATCAGTCTGTTTGGTCCTTACGTACTGGCGGTTGAGCTGGCGTCAATGCTGCTGCTGGCCGGTCTGGTGGTGGCCTTCCATATCGGACGTGAAGAGCGTCAGGGCGAAGTGCTGAGCAATCGCCATGCTGATGCACATGCGAATAAGGAGGATCACGCATGATCCCGTTACAACACGGCCTGATGTTGGCTGCTGTGCTGTTTGTTCTCGGCCTGACCTCGCTGGTACTGCGCCGCAATTTGCTATTTATGCTGATTGGTCTGGAGATCATGATCAACGCCGCCGCGCTCGCGTTGGTGGTAGCAGGGAGCTACTGGGGACAAGCTGACGGCCAGGTGATGTACATTCTGGCGATCAGCCTCGCGGCGGCGGAAGCCAGCATCGGCCTGGCCCTGCTGCTCCAGCTCTATCGTCGTCGTCAGACGCTGAACATTGACACAGTGAGCGAGATGCGCGGATGAATCTTCTCTATTTAACCGTATTATTTCCGCTGATTGGCTTCCTGCTATTGGCGTTTTCCCGTGGTCGCTGGTCGGAGAATCTGTCGGCAGCGGTGGGAATGGGATCGGTCGGTCTGGCGGCGTTGACCACCGTTTTCGTTGGTATGGATTTCTTCAGTAACGGTCAACAGCCTTTTACTCAGGCGTTGTGGACATGGATTCAGGTCGGCCACTTTGATATCAAAGTGAACCTGGTACTGGACGGCTTGTCACTGACCATGCTGTCAGTGGTGACCGGCGTCGGCTTCTTCATCCACATGTTTGCTTCCTGGTACATGCGCGGTGAAGAGGGCTATTCACGCTTCTTCGCTTACACCAACCTGTTCATCGCGAGCATGGTTGTGTTGGTGCTGGCCGACAACCTGATGCTGATGTATCTCGGTTGGGAAGGCGTGGGCCTTTGCTCTTATCTGCTGATTGGCTTCTACTACAGCAACCCAGAAAACGGCAAAGCGGCGATGAAAGCGTTCATCATCACCCGCGTCGGTGACGTGTTCCTCGCATTCGCGCTGTTCATTCTCTACAACGAACTGGGTACGCTGAACTTCCGCGAGCTGGTGGAACTGGCGCCGGCGCATTTCGCCGCTGACAACCACATGCTGCAGTGGGCAACCCTGATGCTGTTGGGCGGTGCGGTCGGTAAATCTGCACAGTTGCCACTGCAAACGTGGCTGGCTGATGCGATGGCGGGTCCTACGCCGGTATCGGCTCTGATCCACGCCGCCACCATGGTAACCGCGGGTGTTTACCTGATTGCGCGTACCCATGGCCTGTTCCTGCTGACGCCGGAAGTGCTGCATCTGGTGGGTATTGTGGGTGCGATTACGTTGGTGCTGGCAGGCTTTGCCGCGCTGGTGCAAACCGACATCAAGCGCGTGCTGGCTTACTCTACCATGAGTCAAATCGGCTACATGTTCCTGGCGCTGGGCGTGCAGGCATGGGACGCGGCCATTTTCCACCTGATGACGCACGCCTTCTTCAAAGCACTGCTGTTCCTTTCTTCTGGTTCGGTCATTCTGGCCTGCCACCACGAGCAGAACATCTTCAAAATGGGCGGCCTGCGTAAGAGCATCCCACTGGTGTACACCTGCTTCCTGGTCGGCGGCGCTGCGCTGGCGGCACTGCCGCTGATTACCGCAGGTTTCTACAGTAAAGATGAAATCCTGTTTGGTGCGCTGGCGAATGGTCACATCAATCTGATGGTGGCGGGTCTGGTCGGTGCATTCCTGACCTCGATCTACACCTTCCGCATGATCTTCATCGTGTTCCACGGCGAAGAGAAAATTCATGCGCACGCGGGCAAAGGCATCACTCACCATCTGCCACTGATTGTGCTGTTAGTGCTCTCCACCTTCGTTGGCGCCATGATCACGCCACCGCTGGCGGGCGTGCTGCCGCAGAATGAATTCGGTGAGGGCGGAAAAGTGGCGCTGGAAATCACCTCAGGCGTGGTCGCGATTGTCGGCATCCTGATTGCTGCTGCCCTATGGCTTGGCAAACGCCAGCTGGTCACCAGTGTTGCCAACAGCGCGCCGGGCCGTTTATTCGGCACCTGGTGGTTCGCGGCATGGGGCTTCGACTGGCTGTATGACAAGGTGTTTGTAAAACCTTATTTGGGCATTGCCTGGCTGCTGAAGCGCGATCCGCTGAACTCACTGATGAACCTGCCTGCGCTGTTGTCGCGCATTGGTAATAAAGGCCTGGTGGTGAGCGAGAACGGTTACGTGCGCTGGTATGTGGCTTCCATGAGTGTCGGTGCCGTGGTGGTACTGGCGCTGATGCTGGTGATTTAAAGATTGATGAGCGGGGGCGAGAGAATCAAGGATTCTCTCATCCCAGAAGCGAATGTGAAAAATTGCCTGAATGACGAAGCGTTATTGATGTAGCCCGTTTCGTTGCCGTCAGTGTGCAGCAACCCAAGCGTATTTTGTACGTGAGGGTGGCGAGCGCTGACGGTGATGAACGTGGCAAGCAAGATAGCTCGAAATCAGGTTGAAAAAAGGGAAGTATGCCGTGCTATTACCTTGGCTAATAATCATACCTTTTGTTGGGGGTCTGCTTTGCTGGTTAGCAGAGCGCCTCGGCGCAAAAGTGCCGCGTTGGATCGCCATGATCACCATGGGGCTGACGCTGGCACTCGGTCTGCAGTTGTGGCTGCAGGGAGGCTATTCACTCACCCAGGCTGCAGGAATGCCGCAGTGGCAGTCGACTTTCTCGGTGCCATGGATTCCGCGCTTCGGCATTAACTTCCATCTGGCTATCGACGGTTTGTCACTGCTGATGGTGGTGCTGACCGGTCTGCTCGGGTTGATGGCGGTGCTCTGTTCCTGGAATGAAATCGAGAAGTATCAGGGCTTTTTCCACCTCAACCTGATGTGGATCCTCGGTGGTGTGATTGGCGTGTTCCTCTCCATCGACATGTTCCTGTTCTTCTTCTTCTGGGAAATGATGCTGGTGCCGATGTACTTCCTCATCGCGCTCTGGGGTCACAAAGCCTCTGACGGTAAAACCCGTATCTCGGCAGCGACCAAATTCTTCATCTATACCCAGGCTTCGGGTCTGGTGATGTTGATTGCGATTCTGGCGCTGGTGTTCGTGCACTACAACGCCACGGGCGTCTGGACCTTCAGCTACGAAGAACTGCTGAAAACGCCAATGTCGCACACCGTTGAATATCTGCTAATGCTCGGCTTCTTTATCGCCTTCGCAGTGAAAATGCCAGTGGTGCCCCTGCACGGCTGGTTGCCGGATGCGCACAGTCAGGCGCCAACTGCGGGTTCGGTTGACCTCGCAGGAATCTTGCTGAAAACGGCGGCGTATGGTCTGCTGCGTTTCAGCCTGCCACTGTTCCCGAATGCTTCCGCAGAGTTTGCGCCGATTGCTATGTGGCTCGGTGTACTGGGTATCTTCTACGGTGCCTGGATGGCGTTCTCGCAGACGGATATCAAACGTCTGATTGCTTACACCTCCGTTTCGCACATGGGCTTCGTGCTGATTGCTATCTACACTGGCAGCCAGCTGGCGTTCCAGGGCGCGGTGATTCAGATGATTGCTCACGGCCTGTCCGCCGCAGCACTGTTCATCTTGTGTGGGCAGCTTTATGAGCGTCTGCATACCCGTGACCTGCGCCAGATGGGCGGTTTGTGGGGACGTATCAAATGGATTCCAGGCCTGTCGCTGTTCTTCGCGGTGGCCAACCTCGGTATGCCAGGCACCGGTAACTTTGTCGGCGAATTTATGATTCTGACCGGCAGTTTCCAGGTGGTGCCGGTGATTATCGTGATTGCCACCTTTGGTCTGGTGTTTGCCTCGGTGTATTCGCTGGTGATGATGCAGCGCGCTTACTACGGCGAAGCGAAATCGAAAGCTCCGCTGCCGGGCATGTCACCGCGTGAATTCATGACGATCGGCGTGCTGGTGGTGCTGCTGGTTCTGCTGGGTGTTTATCCACAGCCGATCCTTGATACCTCTCACGCTGCGATGAGCAATATTCAGCAGTGGTTTACCGCTTCAATTTCAACTACAAGGCCGTAATTCGCCATGACAATAACTCCTCAACATCTGATTGCGTTACTGCCGCTGTTGATCGTCGGATTGACGGTGGTGGTGGTGATGCTGTCCATTGCGTGGCGACGCAACCACTTTGTTAATGCCACGCTGACGGTGATTGGCCTGAACGTGGCGCTGTTTTCACTGTGGTTTGTCGGTCATGTCGGTGCCATGGATGTCACGCCGCTGCTGCGCGTTGACGGTTACTCGATGTTCTACACCGCGCTGGTGCTGCTTGCCAGCCTAGCAACCTGCACCTTTGCTTATCCGTGGCTGGCTGGTTTCCCGGACAACAAAGATGAGTTCTATCTGCTGGTGCTGATTGCGGCACTGGGTGGGATCGTGCTGGCCAGTGCTAATCATCTGGCGGCGCTGTTCATCGGTATCGAACTGCTGTCACTGCCGCTGTTTGGCCTGATTGGTTATGCCTTCCGCCAGAAACGTTCGCTGGAAGCGGCACTGAAGTACATGATCCTGTCCGCTGCGGCGTCCTCGTTCCTAATCTTTGGTATCGCGCTAATTTATGCCGATTCTGGCAGCCTGAGCTTTGTGCAGCTGGGTAAAAGCCTGAATGACAGCATGATCCAACAGCCGCTGCTGCTGGTGGGCCTGGGCATGATGATTATCGGCCTTGGCTTCAAGTTGTCGCTGGTGCCGTTCCACTTGTGGACGCCAGACGTGTATCAGGGTGCGCCTGCGCCAGTGTCGACCTTCCTGGCCACCGCCAGCAAGATCGCCATCTTTGGTGTGGTGATGCGCTTGTTCCTGTACGCGCCAGTGACCGATAGCGAAGCCGTGCGCACCGTGCTCGGTGTTATCGCCTTTGTGTCGATTCTGTTCGGTAACCTGATGGCGATTTCGCAGAGCAACATCAAACGTCTGCTCGGTTACTCATCGATCGCGCATCTTGGCTATTTGCTGGTGTCGCTGATTGCGGTGAAAACCCATCAGCTGTCACTGGAAACGGCGGGTGTGTACCTGGCGGGTTACCTGTTCAGCAGCCTCGGCGCGTTCGGTGTGGTCAGCCTGATGTCCAGCCCGTACCGTGGCCCGGATGCGGATACGCTTTACTCTTATCGTGGTCTGTTCTGGCATCGTCCAATTTTGTCAGCGGTCATGACCGTCATGATGCTGTCTCTGGCCGGTATCCCGATGACGCTGGGCTTCATTGGTAAGTTCTACGTCATTGCTTCCGGTGTGAACGCGCATCTGTGGTGGTTAACCGCGGCAGTCGTTGCCGGCAGTGCGATCGGTCTTTACTACTATCTGCGTGTGACGGTGAGTCTGTACCTCAGCCCACCAGAAATGCACACGCGCGATCGTGACACGCCAGCCAACTGGGCGTTCACCGCCGGTGGTGTGGTGGTGCTGATCTCGGCGATTCTGGTGCTGGTGCTGGGTGTCTATCCTCAGCCACTGATTTCGCTGGTGCAGATGGCTCAGCCGCTGATGTAAATGCGCTTTGACCCCATGAATCAGGCCTCAGGGCCTGATTTTTTTTGCCTGTAATCTGAGAATACGATCACGGCAAGGCAATGCGGCAACCCTGTATGGCTGCTCAATCCCCGCGCGCTGTGATACTCTCAGGAGATCACTTTTTTCGCTCAGACAAGGAAGCATCATGGAAATGCAATGGCTTGATTGCCACCACAGTGAACTGAGTGCACAGCAGTTATATACCGTGCTGGCACTGCGCAATCACGTATTCATTGTGGAGCAGAACTGCCCCTATCAAGACGTAGATGGTCAGGATTTGCGAGCAGAGAATCGCCACATCATGGGCTTCCTTGACGGCAAATTATTGGCCTACGCTCGTGTGCTTACGCCCTCACTGGACAGCGCCCCGGTGATGATTGGTCGCGTGATCGTGTCCGAAGAAGCGCGTGGCCTGAAGTTGGGCTATCGACTGATGGAGAAAGCGCTGGAGAGCTGCGATACCCATTGGCCGCAACGCACTATTTATTTATCGGCGCAGGCCCATCTGGAAGGGTTTTACGGTCGTCTTGGCTT
The DNA here is from genome assembly GCF_030053335.1 of Pantoea sp. EABMAA-21. Classification (NCBI taxonomy): domain Bacteria; kingdom Pseudomonadati; phylum Pseudomonadota; class Gammaproteobacteria; order Enterobacterales; family Erwiniaceae; genus Pantoea; species Pantoea sp. EABMAA-21. The sequence goes on from NZ_JASGBX010000002.1 coordinate 344,909, forward strand.
CAAAGCGGTGGGGGACGTTTACATGGAAGATAACATTCCACACATCGGTATGCAGAAAGCGTAATGGCGAGGAATACTCCTCTCCATTTATACCCGTCATACTTCAAATTTCCGGTGAGTTGGCTGCCTGGCTCACCCGAATCACTGACTTGAGTCAGCTCATCGGGCTCTCGTGTTTGCCGCCTTCCTGAAATTCGAACTTTTTAGGGGATATCAGCCCGGCGTCATCTGTCGGTCATCGGTGTATTTACGCTGATCCGGCGGCGGTGGGAAATACTGATACAGCCAGGTTTCACTTAAGGTCTCATCTTTGGTGCGCAGGAACAGGCGCATATCCACCGGCTTGGTGGAGTCGCTGTTCGGATACCAGTCAAACAAGATGCGGTAGCCGTTGAGGGGTTCAACATACAGAATCTCAACCTGCTTGATGGTACCGGCATTGACGGTGATCACCGGCTCAATACCTTTCGGCGCTGCGGCTTTCAGATCGCCACCGACGAAATCAATCGCAAAGCGACGGCACCACTGATCGGGGAAGTGTTCGCCCGGCGCCCAACCTTCCGGGAAGCCACCAATACCGGTACGTGTCGCATCCACGCGCGCCAGCCCGCTGCGCACAGGTGGCAGTTGGCTCCAGTAGAGTTTGTACTGGAAGTTAAATTCGCTGCCCGCTTTAACCGGTTCCGTTGGCTGCCAGAAGCACACTACGTTATCCAGGGTTTCACCGGTCGTCGGGATCTCCATCAGGTTGATGGCGCCTTTGCCCCACTTGCCAATTGGCTCAACCCACAGGCTTGGGCGTTTGTCATACCAGCCAATGACATCCTGATAATCTTTGAAGTCGTGATTGAGCTGCAACAGACCAAAACCACGTGGGTTTTCATCTTCATAAGCATTGAACTGTAAGCGTTGCGGGTTGTTCAGCGGACGTGCAATCCATTCCCCTTTTCCGGTCCACATTGCCAGACGATCGGAGTCATGGATTTGTGGATGATAGGTATTGCACATGCGACGCTCGTTGGTGCCGCAGCTAAACATACTGGTCATCGGCGAGATGCCGAGCTGACGAATGTCGTTACGAGCAAACAGGTGGTTTTCCACCTCCATCACCACGCGTTTCTCTTCGCAGTGGATAGTGAACTTGTACGCACCGGTGACGCTGGCGCCGTCCAGCAGCGCATAAACCACAAAGGTGGTATCGTCGGCTTTCGGTGTTTCAAACCAGAAGGCGGTAAAGTCCGGGAACTCCTCGTGGCCGTTGCTAAAGGTGTTGACTGCCACACCGCGCGCTGACAAGCCGTACTGGAAAGTTTCATCAACCGCACGGAAGTAGCTCGCGCCGAGGAACGAGACGATATCGCGACGCGCCAGTTCTGGTTTTTTAAACGCGCGGAAACCGGCGAAGCCCAAATCGGTTTTGCCGACCAGCTGCTGGGTATCGACATTAGCGTTGTGATAGTTAAACAGTTCGGGGCGGAAGTGGATTTCGCGCGCTTCACGGCTATCGGCATCCACGGAGAACATGCGGATACGACGTTTAAAGCCCATCCCCACGTGGAAGAACTGCACATCTAACTCGCGATCGGGAATGTTGTTCCACAGCGAATGGTTGGCATCGTACTGAATTTCGTTGTAAGCCTGCGGTGTCAGATTGGCCAGGGTGTCAGGAAGCGGGCCGGGTGCGCCGCCCCAGGGCTGTTTCGCCAGCGCGGATGCTTTCTTTTTCAGTGAGTCGAAATCGAAGCGCACTGCGGTGCCGTCGGCGATGCCATCATCGGCCCAGGCGGACTGCGCAAACAGCGAGGAGAGCCCGGTCATGCCGCTTGCGGCAGAGAGGGCCATGGACGCTTTCATAAATTTTCTACGATTCATGCCGGAAATCTAATCCTTAGCTGCTCTGGTGTGTTGTGACTGTCGTAAGACGCATTGCGTCTGGCTACAAGGGGATACGACAGTCGCGAAATTAAAAAATTCAGTCTGACAAAAATTTATCAGATTAATCAAATAAGCGAAGCAGATTTCACGCTGCAACAGCGCGGATTACGCAACTTTGCATTGAGTCGAGCAAAAACCAGCGTAATCCGAATCCCTTGCGCGCAGCAAATACCGAATTTATGACTATAGTTAAACGACGATAAGTGACGAGCATGGAGGAAGTATAACGTGTCATCTTCAGATCAATTTGAAACTCGCCTTGATGACGACCTGGCGCTACTGACAGAAACTTTGGAAGAAGTACTGAAATCGTCGGGTGATCCGGCCGATCAAAAGTACATCGAATTGAAACTTAAAGCGGAACAAGCGCTGGAAGACGTGAAGAATCGCGTTAGCCAGGCTTCTGACAGCTATTATTACCGTGCCAAAAAAGCGGCCTACCGTGCCGACGATTATGTGCATGAAAAACCGTGGCAGGGGATCGGCATTGGCGCCGCCGCTGGCCTGTTTGTCGGTTTACTGTTGGCCCGCCGCTAAATTGTCGGGGCGTAACGCCGGTTACGCCCGATTCCTCTTTTTTACCGCGTTATCCCTCTCATTTGTCTCGAATCCTTGTTTCGCATCAACGGCGATTGTGTTTAGCGTGCGCGCTTTCTACAGTAAAGCGACAGGGATAAGGAGAAAGTAACGTGATACGTGTTGAAATGCTCTCTACGGGCGATGAAGTGTTGCATGGCCAGATTGTCGATACCAACGCCGCATGGCTCGCGGATGTGCTGTTCCAGCACGGTTTGCCGATGACCAGCCGCAGTACCGTGGGTGACGCGATGTCCTCACTGGTGGAGGCGCTGCAGAGTCGCAGCCAGATTGCCGATGTGCTGATTGTGAACGGCGGCCTTGGGCCAACCAGCGACGATCTTAGCGCGCTGGCGGCAGCTACCGCGTGTGGTACCGAATTAGTGATCCAGCAAGAATGGCTGGAAAAAATGGAAGCCTGGTTTGCCAGCCGTGGACGCATCATGGCGCCGAGCAACCGCAAGCAGGCGGAAATTCCGGCGAATGCCGAGCTGATTGATAATCCGGTGGGGACCGCGTGTGGCTTTGCACTTCAGCTCAATCGCTGCTGGATATTCTTCACGCCGGGCGTGCCGTCCGAATTTAAAGTGATGGTCGAGCAAGAGATCATTCCGCGTTTGAAAGCGCGTTTTGATTTACCTGAGCCGCCGCTGTGTTTGCGTCTGACTACCTTTGGTCGCGGCGAGAGTGACATTGCTGCCGAACTGGAGCCGTTACCGTTGCCGGAAGGTGTGGTAATGGGCTATCGCTCATCAATGCCAATCATTGAAATCAAACTCACCGGACCGGCCAGCCAGCGCGTGGCGATGGAACAGGCGTGGCAGCAGGTTAAGCTGCTGCTGGCGGAATGCACTATCTTCGAAGGCACTGAAGGTTTGCCTGCTTTGTTAGCGCGTGAGTTGCAACAGCGTGGTTTCCGGCTGGCGCTAAGCGAGCAATATACGGCGGGATTCCTCAACTGGCAGCTGGCATCAGCAGACGTGCCGCTCAGCGCAGCAGAGATTCTGCCTCCTCATGATGAACCGCTGGAATCCCAGGTCGAGCGCACGCGCGATCTGGCCGCACATCACGGCACGGTATTGGCGCTGTCGGTGGGCAATCTGGAAGAGGGCGAAGTGGCGATTGCGCTGCATACGCCGGAAGCCAGCTGGGGCCAGCGCGTGAAGTTCACCCATGGGCGTCACAATGTTGAAACCCGGCAGAAAGTCGTGGCGATGATGGCGATGAACATGCTGCGTCGCTGGCTGCACGGCAGTGAAGTCAGTAACGGGCATGGCTGGATTGATGTGCTGGAAGCTGTGAAACAGTAGGAATGTGGGCAGGCTTTGCCATGAATTTCACCGGGGCGCCATTGATGGCGACCCGGTGTTTAAATCTCGATCTCAATCTCCCCTTTGGCGCGGCAGCAGCAGGGCAAAATCTCACCCTTCTGAATAAACGCCAATGGGGTTTCCGCGTAAGCCACTTCGCCTTTTAGCAAGCGCATGCGGCATGAACCGCAGTAGCCTTCACGGCACTGAAACTCTACGCAAACATTGTGCGCTTCCAGTGCCGTCAACAGATTGGGATGATCTTCTGCGCACTCCAGCCGGGAGCCGGAACTGCGCAGAATAACAACAGAACGACTCATGCTTACAGCTGGAAGTCGTTGAAGTCGTCTTCGCCGACTTCGGCATCAATCTGACCCACCAGGTAAGAACTGACTTCCACTTCCTGCGGTGCCACCTGCACGTTATCTGATACCAACCAGGAGTTGATCCATGGAATCGGGTTAGAACGCGTCTGGAACGGCAGATCGAGGCCAACCGCTTGCATGCGAATGTTGGTGATGTACTCAATGTACTGGCACAGAATGTCTTTATTCAGACCGATCATCGAGCCACCGCTGAACAGATAATCTGCCCACTCTTTCTCTTGCTCGGCGGCTTTCTTGAACAGGTCGAAACACTCATCACGGCACTCGGCGGCGATCTCTTTCATTTCAGGATCATCTTCACCGGTGCGCAGCAGGTTCAGCATGTGCTGAGTGCCGGTCAGGTGCAGAGCTTCATCGCGCGCAATCAGTTTGATGATTTTGGCGTTACCTTCCATCAGCTCGCGCTCGGCGAAGGCGAATGAACAGGCGAAGCTGACGTAAAAGCGAATCGCTTCCAGTGCGTTAACGCTCATCAGGCAGATATACAGCTGCTTTTTCAGCGCACGCAGATTCACGGTCACGGTTTTACCCGCCACTTCGTGCGTGCCTTCTCCCAGCAGATGCCAGTAGCTGGTCATCTCGATCAGATCGTCGTAATACTTCGAGATGTCCTGTGCACGCGCCAGAATCTGCTCGTTAGTGACGATGTCGTCAAACACCAGTGAAGGATCGTTGACGATGTTACGGATGATATGGGTGTAAGAGCGCGAGTGGATGGTCTCAGAGAACGCCCAAGTTTCGATCCAGGTTTCGAGTTCTGGAATCGAAATCAACGGCAGCAGTGCCACGTTAGGGCTGCGACCCTGAATGGAATCCAGCAGCGTCTGGTATTTCAGGTTGCTGATAAAGATGTGTTTTTCGTGATCTGGCAGCGCCTGATAATCGATACGATCGCGTGAGACATCCACTTCTTCCGGACGCCAGAAGAAGGAGAGCTGTTTTTCGATCAGCTTTTCAAAGATGTCATATTTCTGCTGGTCGAAACGGGCAACGTTCACTGACTGGCCGAAGAACATCGGTTCTAACAGCTGGTCGTTTTTGTTCTGCGAAAATGTGGTGTAAGCCATGGCTAAGTCCAAAAGTGATGAGGGCCGACCATTGCCGGCCCTGACAAGATAGGGCGTCTGACTAATTAAATCTTACAAGCGCCGCTTTCGCAGCCGTCATCCTGAATGGAAGGAGCCAGGTCGTCCTGCGCATCTTCCGCACCATCACGGGTGTTTTGGTAGTACAGGGTTTTCACGCCAAATTTATACGCGGTCAGCAGATCTTTCAGCAGCTGTTTCATTGGCACTTTGCCATTGGCAAAACGGCTTGGATCATAGTTGGTGTTCGACGAAATCGCCTGATCGATAAATTTCTGCATCACACCAACCAACTGTAAGTAACCGTCGTTAGAGGGCATTTCCCACAGCAGTTCGTACTGATCTTTCAGACGCTCATACTCTGGCACCACCTGACGCAGAATACCGTCTTTAGATGCTTTGATGCTGATGTGACCGCGCGGTGGCTCAATACCGTTGGTGGCGTTTGAAATCTGCGAAGAGGTTTCAGACGGCATCAGGGCAGAGAGCGTGGAGTTACGCAGACCGTGCGTAACGATCGACTCACGCAGACCTTCCCAATCCAGGTGCAACGGCTCGCTGCAAACGGCGTCGAGATCCTTTTTATAGGTGTCGATCGGCAGAATGCCCTGTGAGTAGGTGGTCTCTTTGAACCACGTACAGGCACCTTGCTCTTTTGCCAGCTCGTTCGAGGCTTTCAGCAGGTAGTACTGGATCGCTTCAAAGGTTTTATGCGTCAGGTTGTTGGCGCTGCCATCAGAATAACGCACGCCGTTTTTCGCCAGATAGTAAGCGTAGTTGATCACGCCAATACCCAGAGTACGACGACCCATTGCGCCGCGTTTTGCCGCTGGGATGGGGTAATCCTGGTAATCCAGCAGGGCATCCAGTGCACGTACCGCGAGGGTCGCCAGCTCTTCCAGATCGTCGAGGCTGTCAATCGCACCGAGGTTAAAGGCAGACAGCGTACACAACGCGATTTCACCGCTTTCGTCATTCACATCGTTCAGCGGTTTGGTCGGCAGCGCGATTTCCAGGCACAGGTTAGACTGGCGGACGGGCGCGATAGCCGGATCAAACGGGCTGTGGGTGTTGCAGTGATCGACGTTCTGGATGTAGATACGGCCAGTAGAAGCACGTTCCTGCATCATCAGTGAGAACAGTTCAACTGCTTTCACGCGCTGTTTGCGGATGCTGTCGTCTTTCTCGTATTTGGTGTACAGACGCTCAAACTCGTCCTGATCGGCGAAGAACGCATCGTACAGACCTGGCACGTCAGACGGGCTGAACAGGGTGATCTCTTCACCTTTCAACAGACGGGTATACATCAGCTTGTTGATCTGTACGCCGTAGTCCATGTGACGTACGCGGTTGCCTTCAACGCCACGGTTGTTTTTCAGCACCAGCAGGCTTTCCACTTCCAGATGCCACATTGGGTAGAACAGGGTGGCTGCACCGCCACGTACGCCGCCTTGTGAGCACGACTTCACTGCCGTCTGGAAATGTTTATAGAACGGGATGCAACCGGTATGGAAGGCTTCGCCGCCACGGATTGGGCTACCCAGCGCACGAATGCGACCAGCGTTGATACCGATACCCGCACGCTGCGACACGTATTTTACGATAGCGCTGGAGGTGGCATTGATGGAATCAAGGCTGTCACCGCATTCGATCAAGACGCAAGAGCTGAACTGACGCGTTGGGGTACGCACGCCAGACATGATTGGCGTCGGCAGTGAGATCTTGAAGGTGGACACGGCATCATAGAAGCGACGCACGTAATCCATACGCGTCTCACGCGGATAACCGGAGAACAGGCATGCAGCAACCAGAATATACAGGAACTGGGCACTCTCGTAGATTTCACCGCTCACACGGTTCTGCGCCAGGTATTTACCTTCCAGCTGCTTCACCGCAGCGTAAGAGAAGTTCATGTCGCGCCAGTGGTCGATGAAGCCGTCCATCTGCTCGAACTCTTCTACGCTGTAATCTTCCAGCAGGTGACGGTCGTATTTGCCCATCTCAACCATTTTCACGACCTGATCGTACAGCTTCGGCGGCTCAAACTGGCCGTACGCTTTTTTACGCAGGTGGAAGATGGCGAGGCGAGCAGCCAGGTACTGGTAATCCGGCGCATCACGGGAGATCAGGTCTGCAGCGGCCTTGATGATGGTCTCATGGATATCAGAAGTACGAATTCCATCGTAGAACTGAATGTGGGAGCGCAACTCAACCTGAGACACGGAGACGTTATTCAGCCCTTCAGCGGCCCAATCCAGTACCCGGTGAATCTTATCGAGATCAATGCGCTCCTGGCGGCCATCGCGTTTAGTAACGAGCAGACTTTGGTTCATGTCGCGTGTTTACCTGTCCATGAAAGAGTGAGTTATCCCCCATCTATTCACAAGGCCTATGCACAAGCCGCTCGTTGTGAGTAAGCCTGTGGATAAACACTATATATAGGGGGTGCGGGAAGTTTGAACAACAATATGGTGAGTATTCTAGTCAGCATTCTGATCATCACAAGAGTTGATTTTCGCGAAAAAATCCGTCCAGGGGGGTAGCGAAATTCCTGGATCCCCATTCCATAAGGCCTGCCAATGGTGTCAACTGCCAGCGACTTTTTTTTCACTTTTTGATCGAGCGCGTGTTTATTGCTCAAAGGTTCTCATCACGGAAATTTCTGAAGTCAAAAAAGCCCTGACAAGGCCGCCAGTAGCGAACTTATCTAAAATTGCTTATGAATTTTTTGTGACCAATCCAGCCTACAAAAATGCGTGGCATGCGTCTAAAAGGAAATTGATCTGGATAGCAGTGAGTTACAAACCTGGCGCTTTCCACATCGAGGTGGTTAACCCACTGTCCACCAGGGTGAGTTGGTCGGCATAGACTTTCTGCCAGTTGGCTTTTTGCTGTTGATAGAGTTGGTGGTGTTCTGCGTTGGGGTGAAATTCGCGCTCCCAGCGTACTAATGCTTGCCCGGTTTCCTGCAAACTGCGATAAACCCCAGCGGCGACGCCAGCCGCAATCGCGCAGCCCAGGGCGGTGGCTTCTTTCACCTGCGGCACTTTGACCGTCAGCCCCGTGACATCGCTCAAAATCTGGCTCCACAATTTGCCCTTCGCACCGCCTCCGGCAAACACTATCTGTGAGGTTTGGACACCGGAAAAGGCGGCCACCAGATCCAGATTGCAGGCCGAAACAATCGCGGCATTCTCTTCCAGCGCACGGAAGAGCGTCTGTTTATTGCAGCGTTCGGGGTCGATGGAAAGATTAATAAAGGAGGGCGCAGCGTGATACCACTTGTTGAAGTGCATTGCATCTGAGAACACCGGCATCACGCCCCACGAACCGGCGGGGACGCGTGCCGCCATCTCTTCCAGCAGGCTGTAGCAATCCACACCCAGCCGCTCCGCCAGCAGTTTCTCTTCACCGCAAAAGGCATCACGGAACCAGCGCATCGTTAGGCCGGTAAAGAAACTGATCGCTTCCGCCTGCGCCATACCGGGGATCACATGCGGATTCACGCGAATGTTCATTTGAGGATCAATCTGGGGCTGCGGCAGATTCACCACCTGCTGCCAGAAAGTGCCGCCGAGCACAGCAGTTTCCCCCGCATTCACCACGCCTAACCCCAGCGTCCCCAACTGCACATCACCGCCGCCCATGCCAACCACTGTGCCTTGCGCCAGTCCACACTGATGAGCGGCTTCGGCTGTCACGGTTCCCAGTTGCGTACCGGTTTCGGCCACGGGTGACAATATATCGCCGCGCAAACCCGCCATCTCCAGCAAATCAGGCCGCCAGTTTCGGGTGCGTAAATCCAGCAGGCCGGTGGTGCCCGCGTTGGAGGGATCCACTGCCAGTTCGCCACTCAGGCATTTTGCCAGCCAGTCGCTGATCATCGACAGCGTTGCCGCCTGACGATAAATATCGGGTCGATGATGCGCCAGCCATAACAGGCGTGGCATTGCCCCAAGTGCCAGGGTTTGCCCTGAGCACTGATAGATTTCACGCTCAAACTCGCCGTGATGAATCTCTTTCAGCTCACTCACTTCGCGGCTGGCGCGGGCATCCACGTTGGCACAGGCCCAAATTGCTTCGCCAGCTTTGTTATAGAGCACGATCCCTTCGCGCATCGAGCAGCAGGCCACGCTGCGAATCGCGCTGGCTGGCAACTGCGACTGTTGCAGCACCTGCTGAATACACTGACAGGCAAGTTGCCAGTTGTGGCTCAGATCAAACTCCATCGATCCCGGCACGTCGGGCAGGGCGAGGTGCCGCCATTCAGCTTGCGCCACGGCGACCTGCTCACCCTGAAGATTGAAAATCACGGCGCGAATACTACCGGTGCCGGCGTCGAGCGCCATCAAATGCGGGGCGTGTGACATCGCAAAACTCCTGTTGAAACGGAAAAGTGCTCCACGCCGACGACCCAACGGGTGTTACTGCAAAGATAGCTGTGCGCGAGGGTTTTCACCTCCAGATGAACGGCTTAGCCCACCGCTGAAAGTTTGAACTGTGATCGCTGCGAGAGTTTTATTAAACAAGCTTTACCAGGATTGCCACTTTGCCAATCGCGATAAAAAGGACAAGCCGATGGAAGTCACGCTGGTCGAGATCAACGTCAAACCCGACTGTATCGACGAGTTTTTGCGGGTATTTAAGCTCAATCATTTAGGTGCGCTGGAGGAACCCGGCAATCTGCGTTTTGATGTGTTGCAGGACAGCCATGTGCCGACGCGCTTCTTTATTTATGAAGCTTACACCGATGAGGCCGCCGTGCTGGCGCACAAGAAAACGGCACACTACCTGGCGTGCGTTGAGGCGTTGGAAGCGTTAATGAGCGAACCAAGAAAGAAAACCGCGTTTAAGGGGATATTTCCGCAGTGATGGCGGCATGGACATCTCCGCACAATCGGGTAGCAGCATGATTGAAAGTACCTAAAGCGGGTAGATAGGAAGAAAAACGCGCTGCTGCATCATGTTAATGACAGCGGCTACGAGGGCAACTTAATGAAGCTCAATCCACAACGCAGCGCGACTCAAAGTCATGATCAACGTTCAGGGCCAGTAAAGCCCCGCCCGAAGAGCAAAGCGTCCGCCGCAGGGATGCGGCGGCCGATCTGCATGGATGCGTGTTTCCTTTGCGATCGGGCGGGGCTTTACTGGCCGACGCACCGTCCCCACAGCAACCAGCAACCAGCAACCAGCAACCAGCAAACACTCAATCCTGACGATGCGTATGCACCATATAATTCACATCCACGCCGCGTCCCAACCGGAACTGATTGGTCAGCGGATTGTAGTGCAGGCCAATCATGCCTCTCTCACGCAATGGCGTCTCATCAACCCAATTCAGCAACTCCGCCGGACGGATAAACTTCTTCACGTCATGTGTACCGCGCGGCACCATGCGCATCACATATTCGGCACCAAACACCGCCAGCAACCACGCCTTGGGATTACGGTTAATGGTCGAGAAGAACACTTCGCCGCCCGGCTTTACCAACTGCGCACATGCCAGCACCACAGAACGCGGATCCGGTACGTGCTCCAGCATCTCCATGCAAGTCACCACGTCATAGGCCCCCGCATGGCTAATCGCATGGTCTTCCACGGTCTGCTGCACATAGTTCACGCTCACACCGCTCTCCAGCGCATGCAACCGTGCTACTTCCAGCGGCTCCGCACCCATATCCAGCCCGGTCACGTTGGCTCCTTCACGCGCCATGCTCTCCGCTAAAATACCGCCGCCGCAGCCGACATCCAGCACCTTCTTACCAAACAAACCATTGCTGTGTTGGGCAATCCAGCCAAGACGCAGGGGATTGATGCGGTGTAACGGCTTAAACTCACCCTCTAAATCCCACCAGCGCGATGCGACCGCTTCAAACTTGGCAATCTCAGCATGGTCGACGTTTTGGCGGCTTTCCTGCGGTTGTTCACTCATTGAATCACGACTCCTGACAAAATATTCTCTCAGTATAAACGCTTAACTCTTGCTAGCGCATCTCTCATCTGCAAGGAAAAGCGGCATTAAACCCTGCTTTACGTTCACCGAGGGCAACCACTGTGATATACTTTCGCACCATTAAAAACCGGCATTATGTAGAGGGATAGCGGCTCCATGAGCGACCTTGCGAGAGAAATTACACCGGTCAATATCGAAGAAGAGTTAAAAAACTCCTACCTCGATTACGCCATGTCGGTCATCGTTGGCCGAGCTTTACCCGATGTGCGTGATGGCTTGAAGCCGGTGCACCGCCGTGTGCTTTTTGCCATGAGCGAACTGGGTAACGACTGGAACAAAGCTTATAAGAAATCGGCCCGTGTGGTCGGTGACGTGATCGGTAAATATCACCCACACGGTGATTCCGCGGTATACGAAAGTATCGTTCGTATGGCCCAGCCGTTCTCCCTGCGCTACATGCTGGTAGATGGTCAGGGTAACTTCGGTTCCGTTGATGGCGACTCCGCCGCAGCGATGCGTTATACCGAAGTGCGTATGGCGAAGATCTCTTCTGAACTGCTGGCCGACCTCGAAAAAGAGACCGTCGATTTTGTGCCGAACTATGATGGCACCGAGCAGATTCCTGAAGTGCTGCCGACCAAAATTCCTAACCTGCTGGTGAACGGCTCGTCCGGTATCGCCGTAGGTATGGCGACCAACATTCCACCGCATAACCTGACGGAAGTGATCAACGGCTGCCTCGCCTTTATCGAAGACGAAGACATCACTGTTGAAGGCCTGATGGAACACATCACCGGCCCTGACTTCCCGACTGCGGCGTTCATCAACGGTCGTCGTGGTATCGAAGAAGCCTATCGCACCGGTCGCGGTAAGATTTATATCCGCGCACGCGGTGAGATTGAAACCGACGCAAAAACCGGCCGCGAAACCATCATCGTCAATGAAATCCCGTATCAGGTAAACAAAGCGCGCCTGATCGAGAAAATTGCCGAGCTGGTGAAAGAGAAGCGTGTGGAAGGCATTAGCGGCCTGCGTGATGAATCCGATAAAGACGGTATGCGTATCGTTATTGAGATCAAACGCGATGCGGTCGGTGAAGTGGTGCTCAACAACCTCTATTCCCTGACGCAACTGCAAGTCTCCTTCGGCATCAACATGGTGGCACTCCATCAGGGCCAGCCGAAGATCATGACGCTGAAAGGCATCATTGAAGCCTTCGTGCGCCACCGCCGTGAAGTGGTGACGCGCCGTACCATTTTCGAACTGCGCAAAGCGCGTGACCGTGCACACATCCTTGAAGGTCTGGCCATTGCGCTGGCCAACATCGATCCGATTATCGAACTGATTCGTCGCGCACCAACGCCAGCTGAAGCGAAAGCGGGCCTGTTGGCACAGCCATGGGATCTGGGCAACGTAGCCACCATGCTGGAGCGTGCGGGCGATGACGCAGCACGTCCAGAATGGCTGGAAGCGCAGTTCGGTATTCGTGACGGTCAGTACTACCTGACTGAACAGCAAGCTCAGGCAATTCTGGATCTGCGTCTGCAGAAACTGACCGGCCTTGAGCACGAAAAGCTGCTCGACGAATACAAAGAGCTGCTGGACCAGATCGCAGAACTGATCCACATCCTGCAGAGCGCTGAGCGTTTGATGGAAGTCATCCGCGAAGAGCTGGTGGCAATGCGCGACCAGTTTGGTGATGAACGTCGTACTGAAATTACCGCCAACAGCGCCGACATCAACATTGAAGATCTGATTAATCAGGAAGATGTGGTGGTCACGCTGTCGCATCAGGGTTATGTCAAATATCAGCCGCTGACTGACTATGAAGCGCAGCGTCGTGGTGGCAAAGGCAAATCCGCAGCACGTATTAAAGAAGAAGACTTTATTGATCGTCTGCTGGTGGCCAACACCCATGATACCATTCTGTGCTTCTCCAGCCGTGGCCGTCTCTACTGGATGAAAGTTTACCAGCTGCCAGAAGCGAGCCGTGGCGCACGTGGTCGCCCAATTGTTAACCTGCTGCCGCTGGAAGCCAACGAACGTATCACCGCCATTCTGCCGGTGCGTGAATACACCGAAGGCTTCAATATCTTTATGGCGACCGCTGACGGTACCGTGAAGAAAACTGCCCTGCAGGAATTCAGCCGTCCACGTAGCGCCGGTATTATCGCCATCAACCTGCGTGAAGATGATGAATTGATCGGTGTTGCACTGACCAACGGTAGCGATGAGGCCATGCTGTTCTCTGCTGCGGGTAAAGTGGTGCGCTTCTCTGAGACTGCGGTTCGCGCCATGGGCCGTTCGGCCTCGGGTGTTCGTGGTATCAAGCTGGCTGAAAGCGATAAAGTGGTTTCACTGATCGTGCCACGTGAAGAGGGTGCCATCCTCACTGTGACGCAAAACGGTTACGGTAAACGTACAGCGAATAGCGAATACCCAACCAAATCGCGTGCAACTCAGGGTGTCATCTCGATTAAAGTCACCGAACGTAACGGACCGGTCATCGGTGCGGTGCAGGTGGTGGATGGCGATCAGATCATGATGATTACCGATGCCGGTACGCTGGTGCGTACACGCGTATCGGAAGTCAGTGTGGTCGGCCGTAACACCCAGGGCGTGATTCTGATTCGTACCGCGGAAGACGAAAACGTGGTGGGTCTGCAACGTGTCGCTGAGCCGGTGGAAGAAGAAGAACTCGACGCCATCGACGGCAGCGTCGCGGAAGGCGAAGACGATATCGCGCCGGAAGTGGACAACGACGACGACGCACTTGAAGCGGATGAAGAAGAGTAATCCGCAGCGGTGAAGAATAGCGGCAGGTCAGGGCAACCGACCTGCCTTTTTTTTATCTGAGTTTTACTCCCAAAGTCGCGCACCAACTGGCTTTTTCGGGCCGATAAAGCTAGTGTATGAGGGTTTTTCAACTTCCTGACAACCCCTTACCGCCAGTGAGTCTCTTTTGAAATATCTCGTCTCCTTTCGCACTACGCTTCGCATCTCGCGCTATCTGTTCCGTGCGCTGGCGCTGCTGCTTTGGACGTTGGGTGCGTTGCTGACCACCTTCTTCATCATCAACGTACTGCACGAAAAAGAGAACGCGGTTCGCCAGGAATTTGACACCAATTATGGCCAGGCGGAATGGTATGTACGCCACTCGGCCGACGTCATGCGTGAACTGAAATACATCACCGAAAACCGCTTAAGTAACAGTAGCAACGGTTTGGACGTGCTGAATGGCCTGCCTGCTGGTAAAAGTACCTTGCCACAGTTCACGCCGCTGTTTTCTGATGGTGATTGCACTTCAATGAGTAACACCTGGCGTAACTCGCTCGATTCGCTGGGTTACTTCATCAACTACTGGAAAAGTAACTTCACCTCCGCTTACGAACTCAACCGTGTGTTCTTTATTGGGGGTGAAAATCAGTGTCTGGCCGATTTCGCCATTGGTAACAACAATTCAGTCGATCGTGAACGCAGCCTAAAAGCCCTGCGCGAGCGGGTGCTGCACTATCGCAGCGGCAATGAAGAAGAGCGGCGTAATCCGATGTACTGGATTACGCCGAGCAGCCAGCCTGGTGTCGGTAATTTCTACATGGTGATGCCGGTGTATGTGGCCAACAAGCTACAGGCGTTGCTGGGCGTGGAACAAAATATCCGTCTTGATGAGTTTATTCAGCCGGGCGGCTTGCCGCTGGTTGCCACCATTACTGATGAGAACTACCGTCCGTTGCTGAGTTCGCGTCGCGGTGGCCCCGGCTACTCTTTTGACGATCTGCCGGATGACAGCACCTGGTTTGGTTATCTTGATAGCTATCGCCAGTTAGTCCTGAAGAAACCGCTGCCGCCGTCCAATCTTAACGTGGTGTGGTCACTCTCTACTGACGTGCTGGTGGATCAGCTCAAGCTGATGCTGATTAACGCGCTGTTGCTCAATATCTTCAGCGCATTGATCCTGTTCACGCTGGCATGGATATTCGAACGCCGTATGTTCCTGCCAGCGGAAGATAACGCACATCGGCTGGAAGAGCACGAGCAGTTCAACCGCAAAATTGTCGCTTCGGCGCCGGTCGGTATCTGTATTTTGCGCACCAGCGACGGCACCAATATTCTGAGTAACGAACTGGCTCACAACTATCTGACGCTGCTGACGCAGGAAGATCGTCAGCGCCTCAATGAGATCATCGGGGGCCAGCAGGTCAACTTTGTCGATGTGCTCACCGGTACCAATACCAACCTGCAAATCAGCTTTGTGCATTCACGCTATCGCAATGAAAACGTCGCAATTTGCGTGCTGGTGGACGTTTCAGCGCGTGTGCGCATGGAGCAGTCGTTGCAGGAGATGGCGCATGCGGCAGAGCAGGCCAGCCAGTCCAAATCCATGTTCCTTGCCACCGTAAGTCACGAACTGCGCACCCCGCTGTACGGCATCATCGGTAACCTCGACCTGCTGCAAACCAAGTCGTTGCCAAAAGGTGTGGAATCGCTGGTGACGGCGATGAACAACTCATCGAGCCTGCTGCTTAAAATCATCAGTGATATTCTCGACTTCTCGAAAATTGAGTCGGAGCAGCTGAAGATTGAGCCGCGCCCGTTCTCGCCGCGTGAGGTGGTCAATCACATCGCCAGCAACTATCTGTCGCTGGTGGTGCGTAAACGTCTAACGTTATATGTGATGATCGAAAATGATGTGCCGCTGACGATGGATGGCGATCCAATGCGTCTGCAGCAGGTCATTTCTAACCTGCTGAATAACGCGATCAAGTTCACCCATACCGGCTGTATTATTCTGCATGCTTATGTCAAAGATGGGTATTTAGCCTTCCGCGTGCGCGATACCGGCGTCGGTATTCCAGCGAAAGAAGTGACGCGTCTGTTCGATCCCTTCTTCCAGGTGGGCTCTGGCGTGCAGCGCAACTTCCAGGGCACCGGGCTGGGTCTGGCAATCTGTGAAAAGCTGATCAACATGATGGACGGTGATATTGAGGTCGACTCTGAGCCGGGCATGGGTAGCCAGTTTATCATCCGTATCCCCATTTACGCTGGACAACAGCCTGCGCCGCCGCTGCTGGATGGTTTGCAGGAAAAAGCCATCTGGCTGGATATGCGCAATGATTATCTCGCGGTCTTCCTGCTGCGTCTGTTGCAGCAACAGGGTATTGCGATCGCGCATTATCAGGGTAATGCCGGTAGCGACGATGTGATTATTAGCGACCATCAGGATACGGTGTCACAGGCCGTGCGCGCGCAGATTCACATTTGCGGTCAGCACATCGACATGCCGCAGGAAACCGCGCCGGGTCAGTGGGTGCAGAGCAGTGCGATGCTGCACGATCTGCCTTCATTACTTGGCCGCATCTATCGCCTCAATATTGATAGCGAAACCAGCACGCCGTTGCAGTTGGCCGCACCGCAAGAGGCCAACCGTTACGATGACATTATGGTACTGATTGTTGATGATCACCCGATTAACCGTATGTTGCTCTCCGAGCAACTCGGCACACTGGGCTATCAAACCAAAACCGCACAGGATGGGGTCGATGCGCTGAACGTGCTAAGCCGTAATCACATTGATATTGTGCTGAGTGACGTCAATATGCCGAATATGGATGGTTATCGCCTGACGCAGCGCCTGCGTCAGTTGGGCCATGCCTTCCCGGTGATTGGGGTGACGGCCAATGCGTTGGCAGAAGAGAAGCAGCGCTGTATGGATGCCGGGATGGATAATTGCCTATCCAAGCCTGTTACGCTTGATGTGTTGAAATCGACGTTGGCAATCTATGCCGAGCGGGTAAGAAAAAGCAGGAAAGGGTAGTACAGAAGAACAGGCGCACCGAAGTGCGCCTTTTTTACATCTTAATCTCTTTCAACCTGAGTCGCGCTCACGGAAGAGAGGTAATTCAGCAGGGCGATATCATTTTCCACCCCGAGCTTCATCATCGCCGATTTCTTCTGGCTACTGATGGTTTTGATACTGCGGTTCAGTTTTTTAGCGATTTCCGTTACCAGGAAACCTTCGGCAAACAGGCGCAGAACTTCACTCTCTTTCGGCGACAGACGTTTGTCTCCGTAACCGCCAGCACTGATTTTCTCCAGCAGTTTCGCCACGCTTTCAGGCGTATATTTTTTGCCTTTCTGCAGGGCTGCCAGCGCTTTTGGCAGATCGGTCGGTGCACCTTGCTTCAGTACAATCCCTTCGATATCCAGATCCAATACGGCGCTCAGGATCGCTGGGTTATTGTTCATTGTCAAAACGATAATTGAGAGATCCGGATAGTGACGTTTGATGTACTTAATCAGTGTGATGCCATCACCGTATTTCTCGCCTGGCATAGAGAGATCGGTAATCAGAACGTTAGCATCCAGTTTGGACAAGCTGTTAATCAGTGCTGTTGAGTCTTCAAACTCACCTACAACGTTGACCCATTCGATCTGTTCCAGAGACTTACGGATACCGAACAGAACAATCGGATGGTCATCGGCAATAATTACATTCAGGTTATTCATCTTATGGGTTACCTTGCTGCAGCAGTTGGTTGACGTATGCGTCAATTTCACTGGTGGTATTTATAATGGTTAAATCTTCACATAGTTTTATGTGATTTTCTAACTCTTCACAAAGCTGTTTACCTGGAACCAGATTTAGCATGGCGAACACGCCTTTCAGGCGATGTGCAGTCTGAGCAAGCGAGGGATAATCCTTCTCCGCTGCCTCAGTATACAGTCTCTTCACATCAGGCGGTACTGTCTCGGTAAACAGCTGGAAATAGCCTCCGCTCAACAGCGGCGTGGCAGCCTCATCTTCACTACTTTCCTCCATCAAATCATGAGCCATTTGCTTTTCAATCAGTGCCAGCAGTGCGTCAAGCAGCGCATTGCTGAGATTGAAATTGACCCGGTATTGCTGATCGTTCAATGCGTGGTGACCCATTTCGTCACCGGCTAATAGCAGAGCCCAGCCATTGAGGCGGGCGGGATCGTCAGTGATCAGCACATCATGATCCTGACCGGATAAACGTTCGTCAGAGGTCAGGCAATTCGCTCCCCAGTTTTCTAACTGGCGGCAAACAATTTTGTGCACATCCTCGACGGCGATATCGACCAGTGCGGTTACACCTTCCAGCAGCTTCTCTTCCTGCTCGCCTTGTAGTTCCAGCGCGAGGGGCAGTTGAATATTATAGCGTGTGCCGATATCGGGTTTGGCGATGATCTCCAGCTGGCCACCCATTTGCTTGCACAGCTGCTTGCAGAGGAAAAATGCCATGCCAGAGGCCTGACCGTAACGATCCTGGGTGGTTTCGCCCAGATACGGGAAATCAACATTGGCCAGCTCATCGACACTCAGGCCTGAGCCGGTATCCACCAGTTGCAGCAGCACTGAGTTAGGTTTGTTCTCGCTGGCCTTAATCTCCAGCGTAATTTTGCCCCACTGCGTGGTGGTGAGCGCATAGTGCATCAGGGTGGTCAGGACTTTGCGCAGTGCACGGCGATCGCCAAAGCGCATCTCGTCGTTGGCCAGATGGTTGTTGACCACCAGCGCCAACCCTTTACGGCGCATCAGCGGTAGGCTCTCCAGCGCGATGTCATCCAGCAACTCCTGCAAATTGAACACGCTAGCATCCGGCGACCAGTCGTGTGCTTCCAGGCGGTTCAGCAATACAATGTCATCGACCAAACGAGACAGGCCCTGACTTTCATCAAGCAAATCCAG
The DNA here is from genome assembly GCF_030053335.1 of Pantoea sp. EABMAA-21. Lineage (NCBI taxonomy): Bacteria > Pseudomonadati > Pseudomonadota > Gammaproteobacteria > Enterobacterales > Erwiniaceae > Pantoea > Pantoea sp. EABMAA-21. The sequence goes on from NZ_JASGBX010000002.1 coordinate 363,865, forward strand.
CACGCTTTCGTCTTCATCACGCTGGCTGAGTTGCACCAGTTGCGCCACCATACTCTCCAGCGGACGGTTGAGGGCGTGACCGAGATTTTGCATCAGCTGCTGACGCATCTGATGATTACGATCCAACACCTGCTGTGCCTTCTGCAGTTTTTTATTCACCAGCAATTCACGGTCCTGATCGCGCATCATAAACAGCTGAGTATGCGGTGACAGCACGCTACGGGCGTGGCGGATCTCGTACACCTCGTTGTTGATGGTGGCCTGCAGCACGCCCTGATGCTGATCGGACATATTGATGATTTTCTGCAGGTTCAGATGGGGTAACAGATGCTCAGCAATCTTGTTGCTCAACAGCGTGCGATTGGTAGCGAAGTCATACACCAGCAAACCCACCGGCAGGCTCGCAACAATCTCTTCATTCAGCATGCGCAGCGAATCTAACTCGGCGCTTTGGTTCTCGTTCGGGCGCAATGACTGCTGACGCAATAAAGTAATGCCGGCAATCGAGAGCAGTAACAGCACCAGATTGATCAACAGCGGCCACATCAGATTATGCAGGGTATCCAAAGCGAGGCTGGTGAGCGGCACGCGATATACTAACTGTAACGAAGTGCTGGGCAGTGACGCCGCAATGACGAGATTAGGATTCGCCAGTGAAACAGATGTCGTTTCGCTAGTGGCATCGTCGCTGCTGGTGCTGGAAGATTGCGTGGCATCCTGAATCAACTGGAAATTTTCCAGCGGCATGCTGTGCGGGATCAAATCGTTGATCGGCAGATCAAAAGCGACCACCGTGGCGAGGTGACCAGGCTGGTTGAAGGTGGTGCGCAGGGTAAAGTAGTGATCGTTCTGCCAGGCGAAATGGCGCAGCGGTGAGAAGCTTTCACGTTCGTCCAGCGCATTGGCCTGTTGCAGCATCTCGGCACGGCGGCTGTCGACCAGCGTATTGATGGCGCTCTCTTTATAACGCGTTGCCATATCTTTTAATGGCAGCGTCGAGATCATGATCAGGCTGTTGTCCTGGCCATTGAGGAAATACATCGACCAGGTGGGATTCTCTGCGCCCCACAGCGTATCGAGGTAGTTGGACATGCGCATCGTCATATCCAGCGTGCTGCTGTCGTGGGAGCCAAAGATCAGCGCCTCCGTTTTACGGCGCGTCTTTTCCAGGTAGTAAACATCCGGGCGCAGGCGGGTTTCCAGAAGATTGGTGTTGGGTGCAGATCCGGCCGCACTGGTGGCGAGATTTTCATAAATCTGCCAGGTCGCGAAACGCGAAGCGTCGATGCGTTTTTGTACGGCACGCGCTAAATCGGTCATCGCGTAACGCTTCTCAGTAAGCCAGGCGTTAACACTGTTGTGCACCATAGCTCCCAGGGCCAGAAACAGCACCAGGTTGAACACCACGAAGAAACGGGTGACGTTACCCGAGGTCAGCGGAAATTTATAAGGCAGCATAGTGTCTCAGGATCCTGCGATTAGCGCGCCACCAGGCGAGCACTGGCGGCAACGGCCAGCAGCAGCAGGGCGATCAATAAAAATGCGCCACTCAAACTGAGCCACTGGGAAATAAATCCGATTAGAGCCGGACCTGAAAGAATACCTGCATAGCCTAATGTTGTCATGGCAGAAATCGCCAGATTCGACGGCATATCGTGTTGATTCCCGGCCGCATTAAACAGCATTGGCACGGTGTTGGCTAAGCCGAATCCCACCAGCAGGAAAGCCAGCAGTGCAACCTGTGGCCACGGCAGTAACACCGCCAGCGTCATACCCGCTGCAGCGGCTAACGCACCCGTGACCATGACGGGATAGCGACCAAAACGTTGAATGACTTTATCACCGGTGAGACGGCCAATTGTCATCGCCACGGAGAAGATGGCATAGCCCAATCCCGCATGTGCTACGTCCATCTCTGTGTTTTGCAGTAACAGCAGTGCGCTCCAGTCAAGCACCGCGCCTTCTGCCAAAAACAAAATGAAGCACAGTAACCCCAGGAAAGCGACCCAACCGCGTGGGATCACCAGCCAGGGTTGATCGGGCTGATGCAACCGTTCAGTCATTAACGTTGGCAGGCTGATCACCAGCAGCACCACGATTAACACCATCACCACCGCGACAGCATGCAGGGGCGAGAGACCACTGGCCAGCAATAAACTGACGCTACCGGCACCAATAATCCCGCCCAGGCTGAAGAAACCATGGAAACCCGACATCATCGGCTTGCGTGCTGCTTTCTCCACTTCAACGGCCTGCACATTCATGGCGACATCCAGCATGCCTAACCCGGCACCGAAGATCATCAGTGCCGCAGCCATCAACCACATCACATTTAGCAGAGTGAGCAGTGGCAGGATCGCCAGCACCACTAACGTGGAACATAACATCACCCGACGGCCGCCCACGCGGGCAATCAGCGCACCGGTAATCGGCATCGCTGCGAGCGATCCCACACCGAGGCACAGCAGCAGCCCACCTAACGATGCGCCGCTCAGTGCCAGACGCTGGCTGGCAAAGGGAACCAGTGGCGCCCATGCCGACATGCAAAGTCCGGCGATCAGAAAGACGATGCGTGTACCCATGTTGACACGCTGATGCAAATGATTGTGCTGTGCGGCGTCCAGTGCTGTCATAAAAGTCTTTTTCAATAGCCGTCAAAGCGACGAAGTTTAGCATTAAAGCTGACGTCTCACCGCAGTTCAGAACCGATGAGTTCAGAAAAGATGAGCGCCAGAAACAGGCATATTACCGAGTTTTGGCGTGGCGTGACGCTTTTCCAGAACTTTCCTGGCACTTTCACGGCCTTCCTGCCGCGATCAATCGATCGCAAATTGAAATTTCATGATGGAAAAGGACGAATATAAAATCATCATCGGTAATAAATCAGCGCTGCACTTTGCCTTAACCAATTGAATAAGAGGAGACTCATGTAGGCTAATAGGAGAGAGTCTGAGCCAGAGCATATTCCAGTATTCTTCATTACGCACAGAAATTAACATTGCAGAATGATGGCTATCGATTGAACAAAAAGTGCGAAAAATAGCTAATAATGCGCCCGAGAGATTGTGTTAATTTAACTCAATCAACTAACTTTACTTAAAATTACGCGGGGATGAGTGATTTTGGCAAAAAAAATGCCGGACAAACATGTCCGGCGGGAATTAGGGTGAAACAACTCATTCGGGGTGAATGGAGGGAATAATGAAATAAATGATGATAGCGGGAGTAATTGTATGCGCTGAAGTCACTTTAGTTTTATCATTCAGTGCGGCAGGGCGTGTCAATTTAAGTTGTTGTTATTAAATGTATAAATAATCGATTACCAATATGTGCTGTATTCTTTGTTGATCCGTGCTGATTATTAGTTCCACGATATTTACATTTGGAAATAACTATTAAATACAATGAAACACTTTTGGAAATTTAGTATCATTTTCGTGATAGATTATTGCCCCGTATAAAATAACAATGGCTTGCCGGCTGAATTTTTAATCGTTCAGTTTGCAGTGGCATAAATAAAGGCACATTAAAGAGGGTAATAAAATGAAACGTCGCGTTCTCTCCCTGATGATCCCTGCATTGCTGGTTGCAGGTTCAGCAAGCGCAGCTGAAATTTACAACAAAGATGGCAACAAATTAGACCTCTACGGTAAAGTCGATGGTCTGCACTATTTCTCCGACAACTCAGGTTCAGACGGTGATCAGTCTTACCTGCGTTTCGGTTTCAAAGGTGAAACTCAGGTCACAGACCAACTGACCGGTTACGGCCAGTGGGAATACCAGGCTGCCCTTAACACCTCTGAAAACGAAGGCACCGCCAACAGCTTTACGCGTGTCGGTTTTGCGGGGCTGAAATTCGGTGATGCCGGTTCATTCGACTACGGTCGTAACTATGGCGTGATCTATGATGTTTCGGGCTGGACTGACGTATTGCCAGAGTTCGGTGGCGATACCTACGGCGCGGACAACTACATGTTCCAGCGCGGTAACGGCATGGCGACCTACCGCAACACCAACTTCTTTGGCCTGGTGGATGGCTGGAACTTTGCAGTCCAGTATCAGGGCAAAAATGACAACCCAACTGAATCCTCTAGCGGCCGTGATGTGCTGGGTGAGAACGGTGATGGTTACGGCCTGAGCACCACTTATGACATCGGATCCGGTTTCGGTATCGGTGCAGCGATGTTCCAGTCTGACCGTACTAATAACCAGAACACCGGCGCTATCCTGGGTCGTGGTGATAAAGCTTCTGCTTACACCGGTGGCCTGAAATATGACGCCAACAACGTGTATCTGGCCGCGATGTACACCCGTTCGTACAACGCAACGCGTTTCGGTTCCAGCAGCGCAACTTCTTACGGTTACGCGGATACTGCGGATAACTGGGAATTGGTGGCACAGTACCAGTTCGACTTCGGTCTGCGCCCATCCCTTGCGTTCGTTTCTTCTCGCGGCAACGTGCAGAACTACGGCGATCAGAACCTGAAAAAATATGTTGATGTGGGTGCGACTTACTACTTCAACAAAAATATGTCGACCTATGTTGATTACCAGATCAACATGCTGGACGACAACAACTTCACCAATGCGGCCGGTATCAACACCGACGACATTGTGGCACTGGGCCTGGTTTACCAGTTCTAAGTTGCAGCTTGGTAGGGCGCGCCATGGTGCGCCCTCGGCGGGCTTCGGGTCGCCGCTACTGCATCTGTTGCATTAACGCACTTAGTCATACCTCCACGATCTCCTTTGCCTGTTTCCTCCTCTGTATTCGCACAATGGCACCGTCGACCAGCAACATCATCTGTGCAGCCTTAAACTGCCTTTATGCTGGCAACTTCTCAGGGATTTTCTTTTTTAACGGCTGACCGATAGCGGCAGAAGAGTCTTTGTTTCACTGTAAGGCAGGAAGACGCCCGGATGACCATCCGGGCCTGGGCGAGCGGAGTAATGAGATTACGATACAGTGCGCCATTTTTTGGCTTTTGGCGCGGGCACTACCGACGTATGGGGCGTGGGTGTGCTGCCTTCCATTGCGACGCCTGCCAGCGTAAACGCGGAGAAGCGCAACCAGTGTTGCCAGGTTTGTTGGGTTTTTGTCTTATCCATTTTGCACCTCGCTGATGTTCAACTCAGTCTCAACGGTGCAGAATTCATGCCAGGTCACCGCTCTCAGCGCCACGCGGCCTCAATCTGATTTGCTACACTCCGGCAGCGCTGAAGCGGTGCATATCATTAATCCATGGTGCAAAAATTTAACGTTTGCGCGAGGGGTAATGCTGAATCAGGCGATGGCGATAGTGTTGCCAGCAGCGGAAAGTCCCGAAGATGAACAGAACGGCGGATACAGCGAGAATCATAAAAATCATCTGTCGCTCCTGTGCGGTTGGGGGGCTTGAACGCTCAATCCTGTGCAAGTCAGGTATGAACATCAAGCAGCTTTAGCCTGTTTTACAAGCGGTTTATGCTTTGAAACAGGATGAATTAATGAGTTACAGATGAGGAAGTGATGAGTATTAAGAATATTCTGCTAATTGGTGTTATGACCAGCGCGTTGTTCGGCTGCGACCAGCAGGCCTCCCGTAGCGCACTGGTGCTGGAAGGGAAAACCATGGGCACCCAGTGGCGCGTCAGCCTGGCGGGCGTCGATCCCCAACGGCAGGCCGCTTTGCAGCAGGCTATTCAGCAGCAGCTTGATCGTGATGATCATGAACTCTCCACCTGGAAGCAGGATTCAGTTTTGTCGCGCTTCAACCAGTATCAGGGTGATCAGCCGCAGCCGGTGAGCGCGGATATGGCGGATATCGTGGTTGAAGCCCTGCGCATCGGTCATAAAACCGAGGGTGCGATGGATATCACCGTCGGCCCGCTGGTCAATTTGTGGGGGTTCGGGCCCACGAAACAGCCTGCGCACACCCCGAGCCAGGCGCAGATTGACGCAGCGAAAGCGCAAACCGGCTTACAACATTTGCATGTGATCCAGAGCGTGGAGGGGCAGTGGTTGAAGAAAGATCTGCCCGCGCTGGATGTCGATCTTTCGACCATGGGGGAGGGATATGCCACCGATCATCTGGCACGATTGATGGAGCAGCAGGGGATTACCGACTATCTGGTGTCGGTGGGGGGCGCAGTACTAACCCGTGGGCAGAATGCCAGCAATCAACCCTGGCGTGTGGCGATCCAGAAACCCACCGATCGTGAAAACGCCGTCGAAGCGCGCGTTGACTTACAGGGGCACGGTATCAGCACCTCAGGCAGCTATCGCAACTATTATGAACTGGACGGCAAACGCATTTCGCACGTGATCGATCCCGCGACCGGACGCCCAATCGAACATAAACTGGTGTCGGCCACCGTGATTGCGACTACCGCGCTGGAAGCCGATGGCTGGGATACCGGGTTGATGGTGCTGGGCAGCGAACGGGCACAAGCGTTGGCAATCAAGGAACATTTGGCGGTTTATCTAATCAGCAAGCAGGGTGACGGCTTTACGCACTGGATGTCACCCCAGTTCAAATCCTTCCTGATCGATCAGGAAAGCAAATAACGGCAGGTGGCGCAGATGTTGGATCTGTTTAGTGAAGAAGCACCCTGGCAGGAACCGTTAGCGGAAGGCGCGGTGATTTTACGCCGCCGCGCGCGCGATGAAGCGGACGCATTGCTGGCGGCAATACAGGAGATTGCCGGGCAAAATCCCTTTGCTCACCGCATCACGCCGGGCGGGCATCGCATGTCGGTGGCGATGACCAACTGTGGCGACTTAGGCTGGTCAACGGATTCGCGCGGCTACCAATACACGGAGCAGGATAATGCCAGTGGGCACAAATGGCCGCCGATGCCTGCGCTGTTTCGCACGCTGGCGCAACAAACTGCGCAGGAAGCGGGATTCCCCGGCTTTAACCCGGATGCCTGCTTAATCAACCGCTATGAACCCGGTGCCAAACTCACCTTGCACCAGGACAAGGACGAGAGGGACTTGCGTCAGCCGATAGTTTCAGTGTCATTAGGCCTGCCAGCGGTGTTCCAGTTTGGTGGTTTTGAGCGCGGTGATGCCACGCAGCGGGTGCTGCTGGAGCACGGTGATATCGTGGTGTGGGGCGGCCCCTCACGCTTGCGTTATCACGGCATTCTGCCGCTCAAACCCGGTATTCACCCGGCAGCGGGCGCCTTTCGCTTTAATCTCACTTTCCGCCGCGCCCACTAACGGCGCGGTGAATGAGAATTAATCTTGCTATCATCCGGAGCGCCATTAAACTGCAGGCTGCTTGGTTGACCTCCGGAATCTGTTAATGGCATTGCTGCATGTGGTTTATCGCCAGTATCGCTGGCCTTTTATTGGTGTCATTCTGCTTACGCTGTTAAGCGCCGCGCTAGGCATCGGCTTAATCGCCTATATCAATAACGAGCTGATCGTCGCGGTAAATACCTCGATTTCTGTGCTGCCGAGTTTTCTGGGGCAGCTGTTTCTGCTGATGGCCGTGACGCTGGGATCGCAACTGGCGTTGACTCAGCTTGGTCATCACTTTGTCTGGCGCCTGCGCGGCGAATTCATCAAACGTATCCTCGATACTCGCGTCGAACGCATTGAGCAGATAGGAAACGCGCAACTGCTGGCGGGACTCACCAGTGATGTGCGTGCCATCACCATCGCCTTTGTCCGCCTGCCGGAACTGATTCAGGGCATCATTATTACCCTGGGTTCCGCGCTCTATCTGGCGTGGCTGTCACCTAAAATGCTGCTGATCACCTCGCTGTGGTTAGTGATCACGCTGGTCGGCGGCTGGCTGCTGGTGTCACGCGTTTATCAACACATGGCGAAGCTGCGTGAAATCGAAGACGATCTCTATCGTGATTTCCAGACCATTATTGAAGGACGCAAAGAGCTACAGCTTAACCGCGAGCGCGCTCAACTGATTTACGACAACGTCTATCAGGAAAACGCCACAAGCTATCGTCATCATATCGTTCGTGCCGATACCTTCCATCTCAGCGCGGTTAACTGGTCAAATATCATGATGCTGGGCGCGATTGGCATTGTGTTCTTTATGGCTAACGGTCTGGGTTGGGCGAACACGGCGGTGGCCGCCACCTATTCACTGACGCTGCTGTTCCTGCGCACGCCGTTACTGGCGGCGGTGGGTGCCTTGCCGACCTTGCTCAGTGCGCAGGTCGCCTTCCGTAAAATCAACACCTTCGATCTCGCGCCTTACGATGCACAGTTCAAAGTGCTGCCACAGGTGAGTAACTGGCAAACATTGGAACTGCGCGATGTCTGCTTCCATTATGGCGATCACGGTTTCCAGGTTGGCCCGATTAATCTGACGCTGCGTCGCGGTGAGTTAGTGTTCCTGATTGGGGGCAACGGCAGTGGCAAGTCCACGTTGGCGATGCTGCTGACCGGCCTGTACCAGCCACAATCGGGCAGTTTGCTGCTGGATGGCAAAGTGGTTGACTGGCATAACCTCGATGCTTACCGCAAACACTTCTCAGCGGTGTTTACCGATGTACATTTGTTTGATCTCCTGATCGGTCACGGCGGTCAGCCAGCGAATCCTGGGCTGGTGCAGCAGTGGCTGGAACGCCTGAAGATGCAGGATAAACTGAAGCTGCAAGGCAATAAGGTGCTGAATCTGCAGCTCTCTAAAGGGCAAAGCAAGCGACTGGCGTTGCTGCTGGCAGCGGCAGAGGAACGCGACATCTTGCTGCTGGATGAGTGGGCTGCCGATCAGGACCCGCATTTCCGCCGCATCTTCTACCGCGAACTGCTGCCCTGGCTGCAGGCGTCGGGCAAAACCGTGTTTGCTATTAGCCATGATGATCACTACTTCATTCACGCCGACCGCTTGCTGGAGATGCGCGAAGGCCAGCTGAGTGAACTCACCGGTAACGAACGTGAGATGGCTACGCTGGATGCGGTGAAGCGCACCGACACCGGCCATTAACATCTGCCGGGAAAGCTTAGCAAAAAGCCTTATTGGGCAAGGTGTTGCCAGGCGAGTAAGGTGAGTTTCAACAGAGATTCCTCGTCTCTGTCTCCCTGGAACACTTCTATCGTCTTGTGTTGTCACCGGCTTAGATTGATTCTGAGCCGGTTTTTTTATGGGTTATTCAGGGGATGAGCGATCAGCGTGATAACGCGGTCGCCGCGTCGCCAGAAGTGCGCCTGCAGGCGAGTACCGGCGTTAAACTCGCGTGAAAAGTCCTGCGTCAACGTGAGCGTGGCGCGGCCTTGCGTCAAATCCCACTCCAGCAACTCCGCGTGCAGAAAATCCATCGGCTTATGCAACTGTGGCCACAACGCTTTATAGACACTCTCTTTCAGTGAAAACAGCAAAGTAGCCGCCGCTGCAAACGGCAGTGCAGCGGCGGTTAACCGTTGACGCTCTGCACGGCTCATCAGCATCTCCGCCGTTTCCTCTGCGGTCTGTTCTGCCATCAATTGCTCGACATCAACGCCTATACATAGGGGCGCCTGCGTTGCCGCGATGACGGCCATTTGCTGCGAATGCGAAAGTGAGGCCTGAATCCCCACCGGCCATACAGGCGAGCGATCGGGCGCATTACGCAGGATAAAGTCAGGCATCGCGAAGCGCGCCAGCATCTGCTGCGCCAGCCAGCGACTGGCTAAATGCTCAGCTTTACGCTTGGTGACGGCATTGTGTAACGCCAGTGGTAGCGGGAGCTGCCAGTGTTGATGCAGATCGCTGTGCCATGCCTGCTGATTAAATTCACACCACGCAATAGGGAGCGGAGAGCTTGTCATAGCCGCAGCGGTAATAAACGGAGAGGGGGTCAGTGCCAGGGGAATTTCAGAAGCAAACATTAAGCATCACGGCTGACGGTTAAAACGCTATTTTTACCCGTCAGCCGTGAAAAGAGCAAGCCAAAACGGCTCACCCACGTTTAGTGATTAGGCGGAATTGACATGCCTTTGATCTGTACCACAAAGTGCTCGTTGCCTTTGGTTATACGCGCACCGCGGTCACACCACCGCGAAGCCAGGCGGAAAAAATCGTCGCTGCCGATATCGTAAGCCAGTTCAACTTTACTGATACCTGAATGCAGGAGTTCTTCCGCGTCCTGCAGGTTTTTAGCTTTGATGACCATAATAAGTGTCCATCGAAAAACAGGAAGGATAAGAGTAATTAAACTGTATGACAGTTTTGTTTCAATCAGATGAAATGCTGTCATATTTGACGAAAAATGTGATCCCGCTCCGCTTTGATTGCTTTCGGTAACTGACTGATTATTTCCGAGAAGATTTCCCACTCAGGCCGTTTTACGATAATACTGAATGGGTTAACCAAGGAGGTTGTTATGGAAATACCGCGTCTGGAAACGCCCCGTTTACTGCTGCAACCGCTGCGAAGCGAAGATGCGATTCAGGTACAGCAGGTTTTCCCGCGCTGGGAAATCGTGCGGCATCTGATCGGTTCTGTGCCCTGGCCTTATCCCGCTGATGGCGCCCGTCAATATATTGAGGGTATGGCGCTGCCTGCAATGAAAGCAGGGCAGGCGTGGCACTGGAGCCTTCGCCATCGATCTGATCCCAACAGTCTGATTGGTTTAATCTCACTGCGTCTGGGGCCGGAAGATAACCGGGGATTCTGGTTGGTGCCCGAATGGCAGAAGCAGGGATTGATGAGTGAAGCCTGCGCAGCAGTCACCGAATTCTGGTTTATCCATCTCGATCAGACGCGTCTGCGTGTGCCCAAGGCGATGGATAATCTGGCTTCTCGTCGCATCTCGGAACGCACTGGCATGCGGTTAGTGGATACCTATCGCAAAACTTTTGTTGAGGGCGAGTTACCGGCGGGCACCTGGGAACTGACGCGTGACGAATGGCTGGCGCAGCGTGATAGAGGATAGCGGCCTTCAGAAAGCAAAAAAGCAACCTTAAGGGCTGCTTTTTTATAGGATTTTGGTCGGCACGAGAGGATTTGAACCTCCGACCCCGGACACCCCATGACCGTGCGCTACCAGGCTGCGCTACGTGCCGAACGTGGAGAAGTAGTCTACTGGTTCCGCTCACGATTGCAATATGCGCAGGTTTTAACTGCCTCATAATTAATCAGTTTGCGGTAAAGCGCTTCTCTTCCGTCAATACCTGTAGCAGTAATGCCAGCTGCGGTTTGTGATCCTTCAGTTTGTTACCCTGAGCATCGTAGGCGCTATAACTGCCGTTGTTATTCAGCACCAGCGTCACGGTTGGCGTAGTCACCACCAGTTTGCCCTCTTCACTACTGGCGACCCAGTTGTGACTGCGTTGAGCAGCAAACAGATCTTCACCCTGTGAATAATTGGCCGGATTGGTGCGCACGTGCAGCAGACGTTGCATCAACGTCGTCATCACATCCTGCTGATCGGTCAGACGATCGATGGTCTGCGCCGGCGTATTCGGCCAGTGCACCACCAGAGGCACCCGTAACGTTGCACGGTTGCCCGGATTATCATCATTATCCGGCGTAACCGCACGCTGGGCGGTAATCACCACCACGGTATTTTTGAGCAAATCGCGTTGCTGCAACGTCTGTAGCACGGCCGCAATTTGCTCATCAACGCTGTTAGCCTGGCGCAAATAGCTGCGCTGACGCGCTTTAATGCTTTCGCCAGTCACGTTGACGCCATCAAGTGAAATCCAGGAGAACCAGGGCGCACCCTCGGCTTTCTGGCCGTTGAGCCAGTTTTGCCATTGGTTCACCGTCGTGCTGTTTGGCTGAGCATCCGCCTCTGGCAGGCTGTAATCCGCTAACAGCGCCTGGCGATACAAGGGTTGGCTGAAACCATCGGAGGAGAACAGACCAAACTGATACCCCTGCGAATTTAGCGCACCGAGTAACGCCGAAGGCATGCGCGCGGCAAGTACGCCGTCCATATAGCTGGAGGAGATGCCGTAAAACAGCCCGAACATGCCTTTCTCCGGCGCAATCCCGGCACTGTAGTGTTGGGTAAAGCGTACGTTGTCACTGGCAAACTGATTCAGCGATGGCAGTGCCTTATCCATATTGTCATGACTCAAACCATCAACGGTTAGCAGCAGCAGGTTGTGGCGTGTGCCGCCATCGCGGAAGGTGATATCACTCAGCGGATACTGCACTGACAGCGCCTCAGGATCACCCTGTTGCACCAGACGACGCTGATACTCCTGCGCATCCAGCAAGCCATGGCGTTCAAGAAAGCGTCGCGCGGTCATCGGATAGGATAGCGGCAGATTGGCGCGCTGCATGGTAATCGGGCGATAGAAATTGGCGTCGGCCCAGATATACAGCAGATGGCTGGCAAAGAAAGCACAGATAAACAGCGCGGCCAGCGGCTTACCAAATGAGCGTCGATTCAGGCTGCGCAGCTTCTGCCAGCTCCAGGTGGCAAACAACATCTCCACGAGGAAGATGACCGGTACGCTAATAAACATCAGCTGCCAGTCACGCGCCATCTCGCTTTGGTCGGGGTTGATGACCAACTCCCACACCACCGGATTCAGATGGAGGTGGAAGCGGTTGAATACCGCGCTATCGACCATAATCAGCGTCAGCCCGGCAGTGGCGATAATCGCCGACAGCACCCTAAGCAATCGCTGTGACATCACCACAAAGGTGAGTGGGAAGATAATCAGCAGATAACCGGCAAACACAATAAAGCTAAAGTGGCCAATCCAGCTGGTATAGGCATAAATACGGCCCGCAAGCGAGGCGGGCCAGTCGGCGACCAACAGGTAGCGGCTGCCTAAAATCAGCGCGAAGATGATGTTAAACAGGGCAAACCAGTGCCCCCAGCTGATCATCTGGGAGACTTTTTCGCGGTAGCGCTGCCGGTTGGTTACCATATTTATGAGGTCAGATCTGCAATTTAGTGAGCGTTGTCATCGCGAACGGAAGACTGCAACGCTTCCGCGAAAGATTTCGCCAGGCTGCGGCGCTGGGCCGGCGAGACACTGGTGTTAATCAAATTGGTTACCATGTTCCCTAACACCATCAGGGAAAGGTCGGTTGGCGCTTTGTCTTTTTCAAGAATCTGCGCCATCTGCGCGAGAAGCTTCTCTACGCGCTCGTCGCTATAACGGGATGATTGTGGCATATCGTCGACTAATCAAGTGTGAAAAGGCGGTATATTACCGTAACAACGCGCTTTTTTCCGCAATTAAATCGCAAGCAGAGCGATCAGTTTGTGCGTGGAGTTGAAAGCAGCGGCGGGCGGTGTTTGAATACGCGCCTGAGCCCAAAGGAGAGTCTACCATGAGTCTGGATATCGACCAGATTGCCCTGCATCAGTTAGTCAAACGTGATGAAAACCAGCTTGAGGTGGTCCTGCGCGACACTTTGCTGCCCGCGACCCGTGCGGTAGAAGAGATGGCAGAAGAGCTGCATCGGGTGTACAGCGCCAAAAGCAAAGCCTATGGCCTGTTTAATGAAGAGAGTGAACTGGCCGATGCGCTGCGCAATTGCCGCAAAGGGGAAGATGACTTTCTGGCCTTTAGCCGTGCCGCGACCGGGCGTCTGCGTGATGAGCTGGGCAAATATCCGTTTGCGGAAAGTGGCGTGGTGCTGTTCCTGCACTATCGCTATCTGGCGGTGGAGTATTTGCTGGTGGCGATGCTGAGCAGCCAGTCAAGCATGCGCGTCAATGAACAACTGGATATTAGCAGCACTCATTATCTCGATATTAATCATGCGGATATTGTGGCGCGTATCGATCTTACTGAATGGGAAACCAACCCAGAATCCACCCGTTATCTGACCTTCCTGCGTGGACGCGTCGGGCGCAAAGTGGCCGATTTCTTTATGGATTTCCTCGGTGCCAGCGTTGGACTCGATACCAAAGCACAGAACCGGGGGTTGCTGCAGGCGATAGATGATTACTGCGCGGAATCGAATCTCGATAAGAACGAGCGCCAGAACTATCGTCAGCAGGTTTACAGCTACTGCAACGACCAACTGCAGGCGGGTGAGGAGATTGCGCTGGAAGATCTTTCCAGTGAACTGCCGCCGCTGGGAGAGAAAACCTTCCAGGCCTTTACCCAGGAGCAGGGTTATGAGTTGGAAGAGCATTTCCCGGCTGACCGTAGCACATTACGCCAGTTGACCAAGTTTGCTGGCAGCGGTGGCGGCCTGACGCTGAATTTTGATGCCATGCTACTGGGCGAGCGCATTTTTTGGGATCCCGCGACCGATACCCTGACCATCAAAGGCACACCGCCTAATCTGCGCGATCAGTTACAGCGCCGAACCGGCGGTAACTGATTTTCAGGCAAAAAAAACGCCGCGTAAGCGGCGTTCTCTTTTCAACTCGTTGGCGATTAAGCGCGAACGAAGTCGATGTGGTGCAGTTTTGGCTTGAACGGATGACGCTGTACCGCCTGAGCTTTAACTTTAACTTCTTTACCATCAACAACGATGGTCAGCACGTCGGTGTAGAACTCAGGCTTAGCCTGCAGGTTCATTACAACGTCGTGGTCCAGTTCGATAGCAACTGGCGCTTCGTTTCCGCCATAGATGATGGCTGGGAATTTATTTGCTACACGCAGACGGCGGCTCGCACCCTTACCCTGCTCTTTACGTACTTCAGCGTTGAAAGTGGTCATTTGATTTCTCTTCAATCATTTCTGCTACAGGCGACCCAGCAACAGACGGTTATTCATATGCTTTTACGGATGCAAAAGCGGGCGGCATTATAGCCGCAATAGAAGACGCGGGCAAATGATTCCGTCGCTTAACGCAGCTCATTCGCGCGTCGATAACGTCCTTGATAATCGAATATCTTCTCGCGAATTTGCCAGAAATGACCTTTCGCGCGTGCCACCACAAAATCGGGATGACGCAGCAGTGGCTGCAAAGCGATAACATCCGCAGCCGTTTGCCAACCGAGTTCCACGCCGGGTGCGCGCTGGTGTGGGCGCATAAACAGCTGCTCGAAGGCTTTACGTTGAGCAGGCGTTTGCAGACGAAAACGTTCACTGACGCTGGTGCCATCTTCATCAAAGTAGGTCGCTTTTAGCCATTCGCCTTTCTCGTCGCGCCCTTGCTCCAGCGTCATACCGCCGCAGCGCAGCACACGTGCATCTTTAAGTTTTAGCGCGGCTTTCAACATATCATCAGGGTCGACCATAATACGATCGCACTGATGACAGCGGCGGGCCGCAATATCGTTTTCTGCACCGCAGTCGGGACAACTTTTAAAGCGGAAGCGATAGTCGCACTGTTCACGATTGCCCTCATCATCCTCCATCACGCCCTGACACCGACGGCCAAAATGTTCAATGATATGGCCATCTTCGGTGGTTTTTCCCCAGAAGGTATTGGCGAAACCACAGGCTGGGCAGAACACTTGCACCGGCTGATTGTCACTGGCGCCTTTTGGCGTGCCGACTTCAGGGGTAAAGAGATCGTGCGGATTGCCAGCATAATCGAGGATCAGGCAGTCGGTTTTGCCTGGTGACAAACGCAGGCCGCGCCCGACAATCTGTTGATACAAACTGACCGATTCAGTGGGGCGCAATATGGCGATAAGATCCACATGCGGCGCATCAAAGCCGGTGGTCAGCACCGCGACGTTCACTAAAAACTTTAACTGTTGCGCTTTAAATTCGCTGATCAAACGATCGCGTTCTTTCACCACTGTTTCCGCTGACACCAACGCGCTGTTCTCGGGCAACAGAGATAAAATCTCACGCGCATGTTCTACCGTGGCGGCGAATACCATCACGCCACGACGATCCTCCGCGAACTCCACGATCTGTCTGATGATGTGCGGCGTCACGCGATTCTGCTGCTTTAATTCGCGATTGAGATCGGCTTCGCTGAATAAACCGTTATTTTGCGGGATCAGGCGGCTGAAATCGTACTGTACGACCGGCATATCCAGCCGTTCGGGTGGCACAAGGAAACCGTGCTTGATCATGTAGCGCAGCGGCAATTCATAAATACAGTCGCGGAATAGCGCGTGCTGATCGCCGCGTACCATGCCGTGATAGTGAAACTGATAAATCCAGCCTTTACCGAGGCGAAAGGGCGTCGCGGTGAGCCCCAGCAGGCGCAGTTGAGGATTATGCTGCCGCAGATGGGCGAACAGCTGCTGATACTGACTCTCTTCGTTGTCGCTGATGCGGTGGCACTCATCGACGATCACCAGAGAAAAGGCGCTGTCGAAGCGATCCAGATTGCGCGCCACGGATTGCACGCTGCCAAATACCACTTTGCTTTCGCTCTGTTTGCGCTGTAAACCGGCGGCAAAAATATCGGCTTCCAGACCATACGCCTGATATTTGCTGTGGTTCTGCTCGACCAACTCTTTCACATGCGCCAGCACCAGCACGCGGCCTCGGGCAATGCGCGCCAGTTCAGCAATCACCAGACTTTTACCGGCACCCGTCGGCAGCACAATCACGGCGGGCGCATCGTGGCGGCGAAAATGCTGGAGTGTGGCGTCAACCGCCTCTTGCTGGTACGGGCGCAGGGTGAAGGACATCAGGGCAAACTTTTTTTTCAAACGGGCACGCATTATGCCATGAAAACAGCTGAAACGCAGGCGCGGTACTGTTAGCAGGCGAAGGATCAAGCTATACTGCCCACACTTTTTTAACGGTTTAAAAACGCCGTTTCAGTTCCCTCCGTAGTAACAGGCAAAAGCGAATTCATGCGACTCGAAAAATTCATATCTCAGCAGCTGGAAGTCAGCCGTGCTATCGCTGGCCGCGAAATCCGCGCCAGGAAAGTCACCATTAATGGCGAAGTGGTTCGCGATGCGGGCTACAAAGTGTTGCCAGACGACGAAATCGAATACGACGGCAACCCACTGGTGGTGCAAACCGGTCCACGCTACTTCATGCTGAATAAGCCGCAGGGTTATGTCTGCTCCACTGACGATCCCGATCATCCTACCGTGCTGTTCTTCATGGAAGAACCGGCTGCTTTTAAGCTGCATGCGGCGGGCCGTCTGGATATCGACACCACCGGTCTGGTGCTGTTGACGGACGATGGTCAGTGGTCACACCGTATTACCTCTCCGCGCCATCACCTGGAAAAAACCTATCTGGTTGAGGTAGAAGAGCCGATTGACCCTGCGCTGGTGGAGAAGTTTGCGACGGGGATTCAACTGCACAATGAGAAAGAACTGACCAAACCGGCGGTGCTGGAAATCCTCGATGAAAAAGCCGCTCGTTTAACTATCACGGAAGGCCGCTATCATCAGGTCAAACGCATGTTTGCCGCGATGGGTAATCATGTGTCCGCGCTGCATCGCGAAAGCATTGGCGAGATTGTGCTGGATGACGACCTGGCTGAAGGTGAATACCGTGAACTCACGGAAGAAGAGGTCGACAGCATCGGCCTGCCAGAAGAGCTGAAAAAACGCAAATAGCGGGAGAAAGCGGTGCGTAAGGAAAAGAATTCACCGGTAGGGTTGGTCGTGATTCTGGGATTGCTGGCGATGCTGATGCCGCTCTCCATTGATATGTATTTGCCGGCAATGCCGCAAATCGCACGCGAATTTGCCGTTTCGGCAGGCAGCGTGCAGATGACGCTGAACCTTTACATTCTGGGGTTTGCTATCGGGCAGTTGGTGTATGGCCCGCTGGCGGACAGCTACGGACGTAAACCGGTGATTGTGCTGGGCACGCTGATCTTTGCCTGCGCCGCGGCGGCATGTGCCTTGTCGCAGTCCATTGATCAACTGATCTTTATGCGCTTCCTGCACGGCTTGTCGGCGGCAGCGGCCAGCGTGGTGATTAACGCGCTGATGCGAGACAGTTACTCGAAAGAGGATTTCTCGCGCATGATGTCGTTTGTCATGCTGGTCACCACCATTGCACCGTTACTGGCACCGATTATCGGCGGTTGGCTGTTGCTGCTGTGGAACTGGCACGCGATTTTCTGGACGCTGGCTGTGGCCGCATTGATCACTACCGTACTGGTGGTGACGCAGATCCGCGAGACGCTCAAGCCTGAACTGCGGCAGCGCTTCCATTTGCGAACCACGCTGAGTAACTTCGTCGCGCTGGTGCGCCATAAACGTGCGTTCAGCTACATGCTGGCAAGCGGCTTCTCCTTTGCGGGATTGTTTACCTTCCTCAACGCCGGGCCTTTTGTTTACATCGAAGTGAATCACGTTTCACCGCAAAACTTTGGCTACTACTTTGGCCTTAACGTGGTGTTCCTGTTTGTCATGACGCTGATCAACAGCCGCGCGGTACGCCGCTTCGGGCCTTTGGCGATGTTCCGTATCGGACTGATCATACAGTTTGCGATGGGCATCTGGCTGCTGATTGCTAGCGCGCTGGATTTAGGTTTCCTGTCGCTGGTGTTTGGCGTGGCGATGTTTATCGGCTGCGTCTCGACGGTTTCTTCGAACGCGATGGCGGTGATTCTCGATGAGTTTCCGCATATGGCGGGCACCGCATCGTCACTGGCCGGTACTTTGCGCTTTGGCGTGGGTGCGCTGGTGGGGGCATTGCTGTCACTGGTGAGTATTAACAGCGCCTGGCCAATGGTGGCGACCATTGCCCTGTGCGCAACCGTATCCATTGTGTTGTTTAGCTACGCCGCACGTCCACGCCACGCGTAAACCTGCACTTTCCTCTCACGGCGCGGTTGATCGCGGAGTTCACTGGTTTTTAGAGCCATTGAATTCGCGAATAAAAAACCGCGCCGTTATCACATTCCCTCTTGCCGTATGCGATCAATTCTTCACGTTCACTCGCGAATCCCCACATATTCGTTATGCTTAATGTTTCCATAATGTGAAAATTTAGGTGTAAAAAAGTAACTATATTGCGTCTAAAATGATTGTTAACTGCCGCCGAACAAGGTACACATAGGCATAAATGCGAGAAAGCTCGCAAATAATAACTTTGCTACATGCTTTGTGTTTAAAACGAGAAGGCAAACCTTGACGTCCGTATTCTGAGTTTACCAGGTAGGGATTCACTGCGTAATCGCCGTCGTCGTGAATAAGCGTTAACGTCTCTGGGGACTGTAATTATGCTGCAACTTTCGGTTATGCATCGCTTACCGCAACATTATCGTTGGTCAGCCGACCATGTCGGTGAAATTGAACGTCAGGAAGCGGTCAACGGTGTGCACGATGAAGATCTCGTCGCACTGCGTCTGTTAAGCCACGATGGCCATCCGGCGCTGGAAATTCTGCACCAGCTGCAAGAGACGTTGGCGCAGATTCAGGTCGATTGCAAAATTGCCCTGTGTGAAGGGCAGCCCTGTTTACTGATTCAGCGTGGCGATGAAAGCACTACCAACTGCTGCCTGAAAAATCAGGGCGTTGCCATCGCGGAAACCTTTGAAGGTCAGTGAGTTAACGATTCGCCCTGCGCGGAGGCTAAAAGCTGACGCGTATAATCGCTGGCCGGTGCGTTAAACAACGCTTCGCATTCTCCCTGTTCCACCACTTCACCCTGGCGCAGCACAATTAGCTGATGGCAGAGTGCGCGCACCACCTGCAAATCATGGCTAATAAACAGATACGCTAACTGGTGCTGCTGCTGTAAACGGCGCAGCAGGGTGAGAATTTGCTTCTGCACTGAGCGATCCAGCGAAGAGGTCGGTTCATCCAGCACGATTAATTGCGGCTCCAGAATCAGCGCTCTGGCAATAGCGATGCGCTGACGTTGACCACCGGAAAACTCTGCGGGGTAGCGTGAACGGCTTTCCGCATCCAGCCCCACTTCCTGCATCACGGCGATCACTTTCGCTTCCTGCTCGGCGGCACTTAATTCAGGGCGATGTACTGCCAGCCCTTCTGCAATCACCTGTTGCACCGTCATGCGCGGATTGAGTGATGAGTTAGGATCCTGAAATACCACCTGAATATGCGGGCGCAGCGGCAAAAGCTGCTTACGCGACAGGCTATGCAGCGGCTGGCCGTCAAACCAAATCTCACCGCGCGCAGCGATCAAACGCAGCAACGCTAAACCGGTGGTACTTTTGCCTGAACCGGATTCACCGACCAATCCGAGGCTTTCACCCCGGCGCAGCGTGAAGTTGAGATCGCTGAGCACGGTTTTCTCCGCCACGGCGCGCTGAAACAATCCGCGTTTAATCGGAAAGCCCACGTGCAGGTTTTTGACCTGCAGCAGCGGCTGTGCATCGTTAAGCGGCACAGGCTGACCATCCGGTTCGGCGGCGAGTAATTCACGCGTATAAGGATGCTCGGGCTGGCTGAACAGCGGCTTGCATAGATTGTGCTCCACTTCCCGACCCTCGCGCATCACCGTGACACGATGCGCCAGCTGGCGGACGATATTGAGATTGTGGGTGATGAACAGCATGCCCATATTCAGTTCGCGCTGCAGTTCACGCAGCAAGCGCAGAATTTGTGCCTGCACCGTGACATCCAGCGCGGTGGTGGGCTCATCGGCAATCAGCAGTTTGGGCTGCGTCAGTAACGCCATGGCAATCATCACGCGCTGGCGTTCCCCACCTGACAGCTGATGCGGGAAATCGCCGAGGCGTGATGCCGCATTGCGGATGCCGACGCGATCGAGGCAGCTAAGAATTTCGCCGCGCGCCGCTTCTTTACGCATCCCACGATGCAAAGA
This sequence comes from Pantoea sp. EABMAA-21, assembly GCF_030053335.1. Classification (NCBI taxonomy): domain Bacteria; kingdom Pseudomonadati; phylum Pseudomonadota; class Gammaproteobacteria; order Enterobacterales; family Erwiniaceae; genus Pantoea; species Pantoea sp. EABMAA-21. The sequence goes on from NZ_JASGBX010000002.1 coordinate 384,407, forward strand.
CAGCACCTCATACAGCTGCTTCTCAACGTTGTGCAGCGGGTTGAGCGACACCATCGGTTCCTGGAAAATCATCGCCATCTGATTGCCACGCAGACCGCGCATCTCGCGCTCGCTGGCCTGCAAGATATTTTGGCCATTGAACAGGATCTCACCTTGCGGATAGGTCACAGGCGGCTGCGGCAGCAGGCGCATAATCGAGAGCGCGGTGACACTTTTGCCTGAACCGGATTCACCGACCAGCGCCAGAGTTTCACCGGCCTCAATCTGCAGAGAGATATCTTCCACCACGCGGCGCTGATTGAAGGCCACGGCGAGATGATTGACGCTTAACAGGCTCATTTCACCCCCCGGCTGGGATCAAAAGCATCACGTACCGCTTCACCGATAAAAATCAGCAGCGAGAGGAGCAGCGCGAGGGCGAAGAAGCCGGAAAGTCCCAGCCACGGCGCCTGTAAGTTGTTTTTGCCCTGTAAAAGCAGTTCGCCCAGCGAAGGGGAGCCCACTGGCAGGCCGAAACCAAGGAAATCCAGCGAGGTCAGAGTGGTAATCGAACCGCATAAAATAAAGGGCAGGAAAGTGAGTGTTGCTACCATCGCATTCGGCAAAATGTGGCGCAGCATAATGCGTCCATCGCTGACGCCGAGCGCGCGCGCCGCACGCACATAATCAAAGTTACGCGTGCGCAGAAACTCGGCCCGCACCACGCTCACCAGGCTCATCCAGCCAAATATCACGGTGACCAGCAATAGCCACCAGAAGCCGGGTTGAATCACGCTCGAAAGCAAAATCAGTAAAAATAGCGATGGCATGCCAGACCACACCTCAATCAGACGCTGGCCAACTAAATCGACACGACCACCAAAATAGCCCTGCACCGCACCGATTACGATACCGATCACGCTGGAGAACAGGGTCAGCAAGATTCCGAACAGCAGCGAGACGCGCGTGCCATATAGCAAACGCGCCAGCACATCACCGCCATTGGCGTCGGTGCCGAGCCAGTTCTGCTTCGAAGGCGGAGAAGGGAAGGGCACATCGGTGGCGAAATTAATGGTGCTGTCACTGAAACGAATTGGTGCCCACAGCGCCCATCCCTGCTGATCGATCCGCTGTTTTAGCCACGGGTCCTGGTAATCGGCCGGGGTGGCAAAGTCGCCGCCAAAATCACTCTCGCTGTAATTGAACAGCAGCGGCATGTACCAGCGCTGCTGGTAGTGCACCAACAGTGGCTTGTCATTGGCCAGTAACTCCGCACCGAGTGAAAGCACAAAAATGAGCAAAAAAATCCACAGCGACCAGTAACCACGGCGGTTATGGCGAAAGCGTTGCCAGCGCTGCTGGTTGATTAGCGATAAACCCATTAGCGCCCCTCAAAATCGATGCGCGGATCGACCAGCGTATAGGTCAGATCGCTGAGAATGTTCATCAGCAAGCCGATCAGCGTGAAGATATACAGCGTGCCAAACATCACCGGATAGTCGCGTTGAATGGTGGCATCGTATCCCAGCAAACCGAGTCCGTTGAGAGAGAACATCACCTCAATCAATACCGAGCTGGTAAAGAACATGCTGATAAAGGTGGCAGGGAAACCGGCGATCACCAGCAGCATGGCGTTGCGGAATACGTGGCCGTACAAAATACGTTTTTCATCCAGCCCTTTGGCGCGAGCGGTGACCACATATTGTTTGCGGATCTCATCGAGGAATGAGTTTTTGGTCAACATGGTTAGAGTGGCAAAACCGCCAATCACCGTGGCCAGTACCGGCAGCGTGATGTGCCAGAGATAGTCGCCAATCTTGCTGTACCACGGCAACGTATCAAACTGCGGCGAGGTCAGCCCGCGAAGTGGGAACCAGTCGAAATAGCTGCCCCCGGCAAACAGCACAATCAGCATGATGCCGAAGAGAAAGGCCGGGATGGAGTATCCAATGATGATAAAGGTACTGCTCCAGATATCGAAAGCGCTGCCGTTGCGCACTGCCTTTTTAATCCCCAACGGAATCGAGACCAGATAAATGATCAACGTACTCCACAAGCCCAGGCTGATGGAAACCGGCAAGCTCTCTTTGATCAGCTGCAGCACCGAGGCGCTACGGAACAAACTGTCGCCAAAATCAAAACGAATATAGTTCCACAGCATTTCGCCATAGCGCTGCAGCAGCGGTTTATCAAAACCGTAGCGGTGTTTGATCTCGGCGATCACCTCAGGATCAAGGCCACGCGCGCCGCGATATTGGCTGTCGCCCGGATTATCATGCGCCAGCGCACCGCGCCCGCCGACATCTCCAGCACTACCCGAGGAAAAACCGGAGCTATGACCAAATTGCGCATTCGCCAGCGCCTGATCCACCGGTCCACCGGGCGCAATCTGCACGATAAAAAAGTTCAGGGTGATGATCGCCCACAGTGTGGGAATAATCAGCAGCAACCTGCGCAGGAAATAGGAACCCAAACCGCTCTCCTCAGCGTCTGTCGGCCGGCAATTGTGCGGCTTTGTTCACGTCATACCACCAGTTCTCTAACCCGGTTGCATACGCGGGTTTGATTTCAGGGCGGGAAAATTTATCCCAGTATGCCAGCCTCTGTTCGGCGTTGTACCACATCGGGATCATATAGGCATTCCATAACAGAATGCGATCCAGTGCCTGGCCCAGTGGCAATAGCGCTTTTTCATCGCCCTGATGTTCGACGATCTCCTGCACAAAGTGATCCACGATGGGATCTTTCACCCGTGGCGTGTTCCACGAGGAGGCAATGTATTGCGACTGCCAACTGATACGTAAGTTGGTGGAAGGCCATGGATTGGCCTGATACAGCGTTGGGATCATATCGTAATCGCCTTCGCGTAAACGGCGCAGATACTGCGAGCTATCAATTTGCCGCAACTCCACCTGAATCCCCAAACGCTGAAGGCTATGCTGGAACGGCAGCGCCCAGTCGTTCTGCGTGCCGCTGCGCATCAGCAGTTCAAAGCGGAAGGGCTGTCCGGTCTTATCGTTTACCAGATGCTGATTCTTAATCTGCCAGCCCGCTTCTTTTAGTAGCTTCATGGCTTTTAGCAGATTGCCGCGATCGAAGCCGCTGCCATCGGAACGCGGCGGTGCATAGTCGTTGTTGAACACTTCAGCGGGCAGCTGCGCTTTGTACGGTGCCAGCAGAATGAGCTGGTCGGCTTTAGGGTAATCTTTGGCCGCATAGGCGGTGTTCTGGAAATAGCTATCAGTGCGTTTGTACGCCCCGTAAAACAGCGCTTTGTTCATCCACTCGAAATCGAACGCCAGCGTCAGCGCCTCACGCACCCGACGGTCAGCAAACAGCGGTTTTTCATTGTTAAAGGCCAGCCAGCGAGTATCGGTGGAGACGGTATTCGGCGTGGTGGCTTTCACGATGGCGTGGCTATCAAAGTTACGCCCGCGGTATTGCGTGGCCCACTTCTTCGCCGAACCCTCTTCGCGCAGATCGGAGGCGCCGGCTTTGAAGGCTTCAAAGGCGACATTGTCATCAAGATAGTAATCGTAGCGCAGCGTATCAAAGTTAAAACGTCCCCGATTGACCGGCAGATTTGCCGCCCAGTAGTTTTTCACCCGACTGTATTGAATGAACTGACCTGGCTTATAAGACGTGATGCGATAGGGGCCGCTGGAGAGCGGGGGATAGCCGATCGGCTCGTTGAATTTTTTATTCTGCCAGAAGGCTTGCGGCAATACCGGCAGCGTTAACCAGCTCAGGATCATATCCTTGTCCGGTTTCGGCATGTCGATACGCACGGTGAGATTGTTGAGCGCTTTCACTTCAACTCCACGGAACGCCACGCGGAACTGCGGCACACCTTCGGTCATAAATTTCTGGAAGGTGAAAGCGACATCTTTGGCGGTGATCGGGCTGCCGTCCTGAAAACGCGCATGCGGATTGATGGAGACTTCCATCCAGTGATAATCGCTGGGATAGCGGGCGGATTCAGCAATCAAGGGATAGTAGCTGCCAGGCTCATCATCGGAGGTGGTGAACAGCCCGTCATACAGCGTATCGGTGCCGACGCCAGGATTACCGCGTGAAGCAAAGCGATTGAAGTTATCGTAAGTGCCCACCACCGCGATGGTCATCTTGCCGCCTTTAGGCGCAGCGGGATTCGCGTAATCATAATGGGTGAAATTCACCACATACTTCGGTTCGCCCAGCTTGGCAAAGGCATAACTCTCATTGATGGTTTCCGCATGCAGTGGCGCGATGGCGCTACAAACCAACAACGCGGTGACAAGACGCAGCAGCATAAGTGGGGCGCTCTCCTTAAATAATCCGCACTGAATGGTAGCAGTTTCGTGACGATAGCGTGACGTTAACCGAGTGCTGCCTGACGTTGGTAATAACTGATCAGGTTTTCCGGACGCAGCGGGCGGCTGAATAAATATCCCTGCAGATGTGTCACCCCACGGTTCACCAGCCACGCTGCCTGATCGCCGGTTTCAACGCCTTCTGCCACGGTTTTGAGATTGAGCTTCTTCGCCAGCAGCAATACCGCGTCCAGTACCGGTGAGGTCACCGTTTCGGTACCAATACTCTGTACAAAACCGCGATCAATTTTGAGGTAGTCAAACGGATAGCGTTCAAGATAGATCAATGCGCTGTGGCCAGTGCCGAAGTCATCAATGGCAATTTTAATATCCTGCTCATGCAGCCAGGCAAAAATCTCGCCAGCATTTCTTTCGCCCACCATGGTGCGTTCGGTGATTTCAAAAACATAGTTGAAGTGGTCTTTTGGCATGTCGGCAATCCACTCCTGCACATGCTGACGAAAACTTTCTGATGCGAGATGCAGAGGGGAAAGGTTCAGGCTCAATCGCGTGCCGCGCGGCAGTTGCTGGCAGAGGAACTTCGCATCGCGTGCCACCAGCTTAAACAAATGCTGAGTCAGGGGAATAATCAGATTTTGCGCTTCGGCGTTGCTAATAAAGGCATCGGGGGGAATCATTCCCTCGGTGGGATGTGTCCAGCGCAGTAGTGCTTCAACGCCATACGGTTGCCCATCGTGGGCGGTGACCAGGGGCTGATATTCAACATGAAACTGACCACGTTTAATGCCCTGCATAATCTCTTTGCCAGGACGCTGATACAGTGTCAGCAGCAGCCAGCTACCCGCACTCATAAACAGGGCTGAGAGGAGGCCGGTCAGCAGGATCAGATGATAATCGCGTTGCGCCAGCGTCGTACCGTACAGCACGAAGCGCATGCCATTATCTTTAAAACTCATTTCTTTCAAGGCTGGTGGTAAATCGTGGATGTTCACCACCTGATTCTTGCCACTCAGCAGGGCTTTATCGCCAATCACCAACGCCATACCGGTGATTTCGGGATGATAAGAAGCCAGCAGCTGATAAGGCGTCAGGCTGATATTCATGGTGGCGAGAATGCCGGTCTCAGCTGAGCCTGGATTCTTCATCCACAACGCCAGCGCCGGTTTGGTTGGCAAGAGGGGCGTGCCTTCCAGTAAGCGTAAATCGCGATCGCGCTCCAGTTCCGATTGTGGCGAAATATCATTCGCAGGCAGCAGAAAGGCGCCGGTAGCAGATGAACAATAGGCATTACTGTTACGTACCAGCAAAATCGCGCGGATATTGCCGGCAAAGGCGGCACGTGAAGTGAGTTCGCGGCTGACGCTACTGCATTCAAGCTGGGTGTATTGTTGCAATGGATAAAGGGTATCCACCAGGGTCGACATCACCTGTTGTAGATCGTCGCGGCTATGGATCAGCAACTGTTCATGTTGTTGTACTCGTTTTTGCCAGGTGAGCGTCAGCAGTACGATGACAAACAACAGAAAGAACACACCGCCGATGATCGCACTACTCCAGGCGATACGGCGCGAATAGGTTGCATGACGTTTTAACGTCCCCGACAGTGGCATGGAGTGCATTCCCCTTTATGGCGCCATTATTATTATGTAAATCGTGCACTACTGCTCGCTGGTGTCTGGCGTAAAACATTGCATCAGGACGGGTTTTTTCAGCCGACGAAGACGCAACAATTTGCTGCCAGTAAGCAAACGAGAATATAACGAGGAAGCGCGAAAAGTCTCGTTATATTTCTGATTCTCAATTACTTTTTATCTATCGGATTTGCGTTAAGAAACGGCAGGCGAAAAAAAACGCTGCCTGGGCAGCGTTTTCTGATTCTCTGGCTGAGAGGATCTTCAAAAGGATACGTTAGCTAGGGTTTTTAGCTAAAACCCTGCGGGCTTCACGGTAACGCGTTTTCCAGTAACTATCGTTTAAACTGGAGATCATCACACCACTGCTGGTGGACGCGTGAACGAAGTTATCGTTACCCAGATAGATGCCAACGTGTCGTCCGGTAGAACCGGCACGGAACAGCACTAAATCACCCGGGCGCAGTTTGCCGCGAGAAATCTCTTTGCCCGTATCCTGCTGTTCTGACGTTGAACGGGGTAAATCTAAACCGAACTGCTCGCGAAAGGTGCGCTGAACAAAAGCAGAACAATCAATGCCGCGTTTGGTGTCGCCGCCTAAGCGATAACGAACACCTTTCCAGTCACTGTACTGTTCCATGATGCGGGACTTAACGTCCACATTCTGCACCATTTGTTCAAATTCGTCCTGAGACGCTTGAAGTAAAAAACCATTCTGGTTGTTAACTTCATGATTCTCGTTATTCGCGTTCTGACCGTTATGCGTACTACTACATGCCGATAAGAGTGTTGCTAATGCTACTGCGGGAAGGATCCGCCTGAGGTATCTCAGTATTGGTTGAGACTTGACCATTATACGTGTGTTCCTTTGAAGTCCTTACGACACAATGTCGCCAGCCAGATGACAAAACGGGTTTGAGATTAATAAGAGCTAAGGCTTAAGACAATTCCTTAATTACTAAAATGTGTTAATGAACACATTTTTGTTGCATAAGGCACCGAATTTTATGCTGCACTCTAAGTAATCGCGTTTGAGGTTAACCGATTACAGACCGCGTGGCGAGTGCTTTTATATAAATTTTTATAGCTTTTATTGATGTGAAATCAATCCGTAACACAATGGTTACTTTATCAACGATTGGTAGCGATTTAATAGCCAATAAGGCGGGTTTTCAGGGGGTAATTCCGGCGCTGGGGCTGATTTTGAGAGGCTTCTGGCTGGACAAGCCAGGAAAAAGGCGATTGTTACGCGTTTTGCATCATAATGTTTTCTTTTAATAGAAAAACGTTAGCCTGCTAATAATGTATTTCTGAATTCGATAAGCGCGGATGATCGACTTTTCTACTTATTGTCATCCGCGCTTAACAATTATGTGCGTGGCTTATATTTCCCTGGCAGGGCGCGATTGAGCCAATTCACCAGTTTGTCACTGAGCGGAGTTAATAAACACCAGCTCAATCCCACCAGAATCACCGACATCGATCCCACCGCAATATCGGTAAACCAGTGAGAACCCGCCATCACGCGCGGCAGTGCAAATACCACCACAATCACTAAACCCACCAGGAAAGCGCGAAAGCCAAAATAACGCCACATAAAGCAGGCAAAAATAATCAGCATCATGCCGTGATCGCCTGGGAAGCTATTACTGGAGGCATCTTTCGCCGGAATCCCTGTCAGTTCACTCACGCGATGCACGTTGTCAAAGAACAGCGTTGGGCTGGCGTGTTGCACGGGGATCAAATGACCCAATTGATTGAGCACCACGGCGGTGAGCAGCATGGTGATACCAATGGCCAGCATGCGGCGGCGGCCCTGTGGCGTTTCACGACGCCAGAACCACAGATACAGCAGACCCATCGCCAGCAGCGATACCGCATCAAAGCCACGGTAATTGGTGATCGCCACCAGCAAAGCGAAACCGTGGTGATCCACCATCTTATCGTTAAAGCTAAAGAAGATGGCTTTATCAATACCAAACCAGAAACCATGGTCTGGCGGCAGATACCACGAGAAGAACAGCATGATCCCCAATGCATTCAGCAGCAGGATGGTGATTAAACGAGACGCGCGCATAAGAAATAGACTCAAAAAGAAAATTACGGGGCAACCTAACGCAGCTAATTTAAACGAATCTTCAACAAGGTTGATTGCAAAACGTTCCAGTCCACAGATTGGTGGTGGATTAACTCGATACGGCTGTCCGGCGGTGTGGTGGGGCGCGTTTCCATAAAGAAGTCGTCACCCTGACGATTAATGTTCACCAGACCGTCTGGTGTGCGCAGTACACCTTTGACGCGATCCACCGGTGCAAGCCGCGCCCACTCTAGCGCCGGGATGGTATCGAACACGGTATCACCATCAAAAATCCAGCCACAGGAAGCATAGCCCTGGCCTTCATTTAATGCACGGCGCCAACGTGCGGAACCCTCAAGTTTCAGTGCTGCCAGTCCTTTTGGACGTGAAGTATGATGATGATGGGCCGCTTCAGGAACCGCACGATCCGTCAACGCGGGCTGGCTGAGCAGGGCGGGGTCGACTTTACCCCAGGCCGACTCGACCAGTTGGCGATCGCCCAGGTTGTCCTGTTGCCACTGCTGCAAGCGCTGACGATCTTCCTCGCTCCAGCGATCGCTTTTATTGGCGACGATAATATCGGCGGCGGTCAGTTGATCGCGGAAGTTTTCATTCTCGACGACACGCGTGTCGGCTAACTGGCGCGCATCAAGCAGCGTGATGGTGGCATCAACCTGAATCCAGGGTTGATACACAGCGGCGCGCAGCATATCCAGCAGTTGTTTAGGGTGGCCAAGGCCGGTGGGTTCGATAATCAGACGATCGGGCTTATTTTGCTTTAACAGCATATTGAGTCCGACCTGCAGTGGCAGGCCGTTCACGCAACACATGCAACCGCCAGGAATTTCCTTCAGCGTGGCACCGCGATCGGCGAGCAGTGCGCCGTCGATGCCTACTTCGCCAAACTCGTTGACCAGAATCGCCCAATTTTCATTGGCCGGTTTATGGGCTAACAGATGCAGCAGAGTAGTGGTTTTGCCGCTGCCGAGAAATCCGGTGATTACATTAACGCGCGTCATTACAGGCTCCATTTTCAGGCGCGCGGACAACATACCCGGCGCGCACGACGTTGTTATACTATAACAACCTTCAGCGGCCGGATAAAATCGTGCGGTTAGTCCGCGCGACTCATATAGCGGCGTTCAGCCACGTGAATACGGATGCGATCGCCATTGCTCAGGTATTCCGGTACCTGGATCGACAAGCCGGTGCTCATGCCCGCGGGTTTGGTGCGTGCGCTGGCGGAAGCGCCTTTAATGCCTGGTGAAGTATCGACAATTTCCATGTCCACGGTCTGTGGCAGTTCCAGCGCCAGCACCTGACCCTCCATCGTTAACACCTGGATGCCAGGAATGCCGCCTTCAGGGATGAACAGCAGTTCTTCTTCAATCTGATCTTTCTTGAAGCTATAGGGCGTGTAATCTTCATCATCCATAAACACGTACTCGTCACCGTCTAAATAAGAGAAGGTCACGGCGCGACGGCTAAGCTGAATGGCATCGATAATATCGTCACCCTTGAAGCGCTCTTCCACTTTCAGGCCAGTGCGCACGTCGGTAAAACGCATCTTATAGAGGGTGGCAGCACCGCGTGCGCTTGGGCTCTGGACATCAATGTCCTTTACCAGCAACAGTTTGCCGTTCCAGGTAACAGCCATTCCTTTTTTGATTTCATTTGCCTTTGGCATGGGGATAACTCGCTGTGAAAAGGTTAATGCGCGCCACGTTACTCGCGCCGTGAAAAACAGGCAAGGGAGGCAGTGTAAAATTGTTGCCCGCGCATGGCATTCCCGTCATCAGCCTGCTATTGTCGCGACGAAATCCTCAGGAGCGCATGATGTATTGTCGTGACCAGTGCGGTGCCTGTTGCACAGCCCCCTCAATCTCTTCCCCGATTCCCGGCATGCCCCAGGGCAAACCGGCCAATACCCGCTGCGTTCAGCTGGATGACAATCAGCGCTGCAAAATTTTTGGTTCTCCGCTGCGTCCCGCAGTCTGTGCGGGTTTACAGCCCAGCGCAGAGATGTGCGGTAGCAGTCGCGAAGCCGCGATGACCTTCCTGTTACAACTCGAAGCAGATACCGCGCCTTAAATTGCTGACGCGGTGCTGAAGAATTTGCCTTATGTGACCCATGCGTTACAGCAATGACGTCAGCCGTACAGGCCTGAAAAATCTTAAATCCGATCTGAAGTGTGCGGAACATCAAAAATCTGCTACGCCGATCGCGCATTTTCTTGCCTGCTTTCTCATGCTGTACCATATTCCCTGAAACGTTTCAGCGTTGTCCTCTCGGTAACCCCCGAGAAGTACAGCGTAATTTTTCGCCATTAAGCTGAAACGATTCAATTTCAGCAAGCGAGGAGAAATATGTTCCAGCTCGACGTTCAGGCCATCCATACCGGTGCCAGTGCACAAAATAAAGAAGAGGCTATCCGTCAGATTGCCGCTGCGTTAACCGCAGCCGGTAATGTGTCGGAAGGCTACGTTAACGGTATGCTGGCGCGCGAACAGCAGACCACCACCTTCCTGGGTAATGGTATTGCCATTCCGCATGGCACCACCGATACGCGCGATATGGTGCTGAAGACCGGCGTACAGGTTTATCAGTTCCCGCAGGGCGTGGAGTGGGGTGACGGGCAAACGGCTTATGTCGCCATCGGTATCGCGGCAAAATCAGATGAACATCTTGCGCTGCTGCGCCAGCTGACTCACGTATTGAGCGATGACAGTATCGCAGAGCAGTTGAAAACCGCCTCAGCCGAAGATCTCCGTGCCATCCTGATGGGTGAAAAGCAGGCGGCTGAGTTCAAATTCGATACCTCGCTGATTGCGGTTGACGTTGCAGCCAGCGATCTTATCACCTTGCAGGCGCTGAACGCTGGACGTTTACAGGCAGCAGGAGCTGTTGAAGCGGCGTTTGTGGCGGATGCGGTTTCGCGTACGCCGCTGAGCCTCGGACAGGGCATCTGGCTGAGTGACAGCGCCAATGGCAACCTTGGTAGCGCCATTGCAGTCAGCCGTACCGCCACGCCATTCGTGCATCAGGGCGAAAATGTGGCGCTGCTGTTGACCGTGGCCGCCACTGACGATCGTCCGCTGGAAGTGCTGGGTTATCTGAGCAATCTGCTGCTGAGCAACAAAGCTGAACGTCTGATGAAAGCCGACGCGGCAGGCATCCTGGCGCTGCTGACCAGTGAAGTGGACGAAAGCGCGGATCAACTGGTGGCTGAATTTACTATCCGCAACGAGCATGGACTACACGCACGTCCGGGCACTGCGCTGGTTACGGTCATTAAACAGTTCAACAGTGACATCACCGTCACCAATCTTGACGGCAGCGGCAAACCGGCCAACGGACGCAGCCTGATGAAAGTTGTCGCGCTGGGCGTGAAAAAAGGCCATCGCCTGCGCTTTACCGCCAGCGGTGAAGATGCACAGCAGGCGCTGAATGCCATCGAAGAGGCCATCAATTCTGGACTGGGCGAGGGGGTCGCATGAGCCGCCGCGTTGCCACAATCACATTGAATCCCGCTTACGATCTGGTGGGCTATACGCCAGAAATCGAACGTGGCGAAGTTAACCTGGTGAAAACCACCGGTCTGCACGCGGCGGGTAAAGGCATCAACGTTGCCAAAGTGCTGAAAGACCTGGGTATCGACGTCACCGTCGGTGGATTCCTCGGCAAAGAGAACCAGGATGGCTTCCAGCAGCTGTTCAGCGAGCTGGGTATCGCCAACCGTTTTCAGGTGGTGCAGGGCCGTACCCGCATCAACGTCAAGCTGACGGAAAAAGACGGTGAAGTCACCGATCTGAATTTCTCCGGCTTTAATGTCACCGCGCAGGATTGGGATCGCTTCACTGCCGATTCCCTGACCTGGCTGGGACAGTTCGACATGGTATGCGTCAGCGGCAGCTTGCCCGCGGGCGTGGCGCCCGAAGCGTTCACCAAATGGATGAGCGATCTGCGCACCCTGTGTCCGTGCATTATTTTCGACAGCAGTCGTGAAGCGCTGGTGGCGGGGCTGAAAGCCGCGCCGTGGCTGGTGAAGCCGAACCGTCGTGAACTGGAAATCTGGGCCGACCGCAAACTGCCAACCTTGCAGGATGTGATCGAAGCCGCGCATGAACTGCGTGAGCAGGGCATTGCCCATGTGGTTATTTCCCTTGGTGCGGAAGGCGCACTGTGGGTCAACGCCTCTGGCGAATGGATCGCCAAACCACCAGCCTGTGAAGTGGTCAGCACCGTAGGCGCGGGAGATTCAATGGTCGGCGGCCTGATTTACGGGCTGCTGATGCGTGAATCCAGCGAGCATACCTTGCGTCTGGCTACCGCAGTGGCTGCGATGGCGGTGAGCCAGAGCAACGTTGGTGTGACCGATCGTACCCAGTTGGCCGCGATGATGGCGCGCGTCGACTTACAACCCGTTAACTAACAGCAGGAGAGCGATAATGAAAACGCTGCTGATAAAAGATTCTTCACTGGGACTGGCATCAGGACATCTGGCTTTAGAACGTCTGCGCGCAACCGCAGCACAGGCTGGCCTGACGCTGACTGACAACGCGGCCGATGCTGAACTGGTATTGGTTGCTGGCCATGCTGTGCCGAAAGATGCACAACTGGCAGGCAAATCCGTGGCGCTGGTCGATGTGCAGCAGGCGCTGCGCGATCCGCTGGCGGCCATTAATCAGGCTAAAGCCAGTGCCAAAGTCTGGCAGGCTGCCGCGGCGGTTACTGCTCCAGCTGCCGCTCAGAGCACTGGTCAGAAACGCATTGTCGCGGTTACCGCTTGCCCAACCGGCGTAGCGCACACCTTTATGGCGGCTGAGGCGATTCAGGCAGAAGCGACCAAGCGTGGCTGGTGGGTGAAAGTGGAAACCCGCGGTTCCGTGGGTGCAGGCAATGCCATCACCCCTGAAGAGGTGGCGGCGGCCGATCTGGTGATCGTGGCAGCAGATATCGATGTGGACCTGGCGAAGTTTGCTGGCAAGCCGATGTATCGCACCTCAACCAGCCTGGCGCTGAAGAAAACCGCGCAGGAACTGGATAAAGCGCAGGTTGAAGCCAAAACCTATCAACCGAGCGGCAACGCGTCAGCCAGCACGCAAAGCGACAGCAAAGAGAAAGCCGGTGCTTATCGTCACCTGCTGACCGGCGTGTCCTACATGCTGCCGATGGTGGTAGCGGGTGGTTTGAGCATCGCGCTCTCCTTTGCCTTTGGTATCACCGCATTTAAAGAGCAGGGCACCTTAGCGGCTGCGCTGATGCAGATTGGTGGCGGCAGTGCCTTCGCGCTGATGGTGCCGGTGCTTGCAGGCTTTATTGCTTTCTCGATTGCCGACCGTCCGGGTCTGACTCCGGGTCTGATTGGCGGTATGATCGCCACCAGCATTAACGCCGGTTTTCTTGGCGGTATCATCGCTGGCTTCATTGCCGGTTACGCCGCGAAGATGCTGAGCAGCAAAGTTAAACTGCCGCAAAGTATGGAAGCGTTAAAACCGATCCTGATCATTCCGCTGGTAGCGAGTTTGATTACCGGCCTGCTGATGATTTACGTGGTGGGTAAACCTGTTGCGGGCATCATGAGCGGTCTGACGCACTGGCTGGCGAACATGGGCACCGCCAATGCGGTACTGCTGGGCGCGATCCTCGGTGGCATGATGTGTACCGACATGGGTGGTCCGGTGAACAAAGTGGCGTACGCCTTCGGTGTCGGCCTGCTGAGTTCGCAAACCTATGCGCCGATGGCCGCGATCATGGCCGCCGGTATGGTGCCACCGTTAGCGATGGGCCTGGCAACAATTGTTGCACGTCGTAAGTTCAACAAAGGTCAGCAGGAAGGGGGCAAAGCGGCACTGGTGCTCGGCTTGTGCTTCATCTCTGAAGGTGCAATTCCGTTTGCGGCGCGTGACCCTATGCGTGTGCTGCCTTGCTGCATCGTCGGCGGTGCAATCACTGGCGCGGTATCCATGTTGGTTGGCGCGAAACTGATGGCACCTCACGGTGGTCTGTTTGTACTGCTGATCCCGGGTGCAATCACCCCGGTGCTGGGTTACCTGATGTCGATTGTGATTGGTACCGCAGTGGCTGGCCTCGGCTACGCGATTCTGAAACGTCCGGAAGAAGAGCTGGCGAAAGCTGCGTAATTTTCACCGGATAAGAAAAAGGGAGCTGCGGCTCCCTTTTTGCTGTCTGTTTTACGCCTGTTGTTCCGACTTCAGCCACGCAATCTCATCTTTCCAGATATCCGGATTGATGGTTTCCAGAATCATCGGGATGCCATCAAAGCGCTTATCCTTCATCAGCCAGCTAAACACCGTCTTGCCAATGTTGCCTTCACCTAAGCTGTGGTGGCGATCCACACGGCTGCCGAGCGTGCTTTTGGCGTCATTAAGGTGCATGCCGCGCAGGAACTGGAAACCAACGATGCGTTCAAATTCTGCAAAGGTCTCCACGCAGGCTTCTTCTGTCCGCAGATCGTAGCCGCCGGCAAATGCATGGCAGGTATCGATACACACCCCAACGCGAGATTTATCTTCGACGTGCTCAATAATGGTGGCGAGGTGTTCAAAACGGAAGCCAAGATTGCTGCCCTGACCGGCGGTATTCTCAATCACTGCCACCACGTTGTGGGTCTGATCCAGCGCGATATTGATCGATTCGGCGATGCGCTTCAGGCACGCCTCTTCTTCAATCTGCTTCAAATGGCTGCCAGGGTGGAAATTCAGCAACGTTAGCCCCAACTGCTCGGCGCGCTGCATCTCATCCAGAAACGCCTCTCGGGATTTCTCCAGCGCATCCATCACCGGATGGCCAAGGTTAATCAGGTAGCTGTCATGCGGCAAAATCTGCGCGGAAGTGAAGTTGTATTTCTCACAGGCGGTTTTGAAGGCATCAATCACTTCACCTGAAAGCGGGGCGGCTTTCCACTGGCGCTGATTTTTGGTGAACAGCGCAAAGGCTGTGGCTTCGAGTTCGTGGGCACGGATAACTGCCTGGTCTACGCCGCCTGATGCACTGACGTGTGCGCCGATATATTTCATGCCGCTCTCCTGGTTGGCGATTGCTGCTGCAAAGGGCACATCATAGCGGATGCGCTACCGCCATGAAATGTTGCATCGCTCGTGGGGAGAAAAACGGCACGGGTAAACACTTATCCAAATTATCAACACACCTACCAAAGTTAGCAGGTGCGCTTTTTTTCTGGTTAACTATAGTTTAACAAATTAGAAACTTTTAACTATAATCATGAAAACAGCTTATAGAAGTACTTTGCATACCGCTTTACAGCATGAAAAATTCAACGTAATCCATAAATTAAATTTAGGTAAAACCAATGCAGTGACCCTTTTTTATAATGGTCATGGCGCTGTCGGCTTCACGCTCGCCGTGCCCGATAGCGACAACTCGCTGGTCCATTTTTATCGTTATGGAGTCAATAACAGCGATCCGAAAAAGTTGTACCGCTCTGAATGCCTCTATTCCCGCCGGGAAAACTTTGGCTATCAGGACTGGTTGATTCGCACCATTACCGATGAGTTCACGGCCTGTGACACAGAACTGGAAGAACTGATCGGTATGAAAGCCTGACACACACTCCGCCGCCAATCTCCTGGCAGCTGCTTGCCTGCGCATATACCTGACTGGTTTAAAAGTTAAATTGGTAATATATTGTCCATTGACCAGTATAACTAATAAGGAAGAGTCGGGATGTTGAAGCGCTTGCGCCGCTGGGCACGCTTAATTAAACGCGATGTGCTCACGCTGTGGTTTGCCTGCCGCGATCCGCGTACCCCCTGGTGGTTTAAGCTGCTGGCATTTGGCATTGTCGCCTATGCACTCAGCCCCATCGATCTCATTCCTGATTTCATTCCCATTATCGGCTTACTCGACGACGCCATCATCGTCCCGCTGGGTGTGATCATCCTGCTGCGTTTGCTTCCGCGTGAAATTCGCATCAGCAGTGCAGAACGGGCTGATGTCCAGCGGGCACGCGGCAAAAAGATTGTCAGCTGGGCTGGATTCTTCCTGACGGTGATCGTCTGGTTAGCGGTGGTGGCTTATCTTGTGAAGCGTTACGCAATGTGAGGAGGGCGCATGCATATCACGCTGCGTCAGATTGAAGTCTTTACCGAAGTGTTGAAAAGCGGTTCAACCACGCAGGCCTCGCAGGTGTTGGCCCTGTCGCAATCAGCGGTGAGTGCGGCGCTGGCCGATCTGGAAAACCAACTCGGGGTACAACTGTTCGATCGCGTCGGCAAACGACTGGCCCTGAACGAGCATGGTCGTTTGCTCTATCCACGCGCGGTCGGATTGCTGGAACAGGCCGGCGAGATCGAACAGCTGTTTAAAGAGGATAATGGCGCCATTCGTCTGTTTGCCAGTAGCACTATCGGCAACTACTTACTGCCAGGGATGATCGCCGCCTATCGTCGTGACTTCCCCACGCTGCCGCTCGAACTGAGCGTCGGCAACAGCCAGGATGCGATTAACGCAGTGGCGGATTTCCGTGTGGATATCGGCCTGATTGAAGGGCCGTGTCACGAGCCGGATATCGTTAGCGAAGCATGGCTGGAAGATGAACTGGTGGTGTTTGCCGCGCCTGATGCTGAGATCCTGCAACAGCCGATCACGCTGGCATCACTGGCGGCCGCCCCCTGGATCCTGCGTGAGCGCGGTTCGGGCACGCGTGAAATTGTTGATTACCTGCTGTTGTCTCACCTGCCGCAGTTTCAACTCGGCATGGAACTGGGCAATTCTGAAGCAATCAAACATGCGGTGCGTCACGGCATGGGCATCAGCTGTTTATCGCGCCGGGTGATCAGCGATCTGCTGGAGGCGGGCACGCTGGTGGAAGTGGCTGTGCCGTTACCACGTCTGACGCGCACGCTGTATCGCATTCATCATCGGCAGAAGCATTTGTCGAAAGCGCTAAGCCGATTTCTCTCCTATTGCCGCGAGTAATCGCGGCTGTCATAACGTAAACGGCTAATAATTTCGCGCCGATTATGAAGGTAACTAATAACCCGACGTGAATGCTATACAGCCTGGGGTTAGCTGCTACAATCGCGCCTTATTTTTATCCAGCATAGCGTTTACACATGCATAATGACTCAAAAACAACACAACAACCTGGGCTGCGCCGTGAATTAAAAGCGCGCCATCTCACCATGATCGCCATCGGCGGTTCCATTGGCACCGGCCTGTTTGTCGCCTCGGGTGCCACCATTTCTCAGGCAGGTCCCGGTGGCGCATTACTCTCTTACGCGCTGATTGGCCTGATGGTTTACTTCCTGATGACCAGCCTCGGCGAACTGGCGGCGTTTATGCCGGTTTCTGGCTCCTTCGCCACTTACGGCTCTAAATACGTTGAAGAAGGCTTCGGCTTCGCGCTGGGCTGGAACTACTGGTACAACTGGGCGGTCACCATCGCCGTTGATCTCGTCGCCTCGCAACTGGTGATGAACTACTGGTTCCCGGATACGCCGGGCTGGATCTGGAGCGCGCTGTTCCTTGGGCTGATGTTCCTGCTTAACTACATTTCCGTCAAAGGCTTCGGCGAAGCGGAATACTGGTTCTCGCTGATCAAAGTTGCCACCGTCATCATCTTTATCGTGGTGGGTGTGCTGATGATCGTCGGCATTATGCGCGGTGCAGAAAACGCCGGCTGGCATAACTGGACCGTGGGCGACGCACCTTTTGCCGGCGGTTTTGCCGCGATGATTGGCGTGGCAATGATTGTCGGCTTCTCGTTCCAGGGTACAGAGTTGATCGGCATCGCAGCCGGTGAATCACAGGATCCCGCGAAAAATATTCCACGCGCCGTGCGTCAGGTGTTCTGGCGTATTCTGCTGTTCTATATCTTTGCGATTCTGATCATCAGCCTGATTCTGCCGTACACCGATCCGAAACTGCTGCATAACGATGTCACCGATATCGCCATCAGCCCGTTCACGCTGGTGTTCCAGAATGCCGGATTACTGTCGGCAGCGGCAGTGATGAACGCGGTGATCCTGACGGCGGTGCTGTCAGCGGGTAACTCAGGCATGTACGCTTCAACGCGCATGCTGTTCAACCTGGCGCAGGAAGGCAAAGCCCCACGTATTTTTGCCAAACTGTCGAAAGGCGGTGTGCCGCGTAATGCCCTGATTGCCACCACCGTGGTAGCGGGTTTGTGCTTCCTGAGCTCGAAGTTCGGCAACCAGGAAGTCTATCTGTGGTTGCTGAATACCTCAGGCATGACCGGCTTTATCGCCTGGCTGGGTATTGCGATTAGCCACTATCGCTTCCGTCGCGGCTACGTGGCGCAAGGGCATGATTTAGCGGCTCTGCCATACCGTTCCGGCTTCTTTCCGCTCGGTCCGATTTTCGCCTTCGTGCTGTGCCTGATTATTACACTGGGTCAGAACTACCAGGCGTTTCTGGCGGATCGTATTGACTGGTATGGCGTGGCGGCGACCTACATCGGCATTCCGCTGTTCCTGCTGATTTGGCTCGGTTACAAGCTGGCACGTGGCTCGCGCTTCGTGAAGTACAGCGAAATGGAATTCCCGACGTTTAAAGAGTAATGCGTTAAACGTGGGTGACATAACGCCGCTACCTTTGACTAGCGGCGTTTTTTTTGGCAAAGATGAACCGTGTTACAACGTTTTGGGCTTTGTCATACAGATATAATTGATAATT
The DNA here is from genome assembly GCF_030053335.1 of Pantoea sp. EABMAA-21. Lineage (NCBI taxonomy): Bacteria > Pseudomonadati > Pseudomonadota > Gammaproteobacteria > Enterobacterales > Erwiniaceae > Pantoea > Pantoea sp. EABMAA-21. Next base: position 403,088 of record NZ_JASGBX010000002.1, read on the forward strand.
ATTATCACCTGCACTATTGTGGCTGCCGTTATGATTTCGATAAGAAACAGGTAGAACAATGCAGACCACGGATTCCGCGCTGCTGGCGGAAAATAACCGCGAAGCCGATACCATGACGCGTTATCGTCAGGTGTTACGTCAGCGCCTGATGCTGATTGGCGTACTGGTGCTGGCAATACTGGCGTCAGTGATTCTTGATTTCACGCTTGGCCCGGCTGGGCTCTCCCTCGACACCCTGTGGCAAACGCTCACCCATCCTGATGCGGTGGATGCGGGCACGCGCGTGATCGTCTGGGATATCCGCTTACCTTATGCGTTGATGGCTGTCGTCGTCGGCTTTTCGCTGGGTCTGGCGGGAGCTGAGATGCAAACTATCCTCAATAACCCGTTGGCGAGTCCGTTTACGCTCGGCGTCTCTTCAGCGGCCGCTTTCGGCGCGGCGCTGGCAATTATTCTCGGCATCGGTATTCCCGGTGTGCCAGACCAGTGGTTTATCTCGGCGAACGCCTTTGTATTTGCGCTGTTTGCCGCACTGATGCTGGATGGCGTGACGCGCTGGACCAAAGTGTCCACTTCAGGCGTGGTGCTGTTCGGCATCGCGCTGGTGTTCACCTTCAACGCGCTGGTCTCGATGATGCAGTTTATCGCCAGTGAAGATACCTTGCAGGGCCTGGTGTTCTGGACCATGGGCAGCCTGGCGCGTGCTTCGTGGGAAAAACTCGGTGTGCTCACGGCGGCTTTCGCCATCCTGATCCCGTTCTCGATGCTCAGCAGCTGGAAACTGACCGCGCTGCGCCTGGGTGAAGATCGTGCGGTGAGTTTCGGCATTGATGTGCGCCGTTTGCGTCTGGCGACGCTACTGCGCATCAGTATTCTCTCCGCGCTGGCGGTGGCTTTTGTCGGGCCGATTGGCTTTATTGGTCTGGTGGCACCGCACATCGCTCGCATGATGTTTGGTGAAGATCACCGCTACTATCTGCCGGCCAGTGCGTTGGTCGGTGCACTGGTGCTGTCACTGGCCTCGGTAGCGTCGAAGAACCTGATTCCAGGCGTGATCATTCCAGTGGGTATCGTCACTTCACTGGTTGGCGTGCCATTCTTCCTGAGTATTATTCTGCGTCATCGGGGGACGGTGTAATGGAACAGGGATTAGGTCTCAGCCATTTCTACGCCGGTTATCCGAAGCGTAAAGTCATTGAAGATCTCAACGTGCCGATGCTGCCACGCGGCAAAATCACCGTACTACTTGGACCTAACGGCTGCGGTAAGTCTACCTTGCTGCGCGCACTGGCGGGCCTGAGCAAAGGGCAGGGCGAACTGTGGTTGAATGGCGAAGAGCTGATGTCACAGCCGTTTGCCCGTCGTGCCCAGCGCGTGGTGTATCTGCCGCAAAGTTTGCCGGCAGGCGTGCATCTGCATGTGCTGGAGTCAATCATCGTGGCGCAACGTGCGTCCGGTGGCTTACACAGCGCATCAAGTGAAGCCGAGATTATGCATCTGCTGGAACAGCTGGGCATTGCCCACTTAGCGATGCGTTATCTGGACCAGTTATCGGGTGGGCAGAAACAGCTGGTGGGTCTGGCGCAATCGCTGATTCGCCGTCCGGAACTGCTGCTGCTGGATGAACCGCTGAGTGCGCTCGATCTCAATTACCAGTTCCACGTAATGGATTTAGTACGTCGCGAAACCCGCCTGCGCAATATCGTCACGGTAGTGGTGGTGCATGATATCAACATTGCACTGCGTCATGCCGATCATGCGTTGATGCTGAAAGAGGGCACCTTGCTGGCTGACGGCGAGCCGTCACAGGTGATCACGCCGGACACATTGGCGCAGGTGTATGGTGTGCGCGGGCGTATTGAACACTGCTCGCAGGGCATGCCGCAGGTGATGATCGATGGGCTGGTGGCGGAATCGCTGGCTTAAACCTCGCAAAAGACGCTTAAGCTCAACATCAAGAGAAGCTGAGGATGAATGTTGGTGCGGCTTTTAGCCAATCACAGTCAGCCATAGCCAAAAAAGGGCGCACCTGGTGCGCCCTTACTGTCTCCACATCAACTGACGTGAACTACACCAACAGATGCTTCGCGTGGAACCGCAGATGGTCCTCGACAAAGCTGGCGATAAAGAAGTAGCTGTGGTCATAGCCCGGCTGCACGCGCAGCTCCAGCGGAAAACCTTGCTCACGCGCTACCGCTTCGAGGCGATCCGGACGCAGCTGATCGGCGAGGAACTGATCGCTATCACCCTGATCGATCAGAATCGGTAAGCGCTGTTCCACTTCACGCATCAGCAGGCAACTGTCCCACTCGCGCCAGGTCTGGCGATCTTCACCCAGATAGGCGGTGAAAGCTTTTTGTCCCCACGGCACTTCGGTTGGATTGACGATTGGAGCGAACGCGGATGCCGAAGCAAAACGTCCACCCTGACGCAACGCCAATACCAGCGCGCCATGGCCGCCCATTGAATGCCCCATTACCGACTGACGATCGCTCACTTTGAAGTTGTCCGCCACCAGGGCCGGCAACTCCTCGCTGAGATAATCGAACATACGATAGTGCGCCGCCCAGGGCTGCTGCGTGGCGTTGAGGTAAAAACCTGCGCCCTGACCGAGATCGTAACCGCTGTCGTTGGCCACTTCGTCACCGCGCGGGCTGGTGTCCGGCATAATCAGCACCAGGCCCAGCTCAGCGGCAACACGCTGCGCACCGGCTTTGGTGGTGAAGTTCTCGTCCGTACAGGTCAGTCCGGCGAGAAACCATACCACCGGCGGCGGCGTGTCATCCTGCGGTGGCGGCAGGAAAATGCTGAAGGTCATCGGGCAGTTCAGCACCGCCGACTGATGACGCCAGCGCTGCTGCCAGCCGCCGAAGATACGATGTTCTTCCAGCAGTTCCAGAGTGGATGCCATAACGCCTCCTTTTTACTTGTTAAAATGCACAACCGAACGAATGGATTTCCCTTCGTGCATCAGATCAAAGGCTTCGTTAATCTCTTCCAGCGGCATGGTGTGCGTGATGAAATCGTTCAGCGCGAACTTACCGTCCAGATAATCCTGCACGATGCCCGGCAGCTGGGTACGGCCTTTCACGCCACCAAACGCCGAACCGCGCCATACGCGACCGGTCACTAACTGGAACGGACGCGTGGAAATCTCTTCACCGGCACCGGCTACGCCGATAATCACTGACTCGCCCCAGCCTTTGTGGCAGCACTCCAGCGCGGAACGCATCACGTTCACGTTACCGATGCACTCAAAGGAGAAGTCCACGCCGCCGTCGGTCAGCTCAACGATCACATCCTGAATCGGCTTATCGTAATCTTTCGGGTTGATCAGATCGGTGGCACCCAGTTTGCGCGCCAGATCGAATTTGCTGGTGTTGAGGTCGATACCGATGATGCGACCGGCTTTCGCCATTTTCGCACCGATGATCGCCGACAAACCAATGCCGCCGAGGCCGAAGATCGCCACCGTATCGCCTTCTTGGACTTTGGCGGTATTCATCACGGCGCCCATGCCGGTGGTCACGCCGCAGCCCAGCAGGCACACTTCTTCCAGTGGCGCTTCTTTGCTGATCACCGCCAGTGAAATTTCCGGCACCACGGTGTACTCAGAGAACGTTGAAGTCCCCATGTAGTGGAAAATTGGCTTGCCGTCTTTAAAGAAGCGGGTGGTGCCATCTGGCATCAGGCCTTTACCCTGGGTGGAGCGAATCGCCTGACACAGGTTAGTTTTGCCTGACAGACAGAACTTACATTTACCGCACTCTGGGGTATAAAGCGGGATTACGTGGTCGCCGACCGCCACGCTGGTGACGCCTTCGCCCACCGCTTCCACCACGCCGCCGCCTTCGTGACCGAGGATCGCCGGGAACACGCCTTCCGGATCTTTACCGGACAGGGTGTAAGCATCGGTGTGGCACACCCCGGTGGCGACGATGCGCACTAACACTTCACCTTTCTGCGGTGGCATTAGATCCACTTCTTCAATTTTCAGCGGTTCGCCCGCTGCCCAGGCAACGGCAGCGCGGGTTTTAATCATGTTCATGCAATCCCTCTTCTTCAGATGTCGTGATTTACTTAAAATTAAAAACTCACTCAGCGGTTTGCAGCGGATGCAGCAACTCATCGTTAAGTGGGCGGTCGTCAAACATTTCAATAATCAAATACTTCAGCGCTTCCACGTTGGGCGTGAAGGCATCGCGGCGCCACATCAGCCAGGTGGCGGTATCGCGATAAGCGGGTGGCAATGCATGCTCCTGCACGCGCGCGCGGCCGGGCATCTGCGTCAGGACCGACGCCGGAATCATTGCCACGCCCGCACCGCCTGCCACACACGCCACCATCGCGTGGTAAGACTGAATCTCCATCACGCTTTTCGGTGAGGTCTGGCTTTCGCGATACCAGGATTCCAGTTTGGTGCGATACGAACAGCTGTTACCAAAGGCAAACAGCGTGTCATGCTGCGTGTCGCGGGCGCTGGTAATCGGGTCGTGATCGAGACTGGTGATCAGCACCATCTCCTCGCGAAAGGCGATGCAGCCGTTGAGATCATCATGGGTGGCTGGGCCATCCACCAGCGCGGCCGCCAGCGTACCGGCGCGCACTTTATCGATGATATCGCCCGAGGTGCCCGTCACCAGCGATAGCGCCACATTGGGAAATCGTTGATGATAAGCCGCCAGCAGACCAGGAAGACGGGTCGCGGCGGTGCTCTCCATCGAACCAAAGGCAAAGTTCCCGCCCGGTTCTCCGGCACGGGCCATATTCAGCGCCTCATCGCTCAGGCTGAGGATGCGCTGCGCATAATTGAGGAAATTGTGGCCCATCGGCGACAATCGAATACGCTGCTTCTCACGGATAAACAGATCCACGCCAATCTCTTCTTCCAACTGGCGCAGACGAGTGGTGAGATTGGAGGGCACGCGATGCAATAGCTCCGCGGCGCGCGCCAGCGAACCGGTTTCGGCCACAGAACAGAACATGCGGAGTTGTACTAAATCCATATTCTCTTTCCGTAAACAACTTGGTTAATATTATTCACTTTTCGTGAGTGTAATCGTCATGCATGCTAATAACAAGTGCTAAAAGAATCTGAACGGGAGTGGGAATGGCGTTTCGTGTCGCGCTGAGCGCGTTTTTAAGTTTAGTGGTTGCGATGGGGATTGGGCGATTTGCTTTCACCCCGCAGGTGCCATTGATGATTCAGGACCATCAGTTAACCCTGACCAGCGCCAGTCTGGTGGCGGCGCTCAACTATCTTGGTTATCTGTGTGGCTCCTTTGACGCCATGCGCGCGCATAAGCGTGTCGAATGGCGGCTGCAGGCTGGCGTGTGGGGCGCGGTGATTCTGACGCTGCTGTCTGCCTGCGTCAGCGGGCCGTGGCTGCACGGTTTGATCCGCTTTGTGATTGGCGGTGCCAGCGGTTGGGCCATGGTGCTGATCGCTGCGTGGAGCAATGAGCAACTGCTGCATCATGGACGGCCAGGCTTGTCGGCGGCGGTGTTTGCCGGACCCGGCACCGGGATTTTCATCAGCGGAATGCTGGCGGTGGCGCTGCATGCCAGCGGGGCCAGCGCGGCACTGGGCTGGGCGGCTTATGGTTTGCTGGCGCTGCTGTTCATCGCCGCCATTGCGCGTTTTTTACCGCGCACGGGACAGTTACATCGTCCCGATCAGGCGCCTGCGCCGCTGGTGCTCAACGGTAACCTGAAACGCCTGGTACTGAGCTACAGTCTCGCCGGTTTTGGTTACATTCTGCCCGCAACCTTCTTATCGCAGATGACCGCCGCGCGTTTCCCGGACAGTGCGCTGGCGCAGTTTGTCTGGCCGGTGTTTGGCGGTGCGGCGGTGATCGGCATTGTGCTCGGCATTTTGACGCGGCGCTGGGGCAGCAGCCATCTGCGGCTGGCAGTGGTGCTCTGGGCGCAGGCTTTGGGCGTGATCTCCGCCATTGTCCTGCCAGGGCTGGATGGGCTGTTGATTAGCGCGCTGTTAGTTGGCGGCGGATTCTTATGTGTGGTGCAGCTGACACTGCAATACGGTCGCGAGCTGGCGCCGCATCACGCGCGCTATCTGGCCGGTCTGCTGACCACCGGCTACGCAGTCGGTCAGTTGGGCGGGCCGTTGCTGTCATGGATCTCCAGTTTGCTGTGGCACCGCCTCGATCCTGCCTTGTGGGTAGCGGGTGGTGCACTGATTCTGGCGGGCTTACTGGTGTTACGCCGTTCGGCACCATGAAAAGCTTTCATCTCCGATTGGATTGATTGCTGGATTACGCGCGCGTTGTGTTTCACAATACGCGCTCAGAATTTCCCCCGCAGGCGACGATCTGCGGGCGCATCACCTGCCGGAGAAAGAGTACGATGAGCACCTTAAGTCAGGAAGCCGCCCTGGTTCACGAAGCGCTGCTGGCGCGTGGCCTGGAAACGCCGTTACGCGCCCCGGTGCGCGAGATGGATGACGAAACCCGCAAGCGTGAAATCGCCGGTCATATGACCCAAATCATGCAGCTGCTGAATCTGGATCTGGAAGATGACAGCCTGATGGAGACGCCACATCGCATCGCCAAGATGTACGTGGACGAGATCTTCTCAGGCCTCGATTACGCCAACTTCCCGAAAATCACCGTCATCGAAAACAAGATGAAGGTGGATGAGATGGTCACCGTGCGTGATATCACCCTGACCAGCACCTGTGAGCACCACTTCGTGATTATCGACGGTAAAGCCACCGTCGCTTATATCCCGAAAGAGAAGGTGATTGGTCTGTCGAAGATCAACCGCATCGTGCAGTTCTTTGCCCAGCGTCCACAGGTGCAAGAGCGCTTAACCCAGCAAGTGCTGGTGGCGCTGCAAACTTTGCTTGGCACCAACAACGTGGCGGTGTCGATTGATGCGGTGCACTACTGCGTGAAAGCGCGTGGCGTGAAAGATGCCACCAGCGCCACCACCACCACATCACTGGGTGGCCTGTTCAAGTCCAGCCAGAATACGCGCCAGGAGTTCTTACGCGCGGTGCGTCACAGCTAATCCTTTGGGCGGCTTATTGCCGCCCGTTTTCTCTCTCCGTCAGGTCACTCGATGCAACGCTATCTTGCGCTGGATTTTATTCGTGGTTGCGCCATTCTCGGCATTCTGCTGCTCAATATCGTGGGTTTTGGCTTGCCATCGGCTGCCTATCTCAATCCGGCGTGGCAGGGCACTATCTCGCTTTCCGATGCCTGGACCTGGGCGATCATGGATGGCCTGGCGCAACTGAAATTCCTCACGCTGTTTGCGCTGTTGTTCGGTGGTGGCCTGTGTCTGCAGATCCCGCGTGGCAGTCGCTGGATGTCGGCGCGCCTGACGTTGCTGGTGCTGCTGGGTTTTATTCACAGCATCTTTTTCTGGGAAGGGGATATCCTGCTGGATTACGGTCTGACCGGGCTGATTATTTGGCGGATGCTGCGTGAAGTGCCTTCGGACAAAGCTCTGCTGCAAACTGGCGTGTTGCTTTATCTGATCGGTTGCGGCGTACTGCTGGTATTTTGGGGCATTTCCAGCCCGGAACCGGGCCGTTCGTGGCTGCCGGGTGCTGCCGATATCGAGTATGAAAGCTACTGGAAACTGGTCGGCGGCTGGGAAGCGATTCAAAACCGCCTCGACCATCTTTCATCCGGCTTGATGGCGCTGGCCGCGCAGTACGGCTGGCAGCTGGCGGGATTGATGCTGATTGGCGCGGCGTTGATGCGCAGCGGCTGGCTGAAAGGCGAGTTCAGCGTGCAGCACTATCGTCGCTCGGCCGCGCTGCTGCTGACGATCGGCTGGCTGATAGCCATTCCCGGCATTGTGGCGCAATGGTTACTGGACTGGGAGTTTCGCTGGAGCGGCTTCTTACTGCAGGTGCCGCGCGATCTCGCCAGCCCGTTTATCAGTCTCGGCTATGCGGCGCTCTGTTTTGGCTTCTGGCCGCAAATCGGTGCCACACGTTTCAGTTATGCGCTGCAATGCGTTGGCCGCATGGCACTCAGCAACTACCTGTTACAGACGCTGATCTGCACCACGCTGTTCTATCGCTTCAATCTGTTCCTCAAGTTTGATCGCCTGCATCTGCTGGCACTGGTCCCGGCTATCTGGTTGGTTAACATCCTGTTTTCTGTACTCTGGCTGCGCTTTTTCCCGCAGGGCCCAATGGAGTGGATCTGGCGCAAACTGACACGTCTCGCCGCCGGCAAAACGGAACCTTCCTCCCGCATCAGATAATGATGTTCATCACAAAGGTTGCAGATTTGTATGTAACCGTTTTCATCTGTGTGACGTGATTCACGCAGCTGAATAAAATGCCCTGACAAAATAGCGCCGTTACGCGCTTGTCGCGCATTTTCTCCTCTGTGGAACAGCTGCATGATAACGATTCGAGATGTCGCCCGTCAGGCCGGTGTATCAGTAGCCACCGTGTCGCGTGTGCTCAATAACAGCAGTGCAGTCACCCCTGATACCCGTGAAGCCGTACTCCAGGCGGCGGAATCACTGGGTTATCGCCCGAACGCCAACGCGCAGGCACTGGCTACCCAGGTCAGTGACACTATTGGCGTGGTGGTGATGGACGTATCCGATCCCTTCTTTGGCGCGTTAGTAAAAGCGGTAGATACCGTGGCGCAGCGCGTGCACAAACACGTGTTAATCAGCAATTCATGGCATCAGGAAGAGAAAGAACGTCATGCGATTGAAGTGCTGATCCGTCAACGATGTAACGCTTTAGTGGTCCACGCGAAAACGCTTTCAGACGCTGAACTAACTCAGTTTATGGATCAGGTTCCCGGTATGGTGCTGATTAACCGGACTATTCCCGGGTACGAACATCGTTGCGTCTGCCTGGATAATGTAACGGGATCTCTGATGGCAACGCGCATGTTGTTACAACAGGGACATCAACGCATTGGTTATCTCAGCTCCAGCCACCCGATTGAAGATGTGACGCAACGGCGTGAAGGCTGGCTGCAGGCCTTGTCAGAGCAGGGGATTCGCCCCCAGGAGTCCTGGATTGCCCATGGCGAACCGGACATGCAGGGTGGGGAAGCGGCGATGGTGGAGTTACTGGGCCGTAACCTGCATCTAACCGGCATCTTCTCCTACTGCGACGGTATGGCCGCTGGGGCGCTGACCGCATTGAAAGATAATGGCATTCAGGTGCCACAGCACTTCTCCGTCATCGGCTTTGATGATATTCCCATCTCACGTTACACCGATCCGCAACTCACGACTGTGCGATATCCTATTGTTTCTATGGCTAAATTGGCCACGGAGTTGGCCTTAAAAGGCGCAGCGGGCGAACTCGATCCCGACGCCACACACTGCTTTATGCCGACCCTGGTACGCCGCCATTCGGTCGCTCAGCGGCAAATTGTGGAGTCGGTCACTAATTCGGGCGATAGCGCTGTGTAACCGTTTCCAATCTGTGATTACATTCACAGTTAATTAACATGGCGCTCACTATGATGGCAGCGTCTTACCGGACTGAAACATCATGTAACGCCGGGTTCTCCTTCTCCGGTCAGGTTTCAGTAGCCGATTGAAATAGTTCACAACACTCTTCAGGAAGCGTTTACGTACAGGGAAGTCAGGATAGCGATGGTGGCCCGGCTTTGCGTTACGCGTCCGCCCCATAAATGAGTTTGAACCGACTGCGCTGGTTGCCCGCAGGCAGCACAGCGCGATGATATGCCCTACATAAAAAACCGGAGATACCATGAATAAGAAGGTTTTCACGCTCACAGCACTGGTTGCCAGCATGATGTTTGGTGCAACTGCGCACGCCGCCGATACCCGCATTGGCGTGACAATTTATAAATACGACGACAACTTTATGTCTATGGTTCGCAAGGACATCGACAGCGAAGCCAAAAAACTGGGCGGCATCCAACTGCTGATGAATGACTCGCAGAACAGCCAGTCCACCCAGAACGACCAGATTGACGTACTGATGGCCAAAGGCGTGAAAGCGCTGGCAATCAACCTGGTTGACCCTGCTGCTGCGGCAGTGGTGATCGACAAAGCGAAAGCGAATGATGTGCCAGTGGTGTTCTTCAACAAAGAGCCGAATGCCAAAGTGCTGGCCAGCTACCCGAAAGCCTACTACGTGGGTACCGACTCTAAAGAGTCAGGCATCATCCAGGCCAAACTGATTGAGAAGCACTGGAAAGCCACCCCAGCCTGGGATCTGAACAAAGATGGTCAGATTCAGTTTGCTCTGCTGAAAGGTGAGCCGGGCCACCCGGATGCTGAAGCACGTACCAAATACGTGATCGAAACCCTGAACACCGATGGTTTCAAAACTCAGCAGCTGGCGATGGATACCGCGATGTGGGACACCGCACAGGCAAAAGACAAAGTTGACGCCTGGCTGTCTGGCCCGAACGGCAACAAAATTGAAGTGATCATCGCGAACAATGATGCGATGGCAATGGGCGCAGTAGAAGCCCTGAAAGCGCACAACAAAACCAGCATTCCTGTGTTTGGTGTGGATGCGCTGCCAGAAGCGCTGGCACTGGTGAAATCCGGTGCGATGGCCGGTACCGTGCTGAACGATGCGGAAAACCAGGCGAAAGCCACCATTGATATCGCGAAGAACCTGGCCGATGGCAAAGAGCCAACCGCCGGTACTAACTTCAAGATGGAAAACAAAATCGTACGTGTTCCTTACGTACCAGTCGATAAAGAAAACCTGTCTCAGTTTGTGAAGTAATACGTACCGGGCGCGGCAGCACGCCGCGCCTTATTGCATCTGACCCACGTTTTATTTAGCCAGGTAAATTATGGCCAGTGAGAATCCGACCGCACAGCGTGAATATCTGCTGGAGATGACGAATGTCTCGAAATCATTTCCAGGGGTGAAAGCCTTAGATAATGTGAATTTGAAAGTGCGGCCGCACTCCGTCCATGCCTTAATGGGCGAAAACGGCGCCGGAAAATCCACATTATTAAAATGCCTGTTTGGTATTTATAAAAAGGATACGGGGAGCATCCTGTTTCAGGGTGAAGAAATTGATTATAAAAGTTCCAAAGAAGCGCTGGAGAATGGCGTTTCAATGGTGCATCAGGAATTAAACCTGGTTTTACAACGCAACGTGATGGATAACATGTGGCTTGGCCGCTATCCACGTAAAGGCGTGTTTGTTGATCAGGATAAAATGTATCGCGATACCAAAGCGATCTTTGACGAATTAGATATTGATATCGATCCACGCGATAAAGTGGCTAATCTGTCTGTTTCGCAAATGCAGATGATTGAAATTGCCAAGGCATTTTCCTATGACGCGAAAATCGTCATCATGGATGAGCCAACATCGTCGCTGACCGAAAAAGAAGTGAATCACTTGTTCACGATTATCCGTAAGCTGAAAGATCGTGGCTGCGGTATTGTGTATATCTCACACAAGATGGAAGAGATTTTCCAACTGTGTGATGAGATTACGATTTTGCGTGATGGACAGTGGATTGCCACCCAGCCGCTGGAAGGGCTGGATATGGACAAGATCATCGCCATGATGGTCGGTCGTTCACTGAACCAGCGTTTCCCGGATAAGACCAACGTGCCGGGCGAAACTATTCTTGAGGTGCGTCATTTAACCTCGCTGCGTCAGCCGTCGATTCGCGATATTTCCTTCGACCTGCGCAAAGGTGAGATTTTAGGCATCGCCGGATTGGTGGGCGCTAAACGTACTGACATCGTTGAGACTTTATTTGGTATTCGCGAGAAGTCAGGCGGTACCATTAAGCTGCACGGTAAAGCGATTAATAACCACAGTGCCAATGAAGCGATTAACCACGGCTTTGCGCTGGTAACGGAAGAGCGTCGTTCAACCGGGATTTATGCTTATCTGGATATTGGTTTTAACTCGCTTATTTCCAATATTAAAAAATACAAATCCAGCATGGGCTTGCTTGATAATAAGCGCATGAAGAGTGATACCCAGTGGGTGATTGATTCAATGCGCGTGAAAACGCCAGGTCATCATACGCAAATTGGTTCGCTTTCCGGTGGTAACCAGCAGAAGGTTATTATTGGTCGCTGGTTATTAACCCAGCCGGAAATTCTGATGCTGGATGAACCGACGCGCGGTATTGACGTTGGTGCTAAGTTCGAAATTTATCAGTTAATTTCTGAGTTGGCGAAGAAAGAGAAGGGCATCATTATTATCTCTTCTGAAATGCCAGAATTGCTGGGAATTACCGATCGTATTTTAGTGATGAGTAATGGCCTGGTAGCGGGCATTGTCGAGACCAAAACGACCTCGCAGAATGAAATCCTGCGTTTAGCGTCATTACACCTTTAATGAAGCAAGGGCTTTAACATGAAAGCGACTACTAAAAAGAATGCGCTAACCTGGTTAAAAGAGGGCGGCATTTACGTTGTCCTGTTGGTACTGCTGGCAATTATTATTTTCCAGGACCCGACGTTTTTAAGTTTGATGAACCTGAGTAACATTCTGACCCAATCTTCAGTGCGTATTATTATTGCACTGGGCGTGGCCGGATTGATCGTGACGCAGGGTACTGACCTGTCAGCCGGGCGCCAGGTTGGTCTGGCCGCGGTGGTTGCGGCGACCTTGCTGCAATCCATGGATAACGCCAATAAGGTGTTCCCACACCTGGATACCGTACCGATTCCACTGGTTATCCTGACCGTGTGCATTATCGGTGGTGTGATTGGCCTGGTGAACGGCGTAATCATCGCTTATCTGAAAGTGACGCCATTTATCACCACGTTGGGCACCATGATTATCGTTTACGGCATTAACTCGCTGTATTACGACTTTGTTGGCGCATCACCGGTGGCCGGTTTTGACGCGGGCTTCTCGACCTTTGCTCAGGGCTTCTTCCGTTTCGGTGATTTCAAGCTGTCGTTCATTACCTTCTACGCGTTCATTGCCATTATTTTCGTGTGGATTCTGTGGAATAAAACGCGCTTCGGTAAGAACATCTTTGCCATCGGCGGTAACCCGGAAGCCGCTCGTGTTTCAGGCGTTAACGTGCCGCTGAACCTGATTCTGGTGTATGCGCTGTCAGGTGTGTTCTACGCCTTCGGCGGGATGCTGGAAGCGGGCCGCATCGGCAGTGCCACCAACAACCTCGGCTTTATGTATGAGCTGGATGCGATTGCGGCCTGTGTGGTCGGCGGCGTGTCATTTGCGGGTGGTGTGGGTACAGTTGCGGGCGTGGTGACCGGTGTGATCATCTTCACCGTTATCAACTACGGTTTGACCTACATCGGCGTCAACCCTTACTGGCAGTACATTATCAAGGGCGGCATTATCATCTTCGCTGTAGCCCTGGATTCACTGAAGTACGCACGTAAAAAATAAGACTGACACACAGCAACACATCACTGCAAAAGGCTGCCATTTTATAAATGGTGGCCTTTTTTATTTGTGCAAACTGCGAAGGGCGAAGGGTGAAGGGCGAAGGGTGAAGGGCAAAGGGCGGGTGCGGTGTGGGCTCAAAGCACCTCTGCTGCTGCCGGGCAGTCCTCGCGCCGCTGACGCGGTGCCCTCGGCTTCCACGTCGTGCCGACGGACCGTTCGGGGATCGACCATCCCTGGTCGGCCCCGAACTGATCCACGCATCCCTGCGTGGATCTCCTGGCCCAACGTAAAAGCCTCAGCGCTGCGGATAGCCCTTGCATCAGCAGAGGTGCTTTGGCCTCAAACGTTGTGCCCGTTTTTTCAAAAATATGCGGCTTCTGCGAATACTTCTTTCAGCGGTGAAGGGACATGGCTTCAAACATCGAGCCCGTTTTCTGAACGGATATTGTACTTTTTGCAGATGGCTTTTGTGGTGGAAAAGAGCGGAAGCAACATCGTTGTGCCTGTCTTGATACCAAATGCACGGCATCCGAGCACAGCCTTACAGCTATTCGGCTATGGTCTGACGCTGTGTGCTCTTTTTTTAACAGCACGCAATTAAGCTCAATAGCAGGCTGGTGCCGCTTTGGGGGCAGGCTTTTCGCAGCGCTGAACAGAGTGAGGATGCCAGGATAGCCCGCAGGGATGCGGGCGGAAGGCGGGGCGGCACATGGATGTGCCATCCCCGCCGTTCAGTAAGGCAGACGAACGGCGTGAAGGCACCGCGTCAGCGGCGCGAGGACCGCCAGCCCCCAAAGCGACACCAGACAGCGTTATAACAGTAACCTGAGGCGATACCCGACAGCGTTATAACAGTAAACTGAAGCAGCACCAGATAGCGTCACCACAACAACCAAGCGACACCAGATGGCATCAACGCAATATTTTCAGGTAGCGTTACTTCTGCAGCTTCTCTTCCAAATCCAGCAACTGCTCTGGCGTCACCGCCGGATAACTCTGTGCATCTTCCGGCACTTCATGCACCGCCGGAATCGGCACCAGCGGGCCGAGGAAACGAGGTTCACGTTTCATCAGATACAAATCGGCTAATGCGCCTAAACGAGCACCAACCTCGCGGAAACGCACCGACAGCATATTTTTCGGGGACGGAACCGCATAACACTGCGCCTGAATTCCCAGATGTTGGGCGATATACAGCGCGCGCTCACAGTGGAAGCGTTGTGTGATGATGATGAAATCATTGGTGTCGAACACTTTGCGGGTGCGTACAATCGAGTCCAGCGTACGGAATCCGGCATAGTCGAGCACGATATCGGCAGGATCGACACCGGCTTTGATCAAATCGCGGCGCATGGTCATCGGTTCGTTATAACTTTGCAGCGCGTTGTCACCACTCAACAGCAGATAATTCACCTTGCCGCTGTTATACGCGTTAAGCGCACCTTGAATGCGATAAAGGTAATACTGATTGATCACGCCGGTGCGGTAATACTTGGCGGTGCCTAAGACCACCCCGACCTGACGATGCGGCAGCGAGGTGACATCTTCATAAATAAACGGGGCAGTTTTCCAGCTGATCCAGCGATCCAGGCCGAGCGCGGTCGCCACCATCAATAAGATGATGAAAAACAGACCAAAGAAAACGCGTTTAATCATGCGCGTAAGCACTCGGTTGGCGAAAAAAAGGATGGCTAAAGGCTACTTGAGGTGGGGGCGCTAAGCAAGTTTACGCCGGTTGGCTGGCGATATTTTAAGCGCAGCCGGTACTGAATTCACCGGCTGCGCTGTCTGCTTAGATAGACGTGCGGCGATAATGACGATACTGCGGCAGCCAGAAGTTGTTGTTCACGGCTTTTGACAGCACGTCTTCTGAGGTCACCACGGCCACGCCAGCCAACTGCGCTGCTTTACCCACTTCCATAGCGATCAGCTTCGAAACGCCCTGAATGTGTTTCAATTCTGGCAGCACTGGACCTTCGCCATCGTTCACCAGCGGTGAGCAGTCAGCCAGGGCGCGGCTGGCGGTCATCAGCATCGAATCGGTGATGCGGGTGGCTCCGGCGGCAATCACACCCAAACCAATACCTGGGAAGATATAGGAGTTGTTGCACTGGGCAATCGGGTAGGTTTTACCCTTCCAGGTTACCGGTGCAAATGGGCTGCCAGTCGCGACCAGCGCTTCACCGTCGGTCCAGGAGATGATATCCGCTGGGGTGGCTTCAACGCGTGAGGTTGGGTTTGACAGCGGCATCACGATCGGACGCTTAGTGTGCTTGTGCATCTCGCGGATGATCTCTTCGGTGAACAGACCCGGCTGACCTGACACACCAATCAGAATGTCTGGCTTCGCGTTGCGCACCACATCCAGCAGTGAAATAGAATCGCTGGTCACATCCCAGTCCTTCATGTTTTCACTCTTCTGCACCAGTTTGCCCTGGAAATCGAGCAAATTAGGCAGTTTGTCGGTCAACAGACCAAAGCGATCGACCATCATCACGCGGGAACGTGCTTCGTCGTCGCTCAGGCCTTCGGACTTCATCTGCGCGATGATCTGCTCAGCGATACCACAACCGGCGGAACCGGCGCCGAGGAACACCACTTTCTGCTCGCACAGACGGCTGCCTGCGGCACGGCTGGCGGCGATCAGGGTGCCAACGGTAACGGCGGCAGTGCCCTGAATGTCATCGTTAAAGCAGCACACCTCATCGCGATAACGCTCCAGCAGCGGCATAGCGTTCTTTTGTGCAAAGTCTTCAAACTGCAGCAGCACATTTGGCCAGCGGCGTTTCACTGCCTGGATAAATTCATCAACGAAGGCTTCGTACTCTTCGCCGGTGATACGCGGATGGCGCCAGCCCATATACAGCGGGTCATTCAGCAACTGCTGATTGTTGGTACCGACATCCAGCACCACGGGCAGGGTATACGCCGGGCTGATCCCGCCACACGCGGTGTACAGCGACAGCTTACCGATTGGGATACCCATACCGCCGATGCCGAGGTCGCCGAGGCCCAGAATACGCTCGCCATCGGTCACCACGATCACTTTCACGTTCTGCTTAGTGGCGTTTTGCAGCATGTCTTCAATGCGATCGCGATTGTTATACGAGATGAAAACACCGCGCGCACGACGATAAATTTCAGAGAAGTGTTCACAGGCCGCGCCGACGGTTGGGGTATAAATAATCGGCATCATCTCTTCCAGATGATTATCCAGCAGGCGGTAGAACAGCGTTTCGTTGGTGTCCTGAATGTTGCGCAGATAGACGTGCTTGTCGTTATTGTTTTTGAAATCCAGGAACTGACGCCAGGCACGCTCGGCCTGCTCTTCGATGGTTTCAACGGCTTCGGGTAACAGGCCATTGAGGTTAAATTCGTTGCGTTCTTCCAGGGTGAAGGCGCTGCCTTTATTCAGCAGCGGAAATTCCAGCAGAATCGGACCCGCGTAAGGAATATACAGCGGACGTTTACTTTCGTAGTCGAGTTCCATGCAGTCTTTGCTCCGGTTGCAGTGTTTTCTGACGTGTCACCGGGAAAAGGTAACGCCAGACCTGTTTCTTGTGAAGTAGTTCTGGCGCCCGATCCTATGAGGATTCTTGCGGATGTACAGCTTTTGTTAATAGAAAGTCACAAAAGCGATGAAAGGATCACTAAACTGATGTTTTCGAAACTAAAGTAAGTGAGAAATCTTCACAGCCCAGTGCCGCCAGCGTAGCGCGCGTGGCATCGCGCTGGCTTAACGTACTACCTTCACATTCGACTAATACTGCCTGTTTAATCGTATCCAGCGCTTCATTACGCATGTTCATCATAATCAGCGCTGCCTGCAATGGCGGCAAACTTGGATTGAAAGCGGCGTTTTCTGCATAGCGACCGGTGAAGAGGTTACCGCTCTGGCTGCGCAGGGCCACACCACTGTAGCTGTGACTGTAGGGGGCATGACTGTTGTTCGCCGCCTCAATCGCCGCTTGCTGTAAGGCATCACCTTGCGCAGCGAAGCCGTGATGAATCGGTGTCAGCAGACGTTCCGTGATATTCAGATCGGCGGGGCCAAACGCATCCGGCAGATAATCGCCCAATGTACTCACTGCACGACCTGGCAGACTGATGCGGATAGCCGTGCCGCTGTTAAGCTCGTTCATAAACTGACGGCAGTGGCCGCAAGGCGTGTAATTGACGGTGATGGCATCCAGTTTCTCTTCGCCGTGCAGCCAGGCATGAGTAATGGCGCTTTGCTCCGCATGCACGGTTTGCTGCAGCGGCGCATATTCGAATTCCATATTGGCACCGAAATACCAGTGACCACTCACTCCGCGTGAAATCGCACCCACATTGAAGTGAGACACCGGTGCCACCGCACAGCAGGCGGCAATCGGCAGCAGTGCCAGCGCCAGGGCATCATCATCCAGCCCCGTTTCCAGCTTCAGGCGCGCCACGTCTTGCG
Organism: Pantoea sp. EABMAA-21; assembly: GCF_030053335.1. Lineage (NCBI taxonomy): Bacteria > Pseudomonadati > Pseudomonadota > Gammaproteobacteria > Enterobacterales > Erwiniaceae > Pantoea > Pantoea sp. EABMAA-21. Next base: position 420,878 of record NZ_JASGBX010000002.1, read on the forward strand.
GGCGCAGTACGCCGTCAAAATCAGCTGCATCCAGTAAGGGATAAATCGCAGTTTGCAAGTCAGCGGGCAGGGCGGAGAAAGCAGCAGTAAATCGTGGATGCATGATGTGATGACCTCATTAACGCGTTAGCGGCGATGCGCCGCCTATGGGGTTATATGTGATCTGTGTCGCTATGACAATGTAAGCTGATTGAGTTGTTTCAACTTTGCGAGATCTCTCGCAAGTTTTAGCCCAACCAGTGCATTAGCAGCGGGAAAAGGAAGGGGGCCAGCAGAGATGTGATAATGCCGCAAATCACTAATGCCAAAGAGCTAAATGCTCCTTCCTGATAATCGATCTCTGCCGCGCGCGCCGTGCCTAAGGCATGCGATGCGTTGCCAATCGCCAGGCCGCGTGAAGACTTGCTGTGCACCTTAAACAGATTCAGCAGCATATGGCCGAACACTGCGCCGAGCACGCCGGCAATCAACACACAGATGGCGCTGATGGCGGGAATACCGTGCAGCGAACCGGATACTGCCATGGCAATCGGGGTGGTGACGGATTTCGGCATAATCGTCGCGGCAATTTCTGGCGTAGCTCCCATCCATAGCGCAATAGCGGTGCCGGAGACCATCGCGGTGATGCTGCCAATAAAACAGACGCTGATGATGGTTTTCCAGCGCGCGCGAATCTGATGCATCTGCTCATACAGCGGCAATGCGAGCGCGACCACCGCAGGTTGCAGCAGCTGATTAAGGAAGGTGCTGCCGGCAAAATAGCGGGTATAAGGGATATGGGTGAGCAGCAGGATCGGAATCACAATCGCCATCGCCACCAACAGCGGATTGATGATCGAGATATTGATTTTGGCTGCCAGCTTACGCGCCAGCAGATACGCCACCACGGTGAGCGGCAGTGACCACCAGGCGTCAGTCATGAGGATGCTCCTTCGGGCGCTGCAAACGTTCGGCGCTCAGGCCAACGATTAACAGCACCATAAAGGTACTTACCACGCAGGAGACGACAATCGGTCCAAACTGCGCGCTCAGGATATCGGTATAACCCATCACGCCGACACTGATCGGGACAAACAGCAGCGCCATATAACGTATCAGCAAATGACAGCCCGGTTTCACCCAACCGACCGGCAGGATTTGCAGCGCCAGCAAGGTAAACAGCAGCAGCATGCCGATAATGCTGCCCGGAATGGTAAACGGCAGCAGGGCTGCAATACCGTTTCCGGCATAGAGCGCGGCATAGATAATCACAAAGGCACGCAAATAGTGCCAGCAAGCAGTTAGCACGACAGGCTCCACAACAGAGGGTCGATAAAAAAGCCGCCCTGAAGGCGGCTTGTTCAATTACTTCACCTGCATTCCAGGCTGTGCACCGCTATCAACGGACAACACAAACAGATCTGAACCGCCGGAACCGGCTGACAGCACCATGCCTTCTGAGATGCCGAAACGCATCTTACGCGGTGCCAGGTTAGCGACAATGATGGTCATCTTGCCGACCAGCACTGACGGATCCGGATAGGCCGCGCGAATGCCCGAGAAGATCTGGCGCTTCTCGCCGCCAAGATCCAGTTCCAGACGCAGCAGCTTGTCAGATCCTTCAACCAGCTCGGCTTTCTCGATCAGTGCTACACGCATATCAACTTTAGCGAAATCGTCGATAGTGATGGCTTCGCCAATCGGCGCATCCGCCAGAGGGCCGGTTACTGCTGGCTTGTTCGCCGCAGCTGCATCTTCTTTAGATGCTTCAATCAGGCCTTCAACTTTGGCCATTTCGATACGGCCATACAAGGCTTTGAAAGGCGCCACATCGTGATCCAGCAGCGGCTGTGCAATCGCATCCCAGCTCAGTTCCGTATTAAGGAAGGCTTCGGTACGCGCGCTCAGTGAAGGTAGCACCGGCTTCAGCCAGGTCATCAGAATGCGGAACAGGTTGATACCCATTGAGCAGATCGCTTGCAGGTCAGCATCTCGGCCTTCCTGTTTCGCCACCACCCACGGTGCCTGCTCATCCACATAGCGGTTAGCGATATCCGCCAGCGCCATGATTTCACGAATCGCGCGGTTGTACTCGCGGCTCGCCCAGGCTTCGCCAATCTTCTCTGAGGCATCGACAAAGGTCTGATACAGCGCCGGATCGGCCAGTTCGCTCGCCAGTTTGCCGCCAAAACGCTTAGTGATGAATCCTGCGTTGCGGGACGCGAGGTTCACCACCTTGTTGACGATATCGGCATTCACACGCTGCACGAAATCTTCCAGATTCAGGTCGATGTCGTCGATGCGTGAAGAGAGTTTCGCTGCGTAGTAATAACGCAGGCTGTCCGCATCAAGATGCTGCAGCCAGGTGCTGGCCTTAATGAAGGTGCCGCGTGATTTGGACATCTTCGCGCCGTTCACCGTCACATAACCGTGCACGAACAGGTTGGTCGGCTTGCGGAAGTTGCTGCCTTCCAGCATTGCAGGCCAGAACAGGCTGTGGAAGTAAACGATGTCTTTACCGATGAAGTGATACAGCTCGGTAGAAGAATCTTTTTTCCAGAACTCGTCGAAATCGATGTTACCGCGCTTGTCGCACAGGTTCTTGAAGGAACCCATGTAACCGATTGGCGCATCCAGCCACACGTAGAAGTATTTGCCCGGCGCGCCTGGAATTTCGAAACCGAAATAAGGCGCATCGCGGGAAATATCCCACTGCTGCAAGCCTGATTCGAACCATTCCTGCATTTTGTTCGCCACCTGCTCCTGCAACGCACCTGAACGAGTCCAGGTCTGCAACATCGCGCTGAATGAAGGCAGGTCGAAGAAGAAGTGCTCTGAATCACGCAGTACCGGCGTCGCGCCAGAGACCACGGATTTCGGATCGATCAGTTCGGTTGGGCTGTAGGTCGCGCTGCACACTTCGCAGTTATCGCCGTATTGATCCGGTGACTTACATTTCGGGCAGGTGCCTTTGACAAAACGGTCCGGCAGGAACATGCCTTTTTCCGGATCGTACAGCTGTGAAATGGTACGGTTCTTAATAAAACCGTTCTCTTTCAGACGACCGTAGATCAACTCTGACAGCTCACGGTTTTCATCGCCGTGCGTGGAGTGATAGTTGTCGTAGCTGATGTCGAAGCCAGCGAAGTCAGTTTCGTGCTCCTGCTTCATCTCGGCGATCATCTGCTCAGGTGGGATACCGAGTTGCTGGGCTTTCAGCATGATCGGCGTGCCGTGGGCATCGTCTGCGCAGATGAAGTAAACCTGGTTGCCACGCATTCGCTGGTAACGGACCCAAATGTCAGCCTGAATGTGCTCAAGCATGTGACCGAGATGGATTGAACCGTTTGCGTACGGCAGTGCGCACGTTACCAGAATTTTTTTAGCGACTTGAGTCATAGTTTGCGTAGCGTTCCGTGAATAAAAATCGGGCTTAGATGTTACCCGAAGCACCCTCTGGCGTAAACACAACTGGACGGCATCTGATATTATTGAAAGCACATCGCCGATATCTGGCGTGATGAAAACACAAGGAGTTGGGATGACTTCACAATCCCGGGAACATCATTCACCCGAAGCATTGCGCGCGGTAGTTATCGGCGTGCTGAGTGACTTTGAACATCCGACGCTGCATCACAATCTGACGACCTTGAAAGCCCTGCGCCATGTGGCACTGCTGGACGGCAAGCTGCACATCGAACTGGTGATGCCGTTTGCCTGGGCCTCGGCTTTCGAAGAGCTGAAGGCACAAGTCAGCGCCGAACTGCTGCGTCTCACCCATGCTAGCGCCATCGACTGGCGTTTGCGCCACGACATTGCCACGCTGAAGCGCGTGAAAAATCATCCTGGCGCAACAGGTGTGAAGAACATCATTGCGGTGAGTTCCGGTAAAGGCGGCGTGGGCAAATCCAGCACCGCGGTAAACATGGCGCTGGCGCTGATTGCCGAAGGTGCGAAGGTCGGTATTCTCGATGCCGATATTTACGGCCCGTCGATTCCCAATATGCTCGGCACCGAGAGCCAGCGTCCGACCTCGCCGGATGGCACGCATATGGCGCCGATCATGGCGCACGGACTGGCGACCAACTCGATTGGCTACCTGGTCACCGATGAAAATGCCATGGTGTGGCGCGGCCCGATGGCCAGCAAAGCGCTGATGCAGCTGCTCAACGAGACGATGTGGCCGGATCTGGATTACCTGATTCTCGATATGCCACCGGGCACCGGGGATATCCAGTTGACGCTGGCGCAAAACGTCCCGGTGACGGGCGCGCTGGTGGTCACCACGCCACAGGACATCGCCCTGATTGATGCGCGTAAAGGCATTGTGATGTTTGAGAAGGTCAGCGTGCCGGTGTTGGGGGTGGTGGAGAACATGAGCATTCATATTTGCAGCGAATGCGGCCATCATGAGCCGATTTTTGGCACCGGCGGCGCGCAGAAACTGGCGGCGGATTACCACACGCAGCTGCTGGCGCAACTGCCGCTGCATATCAATCTGCGTGAGGATCTGGATGACGGTGAACCAACGGTGATCCGCCGTCCGGACAGCGAATTCACTGCACTGTATCGCCAGTTAGCCGGTCGCGTGGCGGCACAGCTTTACTTGCAGGGCGAAGTGATTCCGGCCGATATCGCCTTCCGCGCGGTTTAACGCTTCACTTTTCCGCTGGCGCGCGCCGTCAGCGGAAAATGCATCAGCACATATTTTCCTTGCTCGCTCTCACCGGTGGCTTCACGCTGCCAGCCATGTTTTAGGTAAAACGCCTGCGCTAACTCATTCAGCATCAGACATTTCAGCACGCCGGTTGAGGTAAAGCGCTTCTGCACTGCCTCCAGCAAGGCGCTGCCAACCCCACGGCCCTGAAAGTCGGGATCGACATACAGGCTGTGCAGGAAGTTGTCATTAGGAAGGATGCCCGCGAACCCGGCACGATGCCCATCGACCAACGCGACTAACACCGTCTCCCCCAAAATCACGCCATCCAGATCTTCCAGTGCCCAATCATCGCCATCCAGCCAGGTCCAGTTGTGACGACGTGCTGCAAGAAACAGTGTGCGCAGAAAAGGGCGGTCGGCTTCCTCAAATAATCGAATGTCCAAGCATGGGCTCCATCATAAACAAGATTAGGTAGCGTGGCGGTCGCTTTAAATGGCAACCCCAGGTAACACTAGCCGACGAAAAAAGATAAAGCCTGTCAAATCATCAGGCTTTCTGTGTAGAATGCCGCGGCAAGCCGCATGGAATCTGGCATCAGCACTTTGATAGCTTTTGATTATCTGATTGATAACGACTGCATATTAGAAGTTGGCCCGGAAAAACTGTAACTTGCATCACATCTTTTAACGGAGGTCACCATGTCCATCATTAATACCAAAATCAAACCATTCAAAAACGCAGCGTTCAAAAACGGCGAATTCATCGACGTAACCGAGAAAGACGTTGAAGGTAAATGGAGTGTATTCTTCTTCTACCCGGCTGACTTCACCTTCGTTTGCCCAACTGAGCTGGGTGACGTGGCAGACCATCACGAAGAACTGCAGAAACTGGGCGTAGACATCTACTCTGTTTCTACCGACACGCACTTTACCCACAAAGCCTGGCACGGTTCTTCCGAAACCATCGCAAAAATCAAATACGCGATGATCGGCGACCCAACTGGCGCACTGACCCGTAACTTCGAAATCATGCGCGAAGACGAAGGTCTGGCGGATCGCGGTACCTTCATTGTTGACCCACAGGGCATCATCCAGGCTATCGAAATCACCGCTGAAGGCATTGGCCGTGACGCATCTGACCTGATCCGCAAAATTAAAGCGGCTCAGTATGTGGCTTCTCACCCAGGTGAAGTTTGCCCAGCTAAATGGAAAGAAGGCGAAGCAACACTGGCTCCATCTCTGGACCTGGTTGGCAAAATCTAAGTCACACCCAGCCATTCGATCTTTCTCAATCGGGTGCTACGGCACCCGATTTTCTTGACAGGAACTCACTATGCTCGATACCAATTTAAAAACACAGCTCAAGGCTTACCTTGAGAAATTAAAGAAACCGGTTGAGTTGATTGCCACACTGGATGATGGCGCTAAATCTGCGGAGATTCGTTCTCTATTAGCCGATATCGCGAGCTTGTCAGAAAAAGTCAGCTTCCGTGAAGAGAATGATCGTCCGGTTCGTAAACCCTCTTTCCTGATCACTAACCCAGGCAGCCAGAGCGGCCCACGCTTTGCCGGTTCGCCAATGGGTCACGAATTTACTTCACTGGTGCTGGCCCTGCTGCAGACCGGTGGACACCCTTCGAAAGAGTCGCAGAGTCTGCTGGAGCAAGTGGTTGCTCTGGATACCGACCTGCATTTCGAAACCTATTACTCGCTGTCGTGCCATAACTGTCCTGACGTGGTGCAGGCGCTGAACCTGATGGCGGTGCTGAACCCACGCATCAGCCACACCGCGATTGACGGCGGCATGTTCCAGAACGAAATCACCGAACGTAACGTGATGGGCGTTCCTGCGGTATTCCTGAACGGCAAAGAGTTCGGTCAGGGCCGTCTGAGCCTGGCGGAAATCGTCGGCAAAGTGGACACCAACGCTGAGAAACGTGCAGCAGAAGAGCTGAACAAGCGTGACGCCTATGAAGTGCTGATCGTCGGCAGCGGCCCAGCGGGCGCAGCGGCAGCGATTTACTCGGCACGTAAAGGTATCCGCACTGGCCTGATGGGCGAGCGTTTTGGTGGTCAGGTGCTCGACACCGTGGACATCGAAAACTACATCTCCGTACAGAAAACCGAAGGCGCGAAGTTGGCCGGTTCACTGCGTGCCCACGTCGATGATTACGATGTTGACGTCATCGACACCCAGAGCGCCATCAAGCTGATTCCTGCGGCGAAAGAGGGCGGTCTGCACGCGATTGAAACCGCGTCTGGCGCAGTGCTGAAATCACGCAGCATCATCATTGCCACTGGCGCACGCTGGCGCAACATGGGCGTGCCGGGCGAAGAGCAGTATCGCACCAAAGGCGTGACTTACTGCCCACACTGCGATGGCCCGCTGTTCAAAGGCAAGCGCACGGCAGTTATCGGCGGCGGTAACTCCGGCGTTGAAGCGGCTATCGACCTCGCGGGTCTGGTTGAGCACGTGACGCTGCTGGAATTCGCCAGCGAAATGCGCGCCGACAAAGTGCTGCAGGACAAACTGCGCAGCCTGAAAAACGTCGATGTGATTCTGAATGCGCAGACCACCGAAGTGAAAGGTGACGGCAGCAAAGTGACCGGGTTGAGCTACATCGACCGTAACAACCAGACCAGCCACGAGATCGCGCTGAGCGGCATCTTCGTGCAGATTGGTCTGTTGCCGAACACCACCTTCCTGGAAGGCGCGGTAGAACGTAACAAGATGGGCGAAATCATTATCGATGCCAAATGCGAAACCAGCCTGAAAGGCGTGTTCGCAGCGGGTGACTGCACCACGGTGCCGTACAAGCAGATCATCATCGCCAGCGGTGAAGGCGCGAAAGCCTCACTCAGCGCGTTCGATTACCTGATCCGCACCCAACCGGCTGAATAAGTTTTATTGCGATAGCCACGCAGCAGCCCCGTAACGGATGTTACGGGGCTTTTTTTTGCCTGTTTTTCATCCCAACCAACGCCGTGCTTCCGCATCGCTCACGTCGCGGTAATAAACTTTATGCAAACGTTCGCCGCAACTTTTACATCGAGCTTCAACATGGGTGGAAAAATAGTGGCGACCGGAAGGGCAAATAGCGCCTTTGCGCGAAATACGAATGTCGTGCCATTTATGGGCGTGCGGAATAAAGCTGAATAATTTTGAGATCATTATCGATTCCGGAATTGGATAGGCAGTGACTCTGTTCAAGTCCGGAGGGGGATTAGGCCTTGCTACGCCTGGCAGGGCGTTGATGTGCATCAATGAATATGGAGGCGCGTGTTGATTAGTCGATTTTTCAGTGATTAGAATAAATCTGGAAAATTCAGAAGAGAGTTAATTAATGATGATAATTGATCGAAACGGCTCTTTTTAAAATTTAGCCTGTCGAATTATTTTAACTATTTTGACTGAGTGCCGTTTTCAGCATCCTTCAAACGACCACGATTTACAATCCTTCACGCTCGCCTTATCCTGTGTGCGGCATGTTCACCATGCCATGACTCGGGGTGCCCCTGTTAAACAGGGCTGAGATACACCCGCTGACCTGATCTGGATAATGCCAGCGTAGGGAAGTCAGATGCCTGACCGCATTCGCCTTCTTGATCGCCGGTTGGGAGTTTTATGACACAGCCTGACCTTCTTACCTCCGCGCAACTCGCGCAATCCCTGCAGTTGCTGCGTCAGCAGGCACCGCTGGTGCACTGCATGACCAATGACGTGGTGCAAACCTTTACCGCCAATGTGCTGCTGGCTTTGCAAGCCTCTCCCGCGATGGTGATCGATGCCGAGGAAGCCGCGCAGTTCGTGAGTTTTGCCGATGCGCTGCTGATCAACGTCGGCACCTTAACCCGCGACCGTCGCGATGCGATGCTGGCGGCGGTGCAGTCCGCCTCTAAAGTCGGTACGCCCTGGACGCTCGATCCGGTGGCCGTGGGTGCACTCTCATTCCGCACCGAATTCTGCCAGCAGCTGCTGAGCCTGCATCCCGCCGCGATTCGTGGCAACGCCTCGGAAATCCTCGCGCTGGCTAACCAGGCTGCGGGCGGGCGCGGCGTGGACAGCGTGCATCAGGCCGATGCCGCACTCAGCTCGGCGCAACAGTTGGCACAGGATTACCACACGCTGGTGGCGGTCACAGGCGAAGTCGATTACGTCACTGATGGCAAACGCACGCTGGCGATTCCAGGCGGCAGCCCGCTGATGACGCGCGTGGTCGGCACCGGCTGCGCGCTTACCGCCGTGGTCGCGGCCTTCAGCAGCTTACCGGGCGACCGCTTGCAGCATGTGGCGGCGGCATGTCGCGTGATGTCGCTGGCGGGCGAGCAGGCGGCGCGTGCTGTTCAGGGGCCAGGCAGCTTTGTCGCGGCTTTCCTCGATAACCTCTGGACGCTGGAGGTTGCCGTATGAAGCGCATCAACGCGTTAACCATTGCAGGTACTGACCCGAGCGGTGGCGCAGGCATTCAGGCCGATCTCAAAGCCTTCTCCGCATTGGGCGCCTATGGCACCAGTGTGATCACCGCGCTGGTGGCGCAGAACACCTGCGGCGTGCAGTCGGTGTATCGCATTGAACCCGATTTCGTTGGCGCGCAACTGGATTCGGTGCTGGACGATGTGCGTATTGATGCCGCCAAAATTGGCATGCTGTCGGAAACCGCGATTGTTGAAGTGGTGGCCGAGCGGCTGAAACGCGCCAGCCTGCCGTTTGTGGTGCTGGATACGGTGATGATTGCTAAGAGTGGCGATCCGCTGCTGTCGCCCGATGCGGTGGCCAGCGTGCGTGAACTGCTGATGCCGCAGGTGTCGTTGATCACGCCCAATTTGCCCGAAGCCGCTGCGCTACTGGGCCGTGATATGGCGCAGGATGAGAAAACCATGCTGATGCAGGGCGATGCGCTGTTGGATCTCGGTTGTGAAGCGGTATTAATGAAGGGCGGACATCTCAGTGATGCCGAAAGCCCGGATTGGCTGATCACCCGCGCAGGACGTCAGCGCTTCACCGCACCACGCGTCAATACGCGCCATACCCACGGCACCGGTTGTTCGCTGTCCGCCGCTTTAGCGGCACTGCGTCCACGTCACGATAACTGGGCGGATACGGTGACCGAAGCCAAAGCCTGGTTGCAGCAGGCCTTGCTGCACGCCGACTCGCTGGAAGTCGGCAAGGGCATTGGGCCGGTGCACCATTTCCATCAGTGGTGGTAAGGCAGCAGAACGGCGATTAAGGCGTGCCTCTGCGTTGCAGGATTCAATCTGAAGGCCGCCCATCGCAAGGTGGCAGAATTTTTTTACTGCGTATCCGTCTGAAAAATGGAGTCAGCAATTTGCCAGCCTGGCGCTTTTCGGTCCAGGCTGTTGGGGGCGAATCGGCCATTGCCGGTTCCATTCCAGCCATTTATTTCAGGAGCCAACATGACGGACATCGTACAGTTATTGGGCAAGGAAGCGGATTCACTTCTTCAACATCGCTGCATGACCATTCCAGCGGACAGCCTTTATTTACCGGGCGCGGATTTCGTCGATCGTGTGATGATCGACAACAATCGTTCTCCTGCCGTATTACGCAATATGCAAACCCTGTATAACACTGGTCGCCTGGCGGGCACCGGCTATCTGTCGATTCTGCCGGTCGATCAGGGCGTTGAGCACTCAGCGGGTGCCTCTTTTGCCGCCAACCCGGCTTACTTCGATCCGAAGAACATTGTTGAGCTGGCGATTGAAGCCGGCTGTAACTGTGTCGCCTCTACCTATGGTGTACTGGCCTCAGTTTCACGCCGCTATGCACACCGCATTCCGTTTATGGTGAAACTTAACCACAACGAAACCCTGAGCTATCCCACCCAGTACGATCAAACGCTGTATGCCAGCGTCGAGCAGGCATTCAACCTGGGGGCGATTGCGGTGGGCGCGACCATCTATTTTGGTTCTGAGCAGTCACGTCGTCAGATTGAAGAGATCTCGGCTGCTTTCGAGCGTGCGCATGAACTGGGCATGGTGACCGTGCTGTGGGCCTATCTGCGCAATGATGGCTTCAAGAAAGACGGCGTAGATTACCATGCCAGCGCTGATTTGACCGGCCAGGCCAACCATCTGGCAGCCACCATTGGCGCAGACATCGTGAAGCAGAAAATGGCCGAGAACAACGGCGGCTACAAGGCGGTGAAATTCGGCCATACCGATGAGCGCGTTTACAGCAAGCTGACCACGGAGAACCCGATCGATCTGGTGCGTTACCAGCTGGCGAACTGCTATATGGGCCGTGCTGGATTGATCAACTCCGGTGGCGCATCAGCCGGAGACACTGACATTGCCGAATCGGTGCGTACTGCGGTGATCAACAAACGCGCGGGCGGTATGGGGCTGATACTGGGCCGTAAGGCGTTTAAGAAGTCGCTGAAAGAGGGCGTACAGCTGATTAATGCGGTGCAGGATGTTTATCTGGCGAAAGATGTCACAATTGCGTAATTGATTGCCCAAATCCCTTCCCGCAAGCGGGAGGGGAATCGGTCAGCGGAGTAATGATTGGGGATTGATCGAGAGCATGGGGACGAAATCTTATCTGCAAAGCTCTCTATTGAGCGGCAACACGCGCTTCACTCGCTCGCCAATCGCACTTTGCTTGGGTCTTCCCCTTTATATGGGAGAGGACCAGGTTGAGGGCATCTAATCACAGACAATCTAAGGCGCTTCAAACCATTCGCTATTACGCTCAGCAATCGGCGTAATGGTCAAAATCATTTCCTGCAGATGACGTCGCATCGCCGCTTCTGCCGCTTCAACATCTTGCGCTTTTAACGCCTGGTAGATGTTTTCATGCTGCTGAATCAGGCTTTCCGGTGGCGACACTTCACTCAGGGTCAGGAAGCGCACGCGGTCCATGGTGGCTTTAATGTTCTCCACCGTTTCCCATGCCAGCAGGCAGTTAATCCCTTCGGCAATCAGGCGGTGAAACTCATCGTCCAGCGCTAAGAATGCCTGGCTGTCGTGACGTTCAGCCGCCAGACGCTGCAACTGAAGATTGTGCTCCAGCGCCATCAAGCCCTCGGGAGTAATCTCCTGTGCCGCACGTCGCACCACGGCGATCTCCACCGCTTCACGAATAAAACGGCCGTCGGCCACACGCTGGGCGGAAATTTTACGCACGAAAGTGCCGCGCTGCGGCAGCACCTGCACCAGGCCCGCTTCCGCCAGTTTGATAAAGGCTTCGCGGACTGGCTGGCGCGACACATTGAAGCGCGCGGACACTTCTTTTTCCGACAGCAACGAGCCGGGATGAATGGCGCAGGTCACGATATCTTTGCGCAGATAACGATAGATCTGCTGATTTACGGGTTCGCTGGTGGTAATGGTATAGGCAATCGACATGCAGCAATATCCGTATTACGGCTGGCCTACGCCAGCCCGATGAGAAAGGTTCAGTCTAATCAGCACGCTGCATCTGCGCTACACATTTGTGAAGGCACTTATGCCTGTGTCACAAGGGCTTGTACCGTGGCGCGTGCACCTTGGGTATTAAGCTGGTTATACAACTCGGTGACGCGTGAGACAAAGGCGGTCTGATAACGTAAATCATCGCCAAATACCGCTTGTATCCGCAGTAAGGCTTCGACGCGCTGTGCACCCTCATCACTGTGCGCAACGATGCTCGCCAATTGTTCTTTCATTGGATCTCGAATCTCAATCGCCTGACCTTGCTCATCGACACCGCTCACGTAACGCATCCAGCCCGCCACACCCAGCAGCAGATAGTCACACGAGGTGCCGTTACGCAGATGCCAGCGCACGCTGTCCAGCAAACGCTGCGGCAACTTCTGCGTGCCATCGGTGGCAATTTGATAAGTGCGATGCTTGATGGCGCGGTTTTCGTAGCGAGCGATCAGCGAGTCGGCATAGGCGGTGAGATCCACGCCTTGAGTACGCAGCGTCGGGGCCTGATCCTGTAACATCAGCGCGCGCGCCGCCGTGCGGAAGTGGTTATCGGCCATGCAATCGCTGATGTGTTCGTATCCGGCGAGGAAGCCGAGATAGGCGAGGAACGAGTGGCTGCCGTTCAGCATGCGCAGCTTCATCTCTTCAAACGGTAATACATCACTGACCAGCTCAGCACCGGCATTTTCCCACGTCGGGCGGCCGTTAACGAAGTTATCTTCAATCACCCACTGGAAGAAAGGCTCGGCTTCCACCGCCACCGGATCGCTGCTGCCTAAGCGCGCTTCCAGCGCATCAAATGCGGCATCGGTCATGGCGGGAACGATGCGATCCACCATGGTGGAGGGGAAGGTGATGTGCGTTTGAATGTACTCTGCCAGTTCGTGGCTATGGCGTTCTGCCAGCTGGGTGACGACGTTGCGCGTGACGTGACCGTTCTCTGGCATGTTGTCGCAGGACATCACGCTGAATGGCGTTAATCCACGTTCGCGGCGACGGATAATCGCCGCCAGAATCAGGCCCGGTAGCGAACGCGGCTGCGTGGGGTTTTTCAGGTCATGCACAATATCAGGATGATCCGGATTGAGCTTGCCGCTGGAAGGCATGTAGCAATAGCCTTTCTCGGTCACCGTCATCGAGACAATCGTCACATCCGGCTGGCTCATCGCCTCAATCACCGCATCAATGCCGTCGCCTTTGCCATGCAGCGCTTGCGTCACCACGCCAATCACGCGGGTGTGCAGGCTGCTATCGGCCATCTCGGTGAGGGTATAGAGCAAATCCTGTTGGCGCAGCGCCTGGATCAGTGCGCCGCTGTTGAGATTCACTTCGCAGTAGCCCCAGTCGCTGCCTTTCGTTGCCAGTTTATCGGTCGCGAGCGCCTGATGGGCACGGTGAAAAGCACCAAAGCCGATATGTACCATGCGGGTTTTTAACTGGCTGCGGTCGTAAGCGGGACGTTGGACGTCGGCGGGGAGGCGATCAAGTTCTAACATGCGTTTTCCTTTTAGCAAACGGGGCGCTGAGCGCCCCATTATGGTCAATCTGTTATGCGGACACCGGTTTATCTACGGTCTTTGGGCTGCGAATCACAAACAGCACCAGCATCGCACCAATCCCGGCGACACAGCCCGCCAGAATAAAGGCGCTGTCGAATTTACCGGTGTGCTGCACGATATAGCCTGTGACAATTGGCCCAACAATCCCGGACAGGCTACCAATCAGATGGATAAAGCCACTGATGCTGCCGACACGGCTTTTGTGCACCACATCCTGAATAATCGCCCAGTAAATCGCACCGGTGATGTAGAGGAAGAAGATGGAGATCGACATCATGATCACCGCGGAATTCACCTCTTTAATCGTTCCCGCCAGTGCTACACAGATGGCGGCAGCCAGCAGCGAGACCACCAGAACAATTTTGCGCGACAGCAGCAACTTGCCGGTGATGTTGAAAATCTTATCCGAGATCCAACCGCCCAACGCCAGGCCGACGAAGCCGACAATCCACGGGATCATGGTGGTGATACTCATGGATTTAATATCCAGGCCGTGCGCCTGCACCAGATAAGCCGGGAACCAGCTCAGGAAGAAGAACAGAATATAGTTGTAGCAGAAGAAGGCAAAAGCGGTGACCAGAATAATCGGCTGACGCAGGTAGTAACCCATACCGTGTGCTTTACCGGTCGGGTCGATGACATCAGCCGGTTCTTCTGCTTTCAGTTTCTCAACCAGCGCGCGCTCTTCTGCAGAGACTTTTTTGCTGCGCGCCGGGTTATCAGCGGCGAAGAAGAACCACAAACCCATCCACACCAGGCCAATCACACAGATCACCACGAACGCTGGACGCCAGCCAAATGACAACGCCAGATAGCCCACAATCGGACCAGCGACGGCCCCACCCAGCGGCGAACCGGCACTCAGCAAGCCCATTGCGGTAGCGGCTTGTTTTTTCGGGAACCAGCCGTTGATGGCCTTGTTTGCCGAGGCGCAGATTGGGCCTTCCGCCATGCCAAACAGCACGCGCAGAATCATCATCGACCAGAACCCGGTCGCCAGTGCGGTCATGCCACAGAACAGCGACCACATACCGACGGCGGTGCCGAGCACGATAGTCGGGCCGAATTTATCAGTCGCCAGGCCACCGATAAAGTTAAACAGCGCGTAGCCAAAGAAGAAGCTACCGAAAATCATGCCGAACTGTTCGGCGTTGATCATCAGGTCTTTTTCTACCAGCGGCACAGTCAGAGAAAGGGCAATACGATCGAGGTAGTTGATCATATAAACCAGGAACAACAGCAGTACGAGGGTCCAGCGTAGATTCTTTAACATAGAAACTCCGTTTCCCCATCATGCTTCAATCTGTTTCTGTGTGGCCTGCTTAATCTCATCCCCTTCGGGGATTGAATCACTTGCCGCTTTGATACAGCCTGAAGCATTGAGAGGATTATTATATTGGCCGGCGGGTACGCACCGGATTAAGGACACCTGGTGTGAAGATTAACTTAACCCATGTGCAGAATCACTTTGCAGCAGGTGCGCGGATCTTTTTCGAACAGCGTCATCGCTTTTTCAATCTCAGCCAGCGGGAAATAGTGGGTGACTAATTTCTCTGGCTGAATCTGACCTTTCTCCATCCACTCAATCACCTGCGGGAAGCGATTGCTGTTCAGGCGCGAGGTAAACAGTGATAACTCTTTGCTGGTTAACGCCTGCTGCGTGATGCTGCAAGGCTCACCGGAGAAGCCGAGCAGGCCAATACGCGCCGCTGGAGAGGCGAGGGCAGCGGCTTCTGCCAGAATGGTCGGATGGCAGGCGGCATCGATGATCAATGTTGGCTGCACGCCTTCCAGCTGTGCGGCCAGCGGAATCTCACTGTTGTTGAACACCTGATCAGCGCCATTTTCCTGCGCCAGCGCCAGACGTTCCGGCAGACGATCCACCACCAGCACTTTTTCCACGCCGTAGACGCCTTTCAGCACCTGTATGGCGGTTAAGCCCATCGGGCCTGCGCCGTAAATCAGTGCCACGTCATTGGCCTGCGGTTTGAGGAAGGCGGTGATGTTCGCCGCGATGGTGAACGGTTCCACCAGGCTGGCGAGTTTGTCCGGAATAGAAGCGGGCAGAGTAAAAGCGTTTTTCGCCGGTGCCACCGCAAATTCGCTGAAACCACCGTCACGGTGCACACCGATCACCTGCAGTTCTTTGCAGACATTTGGGCGACCGATGGAGCAGGGATAGCAGTGTCCGCAGCTGACGACCGGATCCACCGCCACACGCTCGCCGATACGCGCGGCATCCACGCCTTCACCCACCGCATCGATCAAGCCAAAGAATTCGTGGCCAATCACACGCGGGTATTTGGCGAATGGGTTGTGGCCGTGCCAGATGTGCACATCTGAACCGCAGATACTGGCAAACTGCACTTTGACGCGCACTTCGCCTGCGGCTGGTTCAGGCAATGCGCGTTCTGCCACTACCAATTCACCCGGTTGTTCAATTACGACACTTTTCATCATCTACTCCTTGCCAGATACACACTTAATTGGTGGATTTGGCAGCAACGGGAATGCAATGAATGAAAAATACGCTTGCTAATACTACCATACAAGTCGGCGTTAAAGAGTTGTGAAGAGAGTCACAGAGTGCAGGGAGAGGGAGCGAAGAACTGTGGCAGTTTGGGAGATGGGGCAGTGGAGTTGGAGTGGGGCTGAAATATGCAGAGATTTGAGATGTAGGATTTTCAGTTTGGGTTGAGATTCCCAGGCAGGCCGAAGATATTCAAACAGGGTTGAGGTATTGAGTGGGTTGCGATGTTCAGACTGATATGAGGTCTTCAAGCTATGTTGGGGAGTTGAATTGGGTTTGAGATGTTCAGGCTGTGATGAGATGTGCAGGTTTGGCTGAGATTTTCAGATTGAGCCGACAATGACTTTAGATAGGACATCGCCCAACTATTCCATTCATCGCCTCCCAAATTGCAGGCATAAAAAAAGCAGCCTGATAGGCTGCTCTTTTCAAGAATTTGGCTCCTCTGACTGGACTCGAACCAGTGACATACGGATTAACAGTCCGCCGTTCTACCGACTGAACTACAGAGGA